>NZ_JAHUTG010000011.1:60024-193684 GCF_020889545.1 Rhodococcus sp. I2R
ACCACCACCACAGACGAGACCACCACAACCGACGAAACAACCACCACCACAGACGAGACCACCACAACCGACGAAACAACCACCACCACAGACGAGACCACCACAACCGACGAAACAACCACCACCACAGACGAGACCACCACAACCGACGAAACAACCACCACCGATCAGACCACCACCACAGACCAGACAACAACCGACCAGACCACCACGACCACCACGGGCCCGACCACCACGACCAACACCGCTCCAATCGTCATACCGCCAGTGATCATTCCCCTTCCGGATATTCCGGGCGTACCACCGGTGATCACGATCCCGCAGATTCCCGGCTTGCCCAATGTTCCAGGAGCACCGGAAGCACCGGGCGCGCCAGGAGCACCAGGTGGGCCAGGAGCACCGGGTGGGCCGGGAGCACCGGGCGGGCCAGGAGCACCAGGAGCGCCGGGCGGACAGATCACGCAGGTACCTCAGGGCCCGGTGGAGACCGGTGATGGAAGTACCGCCGTCCATGCCTCGGCCGACGGCGCGCCCAACGGCACAGCCATCGCGATGGTGGTCACATCTGCCGCCGTCGGTGCCGGGATCCTCGCAATTCGCCGCCGACGCTGATCAACCATGAAGATGACACCACTCAGGCGTAGCGGAAGTCCTGAACGCAGCTCCCACGTGGTGACCCGGTTCAGGGTCACCACGGCGGGGGCTGCGGCCGCGGCGATGCTCATGGTGCCGCTTGTCAGCGGATGTGCGGGTGCACCGGATTCGAGTCCTACGGTGCCGTCGGCGACCTCGCCGACGACCTCACTGAACGAGCAGGCGAGCCCGGGTACTACAGGTGAACTGGGTGCGCCGGCGCTACCTCCCGGCGACGAGGCGCTTGCTCAGCCGAACGGCGAGGCGCTAGCTCAGCCGTACAATGCCGCCGCAGCCGTCCCCGTCGCATCCTCCGTTCCGGTCCGAATCCAGATACCGTCGATCGGGGTCGACTCCGACCTGATGGGGCTCGGGCTGCAATCCGACGGCACAATGGAAGTCCCGCAAGGCGGGTTCCCCGGTGGTTGGTACACCGGCTCACCGACACCTGGCGAACTCGGCCCTTCCATCATTGCGGGCCATGTCGACTGGGGCGGAAGTCCCGGGGTTTTCTACCGACTGCGGGAACTTGCGAGCGGCGACTCCATCACGGTCACCCGCGAGGACGGCAGCGTGACGGTGTTCGTGGCAACCGACATTCGGCAGTATCCGAAGGCCGAGTTCCCGACGCAAACGGTGTACGGCGATATCGATCATGCTGGTTTGCGTTTGATCACGTGTGGGGGCGCCTTCGACAGCAGCGCCTCGAGCTACGACGACAACATCATCGCCTATGCCGCCCTCTCCGAAACGATCATCCCGTAACGCAGCTTACGAACCGGCCTTACACGTCGCCGAATCGATCAGCTAGTTCACGGTTGATCTCGACGAAACGCTCCAGGAAACGGCGCTCGTCCAGTCGTTTCCGGCGCAGCCACGTGGTGACCTCGGCATTGCACTTGCTCGCATTGCACGACGGGCACACCGGAACGACGTTGCCGAGCGTGTAGCGGCCACCGCGCGAGATCGCCTGGACGCAGTCCTTCTGCATCGAACTCGCATCAGCACCGCAGTACGCGCAACCACCCCACGCCTGCTTGATTGCGCCCCATTGAGCGAGAGTGAGGTCATTGTCGGCGGTCGCCACTCGCTTCTTTCGCCGACGATCGGCACGCGCTTTTCGACTTCGAGCGACAACCATGCGGCCACTCTATTCGCGCGATGCCCAGCAAGCCGATCGCGGTAGTAGCCGGCCTCAGTTCGACGGGGCGTCGCGATGGGTCACGGGATGCTGACTGAGGATCGAAATCCGGTTGAACGCGTTGATGATCGACGCCGCATGCAGGAGCACTGCGAGCTGGTCGTCAGAGAGTTGCCCACGGATGCGGGCATAATCCGGATCGGCGAGGTGGTCGGTTGCGACGTTTGTGACGGCCTCGGCGATTTCAAGCGCGGCCCGGTCGATCTCGGAAAACACCTCGGTCTCCCGCCAAGCCGGCAGCACACCGAGTTGCTGAGCGGTGACGCCTTCCTTCACCGCCAACCGGGTATGGAGGTCGAGGCAGAAAGCGCAACCATTGATCTGCGAGGCACGCACATTCACCAGTTCCAGCGTTGCGCGGCTCAGGCCGATCTCGGCAGCCTTCGTACGGCATTCGCGTGCCGCGGCAACGAGCGCCTTGTAGATCTCGGGCTGCTGCTTGTCTGCGTAGATACGACGGTCGTCGCTCACTGGGCCGGCGCTGCGTTGTCGAAGTCGTCGTCGACGAGCACGACGGTCCGGTCCGCGCGGTCGAGGATCGATGCGGCGATCGACGCCCGGTAGCCGGAGGCGCAGTGCACCCAGATTTCGCCTGCCGGTACGTCGCCGACGTGGTGCGGGAGCTGGTGCAGAGGGATGTTGACGGCACCGTCGAGATGCCCGTCGGCGTATTCGGACTCCGCCCTGGTGTCCAGCACTACGATGTCGCGCTCGGCAGTGGCTGCGGCGAGACCGTCGAAGTCGGAGACGCTGTAGGAACGCAACTCTTTGTCGCCGACGAGTGAACGGACGTCGCCGACGGCCGATCCGGATGGGCTGTCGATGCCGATGCGGGCCAGTTCCCTGGTGGCATCCAAGATCTGATCCGCATCCTCGCCGATCAACGTCAGCGGGGCGCCCCATTCGTAGAGCCAGCCGAGGTAGGTGACGAAGCTCTCGGACAGTTCGAATCCGAGGCTGCCGCCTACGTGTCCGGCGGCGAATGCGGTACGAGCACGCAGGTCGACGACCCATTCACCGGCGTCGATCCGGCTGCGAAGAGCCTGCGGGTCCACCGGTTCGGGCATCGACAGGTCGATGGGCCTCGGCCCTGCGGTGTTGATGACACCCATGTGCGCGTAGTAGGCGGGATACGCCCCCAGCCCGGCGATCAGCTCGTCGACGTAACTCTTTTCATCCTGTGTCAGAGCGGGATTCGAGTTCTGTTGTTCGCCGATTGTCGAGGATTCCCCAGTGGTGGGGGTGGCCGAGCAGAAGCTGCCGAACCCGTGGGTGGGGTACACCTCGGTGCCGGATGGCAATTCGTCGGCGATGCGCCGCACGGAGTGGAACTGAGCGTGAGTGAGCTCGTCGGTGTGATCGGATCCCAGCAGATCCGTGCGGCCGGTTGATCCGTAGAGCATGGAACCTCCGGTGAACACCGCGACGGGCTTGTCTGCGGCGTCGCGCAGTACGTAGCTCACATGGTGATGCGTGTGCCCAGGGGTATGCATGACCTGCAGAGAGACCCCGCCCATCGAGACGATGTCACCGTCGGCCACCGCTCGCCGCTCGTACTCCACCGGATCGCCCTCGGGGACGACGTACTGCGCTCCCGTTGCGCGGGAGAGCTGCAGCCCGCCGGTGACGTAGTCGTTGTGGATGTGTGTTTCCAGAACGTGCGTGATCCGGACGTTCTTCTCGCGGGCGAGGGCCTCGATGCGGTCGATGTCTCGTTGCGGGTCGACCACGGCGCCAGCACCATCATGGCTGATCAGGTAGCTGCGATCACCCAGGCTCGACGTCTCGATGATGGCAATGTCAGGTTCCAGTGTGGTCATGGTGGTCCTCTCAGGCGAGAAACTCAGGCCAGTGCGAGGAAGAGCTTCTCGAGTTCTGCTTCGGTCATGGGTTCTTTGCTGTCTGCGGCCTCACCGCTCATGCATTCGCGCAGTCCGGTCGCGACGATCTTGAAGCCCGCTTTGTCCAGCGCATGCGATACCGCGGCGAGCTGGGTGACAACGTCCTTGCAGTCGCGTCCGTTCTCGATCATCCCGATCACACCGGCCAACTGGCCGTGGGCGCGTCGCAAGCGGTTCAGTACGAGTGCAATGCTGTCTTCGTCGCCGATCATGATGTTCTCCTTGTTGTATCCGGAAGTTTGTATCCGGAGCCCCCAGCGTACCCCTGGGGGCATAGTTCTCGTTATCCCAGGAAAATCAGGTCGACGAGGATGTAGCCCGCCACCAAGAAGACCAGGTACGCGAACCATTTCCGCAGCCTGTCTGCGTCGATACGCTCACTGAACCTGCCTGCCAACAGCGACCCCACAACCGCCGCCCCGGCGAACAGACCGGTCAGCAGCCAGTTGCCGCCGAGTCCGTCCGCCTGAGCGATCAGCCCGGCCGCCGAGTTCGCGACGATGATCACCAAGGACGTTCCGATGGCGATGCTCATCTCGATCCCGAGCAGTAGTACCAGCGCCGGGATGATCAAGAACCCGCCGCCGACTCCGAAGAGTCCGGTGAGGATTCCGACGACGAATCCTGTTGGAATGGCCCGCGGTGCGCAGCGTCGCCAATTGATCTTGGACTCCCCTGTAGAGCAGGCTGTTCCGACATTGTCGTTGCTGGTCAACATCCGTACTCCTGCGACGATCATCACCACTGCGAACCCGGCCAGGACGGCCGCGTCGGGCAGCTGGCGACCGATGATGCTGCCGAGGAGCGTTCCCGCGATGCCGGTTACAGCGAAGACGCCCGCGAGCCGCCACTGGATCCGATGTGCCCGCATCTTGGATACGGCGCCGGTGGCCGCTGCGATTCCGACGACGAGGAGCGACGTCGGAACAGCCTCGGACAGGGGAAGATCGAGCGCATAGACCAAGACCGGGACGGCCAGGATCGATCCTCCCCCGCCGAGCAGCCCGAGGAGTACCCCGATGACAGCACCGAACAGCAGCGCCAGCGCCAGAGTCATCAGGAAGCGGAACTAGCCTGGCCACCGAGCGCGTCGATTGCAGCACGCAACTTGGCAGTCGCTTCGTCTGCTACCTGGCGCAGCCCGGGTTCACCGGTGACCTCGACCATGATCTCGGGGTTCATCGCTTCGACGATCACCGCTCCCGGTGTTGCGGTGTCTTCACGGACAACCACATTGCATGGCAGCAACAAGCCGATCTGCGGCATGACGCCGACTGCGCGGTGTGCCAGGTTCGGGTTGCAGGCGCCGAGAATGCGGTACTTCTCCATGTCCTCGCCCAGCTTCGCTTTGAGCGTGGCCTGCATGTCGATCTCGGTGAGAACGCCGAAGCCCTGTTCGGACAAAGCCGCGGTGACCTTCTCGATGGCGGTGTCGAACTCCGTGTCGGCGAGTGTGGTGGACAGTGCGATGTTCATGCTTCTCCTTGGAGTCGGTATTTCAGTGCGCGAACTTGATCGACGGCAGAATCTTGCGCAGCCAGGCTGGGGACCACCATGCCGCGTGCCCCGTCAGACGGAGGAGCACAGGTAGCAGAATCAACCTTACGAGCAGTGCGTCGAGCAGAACCGCGACGCCGAGGATGATGCCCATCTCTTTCGGCGGCAGCGGGTCGGACAGAGCGAAAGTGAAGAACACCGCAACCATCACCGCTGCCGCGGCGAGGATGACGCGTCCCGAGTGCGCAAGTCCGTCCACCTGTGCAATCCTCGCATCCCCGGTGCGTTCGTAATGCTCTTTGGCTGTGGCCAGCAGGAACACCGTGTAGTCCATCGCTATCGCGAAGATCATCGCGAAGAAGAACACCGGTCCCCACCCGTTGAGGAACCCCTGCGGGGTGAAACCGAGCAACGAAGCGCCGTGACCGTCCTGGAAGACGAGCTTGGCGACACCGAATGCTGCTGCGGTGGACAGCAAGCTGACCGACGTTCCCAGGATGGCTATCAGCGGTGCCTGCAATGCCACGAGCAGCAACAGGAACCCGAGCACGAGGATGACTCCGACGACCAGGGGCAGGTAGTCGTTCAGTGCCTGCTGGAGATCGAGGTTCTCCGCGGGTGCACCACCCACCAGCGCTGACTCGGGGAGTTGGGTACGTAGGTCGTTCATGATCGTGCCCATCGACTCGTCCGAGGGATCCACCGTCGGAATTGCCTGCAGCAAGGCGTAGCCCGAGCCGTCGGTAGCGACCTGCGGCGGAGTGACCATAGCGATGCCGTCGACCTGCGATGCGGCCGCCGCGGTGGCGTCGGCATCGGCTGTGGACGAGACGATCTGGAGCGCACCGGGCGCACCGTCGCCGAACTGCGTCTGGACCAGTTCGTATCCCTGACGCACCGGGGCATCCTCCGGCACCACGGAGATCGACGGCATTGCGACCTTCAAGCCGAGCACCGGCAGCGCAAGCACGATCAGAATTCCCACCGAGGCGACCGCGAACGGGACCGGATGCTTGTGCAGCAACTCACCCCAGGCCGCGAACTTCGGTGAACGGTGCGTCTGACGCTTTGCATAGGGCAGGGATACTGCGTTGACTTTGTTTCCGAGGCCACCCAACGCCGCGGGGAGCAACGTCATGGTCGCCAGCAGCACGAAGGTGACGGCCAGCATGATCCCTACGGCCATGGTTCTCACCGCAGGTGCAGGCACCAGAAGCACCGCCGACAGGCTGACCAACACAGTAATTCCGGATAGGACAACGGCTTTGCCCGCCGTATCCATCGTCACGCCCACGGCCGTTCGGGCATCGGCTCTCTTCAAGGCGTCACGGAAACGAGCGACGATGAACAGCGCGTAGTCGATACCCAGCGCCAGGGCGAACATCATCGCGAAGTTCATGGCCCACACCGAAATCGGAGTGACACTGTTGAGAAGAACGAGCCCACCAGCCGATGCGACGAGACCGGCGATGGTCAGCAGCAAAGGCAATCCTGCCGCGACAAGCGAGCCGAACGCGAGAATCATGATGGCCAAAGTGACGGGCCAGGAGACCAACTCGGCAGCGATCATCGCGTCGTGGTTGGCCTTGTTGAAGTCCGACCAGAGCGCCGACGAGCCCGTCGGATAGACCTCGATCCCGTTGCCCGACAATGCCGTCAGCTCGCCCTTGACCTCGTCGACGGCGGCAACCATCTCGTCGGTGGTGCCGTCTGCGCCAGCGATGAGGATGCCGGTCCGACCGTCGGGGCTGATCGTCATGCCCGGTTGCGGCGGAATGATCTCGCCGAAGCGGTCATCGGCGGAGAAGATCGCGGTGGCCTCTGTCAGCGTCTGCTGCACGGCCGGATCATCGATCGTTGTGTTGTCCGCGTGGACCACCACCTGAACGGCAGCCGACGAGTTCCCACCGAAGTGCTCCTGCGCTAGTTCACGCACCTGCACGGACTCGGAGCCATTGGCCTGCCATCCCGCGCCCGCCAGGGACGTGAACACGGACGGGGCGAAGGAGCCCAGCACAACCAGCACGAGCAACCATGTGCCGAACACCCAGCGGCGTCGGTCGACCATGACACCACCGAGGCGACCCAGCAGGCCGGGCGAGGTGACTTCGGCCGGTTTGGGCCGGTCGAGCTGCGTATACATCTATCTCCTTATACGGGCATGGGTATATTGACGAGCAAAAAATTGGGCGCTCAGCGACGAAAGAACGAGCGCTAGGATTCCGCCGGAGCACAGGAGCAGCGCTGCCGCTCCCGAACGTTCAGTCCGCATCCCGACCACGTCGTTCTACCGCATCGATTGCAGGCAACGGCTTGACACATAGCAGACCTCCTTGTCCAGGGCGTGTCCCCACTGTGCCACATACCCTAGGGGGTATGCAAAACGGGCGGTCCTTGATCGTCACAACACCACCTCTTGTTCACACCCGAAGCTTGCGCTGTAAAGAGGTGGACGGGTTGTGACTACCTGGGTGTAGCCGACTTCCTCAGCGCAGCGACGTACCGGTCGGTGAACACTTGCTGGACAATGCGAGCGACCGGACCACCCAGCCGCGTGTACCACCTACCCGGACGCGAGAAAGCAGCGATGACGGCATAGACCCCGTCGTCCGACGGATCGAACTCGACGACGAACAACTCCTCACCCATCTCCGGGTGCCCGGGCAAAGTTCCGTAGGCAAACCCCGACCGATTGTCCTCCGCCACAACGTAAACGACGCGGCACGGAATCTTCACCGGCCCCAGCTTCAACGTCACGGCGGAATCCACCTCAGCAGTCGGCGTCGACGCCTGCACACGCAACCCAGCCCCGCGATGCATGTCCCACCTCGACAACGCCGCCGCGGCCGCGTCGAAGGCAGCGCGCCCGGACGCTATCCGAACCCTGCGCTCGACGTGATGAAACCCTGCCGGAAGCGGGCCGCGAGTGCCACCGACCTCGTTGTACGTGAAGTCCATGGCACCAGCATGCCAGGGGTGGTGCTGGCAGCTCGCTATACGTCCGGGGACCAGCGCTCCATCAGATAGCCGTGCAGGAGCTCGAGCACAGCCTCCGAGCACAAATGCTCCGGATACGTGATCGCCTGCAGCGTCAGACCATCGATGAATGCGTGCAGCTGGGCCGCCGACCGCTCGTCGATTTCAGCACCGAATACCTCCTCCGCCGATCGCGGAAGATCGATGCCTTTCAAGTGCGCCCACGCCACTCTGCACAGGTAGCGTTCGCCGAACCATCCCGCCGTCTTCAACGTTGCAAGGCGATCATCGAAGCGTGCCCGAGTGAGAGCCTCGAGCCACACACTCACCTCGACCGAGCGGTCGTCGTCGAGTGGAAGCATCTCCTCGAGTACCCGCTGGGCGCGCGCGAGCCCATCCCCCTCGTCAGGATGGCTTTCGAGTCTCGCGACTATTCGCGATGTCATGGCCTGAGCTGCAAAGATGAGCAGTTCGCCCTGGTCGGAAAAGTAGTGCCTCAGCGAACTCGGCGAGACGCGTGCCTCGGCGGCCACACTGCGCACTGTCGCGCTGTTCATGCCGGACCGCGAGATCACGCGCCAGACAGCGGCCACTAGCTCGGCCTTCCTGGCGTCGTGATCGACAATTTTCGGCACGTGATGTTCCTAGCACAATCGCTGTTCGTGTTTTATAGTACAGCTGTGCGAAATAGCGCTCGGGGCAGATCACCACACCGTTGTTTGCGGTCGGCCTCGCGCTGAGCGAAGGGAAAATCATGGGCAATTCGGCGATTCGTTCCGTTTCCATCATCACTTTCGGAGCCATCCTGGCTGCCTTCTTCTGGGACCTGGACGTTTTCTGGTTTCAGGGCGGTCCCATCGGACTGTTCCTGATTGTCCTCGGGCTATGGGACCTCTGGGAAGCCCGACCTGGCCGCCCGCCCCGACGGGGAATCTTGCAAGAACTTCGCGACGAGGTAGTTGGGCCGATCCGAAATGATCTGGACGACAATCAAGACCGGCACGATCGGTAGTCCTCGAGCAGGCCCAAGTAGGCATCCAGCTGCGCTGCCCCGTTGAGCAGGTTACGACTACGCGCGGAGAATCGGTCCTGCCACTCGTCAAGGAAGACTGCCAACGCTGCCGCTCCTCCCGCCTCGCGAAGCGAGGAGACGAACTGCGCGATTCGACGCAACGGGTAGCCACCCCGGCGCAACTGACGTGCGACCTCGGCGTCGCGCACGCACTCGGCGTCGTACATGCGGTATCCCGTGACTCGGTCGCGACGAGGGTGCACTATTCCCGCAGATTCCCAGGTGCGCAGGGTGGCAGCGTGCATGCCGAGGCGCCGGCCAAGCTCGCCGACCGTCAGCGACTGACCTGCGGCCGACCGAATTGCGGTGACCGTGAGTCCGCCGAGGGCTGCCGCCGACTCGGCTCTCCTCGCACGTTCGGTGTGCAACTCGACGTGAGCGAGATCGATGAGCCGGTACCCCGCATCGGTGTCGCCGCGGTTGACCGCCCGCAGAATCTCCACTGAGCGCTGATAACCGTGGCCTCGGCGAAGTGCGAGGAAGGTGCGCAATGCTTGGGCGTGGACCGGGGTGTAGCTCCGATAGCCCGACTCGCTCCGCGCTGCCGGCGGGAGGACGCCCGCCTCCTCGTAATTGCGGATCGCCTGCGTCGACAAAGCGTGTCCCCTCGCCAGGTCGACGGGTCTCATAAATCACCTCGGTTTGAAGCTTTTCGGACAGATACCTGTACAACAACCAGAAAGCCCCAATGGAGCACTCAACGATAGCGTCGAAGGCAGCCAGAAGGGAACAATCATGTCAATCTCACTGCTCGACATCGCACGACAGGTCGACAATCCAACGAGCCTCGGCGCTGCCATCGACGAACTCCTCGCCGATCAGCCAGTGAGCCTGCTCGGCCTCGGCGAACCGACCCATGGGGTTGCGGCGTTCCCGTCGCTGCGCAATGAGCTGCTTGCGTGCCTTGTCACCCGGGGATTTCGGTCGGTAGTACTGGAGACCGACAGTTTCGCCGCATCGATCGTCGACGAGTACGTATGCGGTGGCAACGTGCTTCTCGACGAGGTGCTTGCCACTGGGTTCAGCCATGGATTCGGCGCGCTACCGAGCAACCGCGAACTCGTCGAATGGTTGCGCGATCACAACTCCGGTCGGGCTCCTCAAGATCGAGTCCGTTTTCGCGGCTTCGATGCGCCGGTCGAGTATTCGGGTGCGCCGAGTCCGCGGACCGCACTGGAATCACTGATCGGTTGTCTCCCATCAACTCTCCTGCCCGACTCCATCCGCGACCTCGATGCGCTCATCGGAGACGAAGCCGACTGGACCAACCCGGCCGCCATGTACGACGCGTCGGCCTCGATCGGCAGATCCGATCGAGGCCGACAATTGCGCATCATGGTCGACGAGCTAGCCGAGATCCAGATCCACTCGGAACTGGCTGTCCCCGAGGCAGATCAGGTCGTCCGGACCGCACTGGGCTTGCTGGGCTATCACGAGGCGATGGCGACCCCAGGGCCCGATCGCATGGACAGACTGCTCAGCGTGCGCGCCGAGATGATGGCCGAGAATCTCCTCGCCATCGTCGCCAAGGAGGAACGCGGATCCACACTGGTGTTCGCGCACAACGCACATCTGCTGCGCGGACCGGTCGACGGCGGCTGGGTCAGCGCCGGCGCTCTGGTCGGGCAGGAATTGGGTTCGAGCTACATGTTCATCGCAACCGACGCCAACCCCGACAGCAGACCCGGCACGCTCGCAGGATTGCTTTCCGACGCCACCGCCCGCCGCGCTCTGTTCTCGACTCACGCTCTCCTCGAAGTCCTCCCGCCGACGGTGGAGGTGGGCCAGCCGATGCTCCCCGGCCACCTGCCTCTGAAGCCGGCAGACTTGGATGGGGCAGACGCGGTTCTATTTCTCTCGGAAGTCGACGCGCAGCGACACCAGTACTGGTAGTCGAGCAGGGCTGGCCCTTCTATCAACTGCCCAACGCGGGCCACCGGACGGCGGTAATTACCTGCCACAGTGGATCCTCGGGCCCGATGTCGAAGGTGCATTCCTGCGGCCTGGGGTCGGGGACGAATGCCCACAGCAGCGCCCCAGCCGTACCGGCGGAACGTTGGCCCGTGATCTTGGTTTCGATGCTCGTGGCTCGCTCACCGATATCCTTGCATGACCCCGCATTTTCGCCGATCTCGGCGACCAGCAGCGGTTTACCGACGTCCGACGACTGGGCTATGCGTCGCGCAAGACCGTTCCATTGGTCACCGGGCAGCGGAACGCCGTCGGCGCCGTAGTCGTGATACTGCAAAACGTCGACGAATGGCGACTCTGCTAGGTATCCGTATTCGTCGCCCTGACTCCCGCACTGTCCACCACCTGTCAGTCCCGCGGTGATCAGCGTTTGCGAGTCGTGGGCGCGCAGTCCGGCGCCTGCCGAGTCGAAGAAATTGCGCAATATCGCGGCCGCGTCGGGTGTGCAAGTGCGGGTCCACCATGAGCACGCGGCATCTGTGCAGGTACTCGTCTCCGGTTCTCCGATCAACTCCCAGGCGGCCAGCACTGGCGAGTCCTTCCACCGATCGACAGCGGTGTTCATCCACTGTTCGAAACTGAGCAAGGCCGGCGCCGTTGGCGGGGCGGTCCAACCGTCCACGTACCACTGCCGACCCTTGAATACATCGCCTTCGCATGCCCCGTCCTGGGGGGCCAGCACGGGGATCAGCAGTTGATCGTGAGCTTCCGCGGCGGCGAAGACGGCGTCCATGGGTCCGAAGTCGAGTTGCCCGGTGAAGCGGTTGATCGCGAGCGCTTGAAACGCGTTGAACCGCGTCAGCGAGTGAGCCGGCAGAGCGGAGAAGAAGCTGTCGAGATCGACCATGGCCCCGCAGCCGGCGTTGACCGACCAATCCGTGGCCAGTTGATAGGCGTTGAATCCGGTCGGCCACCAGGGCTCCCCGTCCAGAGATAGGCCTGCGGAGTCGGCTGCGACACGGCTGCCCGGGTCGGGCGCGGCCGAGACCGGCGCTGCGGTCGAGAGCACCCCGGTGAGGAGGATCGCCGCAGCTCCAACCACAAGCGATCGCAGAACATGGGTGCGCGTCATTGCATGAGACTAGCTGGGCATGCGGGACCTTGCCGTTCGATCGACGGTTCCGAAAAGCCCTGCACATCAGCGGGAAACAGACCGTGAGCACGCAAAATCGTGCGCTTGCGGGGCGTTCACGTTTCTTTGCCACTCGTTTCAACCGACAACAACGGCAACGACGTCGAATCCGGTGCATCTGAACCAAATTCATCGTCCAGGGAGTCACAGCCGGGCCGGAACATGGGTCATAATCGATCGACACCAGGAACCATCTCCGCTTCGAAGGCCGGGTCTATTCTCCTATGTCGCCATTCACTCGCGTTCGCTCTCGTGGCTTCGTCCGAACAATCGCGGTCTCTGCCCTGATGGCGACAGTGCTGGCACAGTCGGCTCCTGCAATGGCCCAGGATCAGGACGTCGAGATATCACCGTCCGCTGAAGCGACATTCGGCCTCGACCAACTCGGCCTCGGCAGCACAATCGAACTGAGCGCCCTCGGATCACGCACGCAGTTGACGATGCCAGTGCCCGAAGGCACCACTCCTGCGGAACTGACGGCGATCGCGACCGTCCCGGCCTGGCTGAGTCGCGGTTGGATCGACATCGAAGCTGCTGGCAGGCCGCTCTCCCGCATACTCCTCGACAACACTGCGCCGACCATGCCGGTATCGATACCCCTCTTCGGAGCACCCATCGTGGACGGTGCCGTCACCGTCGACTTGTGGTCGACTCTGATTTCGGACGACCTCTACTGTCCCGACTTCGATGCCAATCCAGTACGTCTGTTCGATGCCGTCGTCACATACAACGGCACACCCTCCGTTCCGCGAACCATCTCCGAGTTCCTGCCCCCGCTGCTTCGTCAGCTGACAGTGTTCGTGCCGAGCGAACCCGACCGCGACGTCATCACGGCGGCAATGTCGTTCACCA
Source organism: Rhodococcus sp. I2R (assembly GCF_020889545.1). Taxonomy (NCBI): domain Bacteria; kingdom Bacillati; phylum Actinomycetota; class Actinomycetes; order Mycobacteriales; family Nocardiaceae; genus Rhodococcus; species Rhodococcus sp. I2R. The sequence continues at coordinate 73,260 of NZ_JAHUTG010000011.1, forward strand.
CGTCCGTCGTCTCGTACTACGGCGCACAACCAGTACGCGTCGTGGTTCGTCCGGCGAACGAGTTGCAGGGAGCCGACGTGGACGGCCCATTCGACCGGTCCGTTGTGCTGGCGTCGAACACCGATCCCGGTGCCGAGTTGATCTACCCGGACGATCAGTCGCCACCGCGGTTGTTCGTCACGGGGTCCGGAACGAGGCTGATCGATCAAACACGACTCATCACCAGTGCCATTTCGCAGCTCGCGGTGACCACCTCCGCTCTGGCGGGCGCCTCGGCTCCCTCCCCGATCCTGGCGCCGGACGTCACCACGCTCGACGATCTCGCCATCGGAACGGTGACCGGCATCGGCAGTGGCTCGGCCACCGCATCGATCGCGCTGGATCAAACCCGTCTCGGACGTTCGACGTCCGGGCTTTCCGTCCATCTGATCGGTAGTTACAACCCGGGCCCTGGATCAGTGACTGCTTCTATCGGGGGTACGACGGTCGCCGATTGGGCTGCCGACGACATGGGACGCATCGATCGATGGATCGACATCCCAGATTCCTCCTTGGGCCGCGTCACTACCGTCGACGTCACAGTCACTCACCCCGTCAACGGAGCGCTGGAATGCGGAGCCCTGGTCGGCGCCAAGGTCACCATCGACGGTTCGACGTCGGTACGGTCCACGAAGGCGTCGCCGACGACGACCCTCGGATTCGATTCCATGCCACAGTCTTTGATGCCACGCTTCAACGTCGCGCTGAGCGATTACACGTTCGCCGATACCGTTCGCGCGGTGACGATCCTGAACGGGTTGCAGCGCCTGTCTACCAGGCCTCTTCTGCCGAACGCAGTATCGATCGACGACGCACTCGACAGTTCGGATCCCACCCTGATCATTGCGCCCGGCGGAGACCTGCCCGATTCGATCACGCTGCCGCTCTCGTCCGCCGACGGCGAAACCTTCACGGTCACCGGAACCGAGAACAGCGCCGAGCTATCTGTCGACACGCAGCTGCCCTACGCCGCCCTGCAGGTCGCGGCACGGAACGATGCGGCGCTCATGGTCGCCTCGTCGGCTGACGCACCCGCGGAACTCGACAGGCTGTTGGCCTGGCTGGACTCGGACCCGACGCGATGGTTCGAACTCTCCGGCGACATCTTGTTCTCCGCACCGGAGATCGAGCCGGTTTCTCTGTCCAGCAACGAACTTGCGAGCTCGGAGACGAGTACAGCGACGGACACCGAGGACAACGGAATGGGTCGCGGCGGGCTGATCGCACTCGGGATCGGCGCACTCGTTGTATTGGTTGCCGCCGCGGCCGCACTGCGCTGGAGGCTGCGATCGGATCGAGGCGGTCACCGTCGCGGTGACACACAGGCACCATGACCGCGGCCACGAGCACTGACACGGTTGCAGACCGAGGACCACTCCCGCGGTGGTGGGCTCGTCCCGCCGCGGTAATCGTTTTCCGATGGAGCTTCCTACTGGGATACACGGTGGCGGCGTTCATGCCGACCTGGCTTCGGCTGGCGCGCGAAGCGTCCGATGGCGCTATCACCGCTTACATCTTCGTGTTGCCGCTGCTGGCCGCAGTCGCCGCACAGGGTGTTGCGCGTCGCCGCTATGGAGAGCTCCCGATCCATGATCGTCAGACCGACAACATCGTCGGCGGGTTGGCGTTGATCGTGGCAGTGGCAGTCAAGGCCCTGTGGATGCCGCGCTACGCCGACCAGTATGCACTCGCCCATCTCGATGTGTTGTCGGCACTGGTGTTCTTCTTCGGTGGATCGATCCTGTTGTTCGGGCTTCGGCCAGTGGGCAGGTTCTGGTCCGTATGGCTACTGTTATTGACGTTGAGCCCCTTCATGTATCGGCTGATTGCCATCGGCCTCGGCGGCGGTCGCTTTGCCTACGGGTCGGTCTTGGTGCTGCTGGCAGGACTCGCCGGTGCCATAGCAGTGGGGCGCACCCCTAGGCGCGGTTGGCTCGGCTTCCTGTGCACGACCTTCACCGGACTTGCACTGTTGATCGTCGTCTTGAGGTACTGGCCCACAATCGACATCGTCTGGTTGCAGATCCTCCCGACGGTAGGCGCCGCCGTCGCCACCGGTAGCGCATTCTATGTCGCCGCTCGACGCGGTGTACTCGGTGAACGTCCTCGGCGACGACTTGCGCCGTCGACAGCGAAGTGGTCGCTGAGCTCCTATGCGGTCGTGCTCGCGGCGGCGGTCGTTCTGTACGTGATCCCACTTCCCCCTACGGTGACGGTCTCGAATACAGTCGGCCCGCCCGGATCGACCTCTGTTCCGCTGGCTGCACCGACCGGCTGGACCCGAACCGATATCGAGGAATTCGACTGGGTGCGTGCCTTCTTCGGCCAGAGTTCGACTCTCGTACGCGAACGCATGCGTGCCGACGAGGGAAATCCCACGTGGGACACCCATTCCCGGCCAAGAACAGTGGTCGTCGATGTGCTGTCGACGACCAATCGCGCAAGCCTGGCGGTGTACCCCGAGAGCACGCTGTACCAGTTGTCCGGAACCCGCACGAGTCCGAAAGTCCATGTCGCGCTAGGCCACGACGTCACCGGCCAGCTCTACACCTCTGTCAGCGAGGCATTGCTTCTGAGTTGGACCAAACTCGTCTTCACGTGGGTGCGAGGTGCCGTCACGCAACGGGTGACGATCATCAGCGTCGACAATCACGAGGACGACGCCGAGTTTCCTCAGCCAAGACCGTCGATGACGTCGAATCTTGGCACCAGCATCTCGACCTTTCTGCGCGGAAATGCGATCACCACGGATGCGAATCCCGAATACAAGGACTTCGATCTTCTGACGTCGTTCGCCACCGCGCTCGTCCGGGCTCAATGGCTCGCCAACCCCGAGGCCGAGCAGTGAGTAGACCACGCGTCGGCGAGGAGTCCGAGGAGTTTCGGGCCGCCGCGCTCGACGATGCTGTCAACGGCCTCGCGCGCCGACATCCGCTGGCCTCGGCCGCAGTGGCGTTCGTTCCGTGGCAGAAGTACACGGCAATTTCCGTCGCCGCACTGATCGCCATCAGCGCCGTACTGGCTCCGCTTCCCACTCTCATCACCTTGACCGTGATCTGCATCCTCGGGTACACGGCCATGATGATCGACAGACTGTTGATCTTCTCGCGTGGGCTCGACGCGTCGGCCATCGTCACTGTGACCGACGAACAGGCGCGTGCCGTGCCCGACCGAGACCTGCCCTGTTACACGATTCTCGTTCCGGCCTACAACGAACCCGAGGTAGTCGGCGACCTCATCGCTGCGATGACGAGCCTCGACTACCCGGCCGACAAACTTCAGGTTCTCTTGCTACTGGAGGAAGACGACGACGTCACCATCGAGGCGGCGAAAAACAGCGGCGTCGGAGACGTCGTCGACATCGTCCTGGTACCGGCAGGCGATCCTCGTACCAAGCCCAAGGCCTGCAACTACGGTCTCCATTTCGCCACCGGATCGATCGTGACCATCTTCGACGCGGAGGACCTCCCTGAGAGGCTGCAGCTGCGGCGGGTGGTCGCTGCCTTCGCGTCGCTGCCCGAGACCGTGGCATGCATTCAAGCAAAGCTGGCATTTCACAACGGTTCTCAGAACCTGTTGACCGGCTGGTTCACCGCCGACTACGCGTTGTGGTTCGGCTATCTGCTGCCCGGATTGATGAGAAGCGCCTCACCGATCCCACTCGGCGGAACGTCGAATCATCTGCGCCGAGACGTGATCGAGGAAGTTGGAGCGTGGGACGGCTTCAATGTCACCGAGGATGCTGATCTCGGTGTGCGGATCGCCGCATCTGGCTACTCCACGGCGGTGTTGGATTCTACGACGCTCGAGGAAGCGAACAGCGACCCGATCAACTGGGTGCGCCAACGATCCCGCTGGTACAAGGGCTACCTACAGACATGGCTGGTGCATATGCGTCGACCGCGCGAGACGTTCCGCGCCCTCGGACCGGTCGGAACGTACAGATTCACTCTGCTGCTGGCAGGAACACCGATCACAGCCTGCATCAACATGATCTTCTGGTTCACCACCGCGGCATGGATTCTCGGGCAGCCGGACTTGATAGCAGCTCTGTTTCCGCCCTACATCTACTACTTGTCGCTGGTATCACTGATCTTCGGCAACATCGCCACGATCTACATGTACTTGATCGCCAGCCGGGAGAGCGACAACGCCTATCTACTGGTTCCGAGCCTGACGATGCCGCTGTACTGGGTGATGATGAGCGTCGCTGCGATCAAGGGCTGCTGGCAGCTGATTCGCAACCCGTCCTATTGGGAGAAGACATTTCACGGCCTGTCCGTTCCCGGTTCCACAAAAGAGACGATCGACGAGCCGGCATCATGAGCCGGCGTGAAACCTGGACCGTGTTCGCGGCGTCTCTGGCGGTCTATCTGGGCGTCGGACTGACATTGAGCTTGCGCTACGGATATCTGCTCGGTGACGCACTGGCCCGTACCTCGGCGGCGCAGGCCGTACTGTTCAGCAGAGATCCGCATGTTTCCGCAATCGGGTATATCTTCACGCCGTTGACCGCGCTGGCTCAGCTTCCATTGGTTGCGTTCTCGTCGTGGCTGCCGGCCATCACGCGCTGGAATATCTCCGCGATCGCGGTGTCGGCGTTGTTCATGGCAGGTGCCACCGTGATGATCTACGGCATCTGCCGCGACCGAGGGCTCACGAAACCGTACAGTTCAATTATCGCAGCGGTTTTCGCGCTGAACCCGATGATCGTCTTCTTCGGTGCGAACGGCATGAGCGAAGCGCCGTTCCTGTTCTTCGCGTGCTGGGCAGCACGCCGACTTATCCGCTGGGTGCACACAGACGACGTTCATGACCTCGTTTTTGCAGGAATCGCGCTGGCGCTCGCCTATCTCACGCGGTACGACGCGGTGGCCGCGATCGCCGCGACAACATTTCTGGTAGCAGGCGTGACCGTCATGAGGCAGGGGCGAGCGAAGTGGCGGACAATGCGGCGACGCGCGCTGCTCGACGCAGTGCTCGTGGCGGGACCTGGCTTCAGCGCTTTCGTGGTGTGGACTGCCACGAGCTGGTTGATCACTGGGGAAGCTCTGGCGCAGCTGTCGTCGAACTACGGCAATGCGGCCATCCTGGAACAGTCCGGCGGCGGGGCGACGGGAACGCTCCTCGGCAACACCGCGTTTGTGGTCACCGCCATCGTGGTGCTGGGCCCGACGCTACTGATCGCGGGACCGGTTGCTGCGGTACTCGCGCACCGTCGACGCGACCTGGAGTTCCTGGTGGCGCCGGTCATGTTCGGTAGTGTGCTCGCCTTCCAGGCATTCAGCTACATAACCGGATCCACCTTCGGGTTCCTCCGTTTCTACATCTGCGCGATACCCCTCGCCGCCATCGTGGTGGTCCAGATATTCGCCCCGCAAGGCAACCCCGAAACCCGCCGCACGGGCAAGTTCCATCGCTCGCGGTCCGAACATGCGACGGCAAAAACCGGTGTCAGTGCGGCGCTGGTGGCGCTGTCGGTGGGGGGCATGATGGTGACCGGGTGGGCAATGCTGCAGCCGAGCCTGTCCGCTCAGCAGTACGCACTGCGGTACTTGTTCGACGAAAACCCCTCTGCAGACGCGGACGCCTTGGCAGCACGGCGCATCATCGACTCGTTCTCCACGGAACGAGAACTGGCCGCCTACCTCGACTCTCAGAATCTGCCCGAGGGATCGATCCTCGTCGACACCGTCTACGGCTTCGCCGTCGTCGCGGCGTCCTCGCGACCCGACCAGTTCGTCGTTCCCTCGGATCAGGATTTCACGACGATCCTCAATGATCCAGCCGCCGCGGGCGTGCAGTACCTATTGACCGTTCCCAACAGTGGACGCGGCGAATCGGACGCAATCAACCGCCGCTACCCCAGCATTTACGACAACGGTGCTCTGGAATTCTCGTTCGTATTCGAAGCGCCCAATGACGGTGCAGATCAGCCCGACTGGAGGCTGTACGAGGTGTGATGCGGTGTTGGTGGGAGACCGTCACCGTAGGAACTTCTCGAACAACACCACCTCGAATCTTCCAAGATCTCGAACGCCAACCTCCGAGAAACCGAAGTTGCGGTAGTACCGGCGCAGCGCCGGATTCGTTTCGGCGCAGTCGAGTCGGAGGGTCTCCGCGCCTTCATCGCGCGCATGGCGCGCGGCCCATGTCAACAGGTCGCGTCCCAACCCGACGCCGACAAGACTACGGTCGATGACCAACCCGTGCACGTAGGCCGCCCGGACTGCGCTTTCACCCCAGATCTCGGGATCGGACCAGATCAGCCTCACTGCCCCGATAATCTGAGCAGATCGAGAATTCCGAGCAACGAAAAATTCTCCCCGCAGCACTTGCTTTTCGATCACCGTCAGAGGTACCTCCCGCGGTGTCCATTGATCGATGCCCCGTGCCCGAAGCCAATCCTCGGCGGCGTGCCGAAGCGTCAGTATGGTGACGGCGTCGCGCGCGATTGCGGGATGAATCTCCACGGCAACACCTTCCTGATGATCGGAATTCAGCGGACACCACTCTCGAGGTCTCTGCTTCCTACTCCGAAACGTTGGCGATACGCCGACGGTGTGAGCCCGGTTTCGCGTCGCATCAAAGTTCTCAGTGTCGCGGTGGTTCCCAATCCAGCGGCGCTGGCCACAGCGTTCAGATCCATATCTCCTCGCTCGATAAGACTGCAGGCCAACCGTACTCGCTCGCGATTGAGCCAGGAGTGCGGCGTCGTATTGAGCTGGGCAAGAAACCGTCGATGCAGTGTTGCGGTGCTGACGTGTGCGCGCCGTGCAAGATCGGCGACGGTGATCACTTCACACAGATTCTCGATGGCCCAGTTCGTGGTCGATGCCAGCGACTCGTCGGCGGTCACAGGAACGGCTTGTTCGATGAATTGCTTCTGACCACCGTCGCGGTTGGCGTTGAAAACCAAGCGTCGGCTCACGGAGTTGGCAACCTCTGTGCCGTGATCACGTCGCACCACATGCAAGCCCAGGTCGAGCGCAGCTGCGCTGCCTGCAGCGGTGAGGATGTCGCCGTCGTCGACGAACAACACGGCTTCCTCGAACACGACCGTCGGAAAACGATGCCGGAATGCAGCCGCCCACTGCCAGTGCGCAGTTGCTCGTCGGCCCTCGAGCACCCCTGCTTCTGCGAGTGTGAATGCACCGCTGCAGAATCCGATGAGCCTGGCGCCACGTTCATGGGCCCGCCGAACGGCGGCAAGCACTTCCTCACGACGTGGCACATCGGTGTCTGGACGATTCGGAACGATCACAGTGTCGGCTTCCTCCACTGCGGTGAGATCCTCGACGCCGGAGAGCGTGAAGAATCCTTCGCGCATCCTGGTGTGCGTCTCCGGCGCGCACAGCCGAAAGTCGTACAGCCTCCCTCCGAGTTCGGGTCGGTCGATTCCGAACACCTCGGTAGCGCAGCCCAGTTCGAATGGGTTGGAGTTGTCGTCGACGATCACCACCACTCGGTGGAGGCCATTCCCGCCGCCAGCCTGAGAGGTTTCTTTCGACACATGCAATTTATAGCCCTCACGGCACGGGCGCGGCTGGCATGAGGATAGTAGCCATGACTTCGAACCCGGTCGATCTACACCGCGCCTTTGCTTCTTTCGATACCGAATGGAGCCCGCACATAGTCACGCGCGTCAACGACTTCGACGTCCGCATCGTCAAGATTCGCGGCGAGTTCGTCTGGCATCGCCATGTCGACACCGACGAGTTCTTTCATGTGATCAGCGGCGACGTCGACATCGCGCTGCGGGACGACGACGGTCGCGAACGCGTCGTGAACCTCACCGAAGGTTCGGTGTTCACCGTTCCGCGAGGGACCGAGCACAAGCCATCATCGATTTCCGGCGCGCACGTTCTGCTGTTCGAACCGTCGGACACCGTGAACACCGGCGACGAGCACGACGACATCCCCAGTCACATCTCCTCTACAACCGGACGCGTCATGTCGGCAGGGTGACGCGGAGTGCGATGGAGATCCACGAGAATTGCTACTTCGGTACGTCGTAGACGAGACAGTATCGCCAGAACAGGCGACGCCGGATGCGGGCACCGGGGAGTATCCGTTGCACCTCGCCCACTATCTCTGACAAGCTCTCGCGCGGCTCGAGCGTGGGTGCTGATACGTCGGACGGCAAAGTTCCCGCCCTGCGGTGATTCTTGATGAACCCGAGGATGGGGTTCGAGACCACAGAGATCAGGCCGAAGGCTGCATCGACCGGACCGGCTTGCCGGTAGCAACCGATGACCACGACTCGACCACCGGGGTTGGTCAGCTCACGGAGTCGCGCCAGCGCCGACGTCAACGGTAGGTGATGTAGAACGGCGACAAGAACGACGGCGTCTGCCCTGAGGTTTCCGTTCACCTGATCGAAGCTACGCTGCTGGATGGTCACTGCTTCATCTTGTGCAAAGCGGTGAGCGGCGTAGCGCGCACAGTGCGCGTCGGGCTCGATGCCGATCACGCGATCAACTCGATGTCTCATGAGGTCGACAAGATTGCCGGTCCCGCATCCGATGTCCAGCACAGTCCGCGCGTTCGATTCAGCGACCTTGTTCGCGACCCATGGTCCGTAGAAGTCGTTGTGACTCCACGGGTAGCGCTGGTTCAGCTTGTCCAGCCAAAGCAGTAGCGACACCGCGCTAGTCCTCCGAGCTCCGCCGCAGAAGTTCGAGTATCTCCTCGTTCTGCCGCTTGATGTGCGCGATGCCGTCGACGAGGGTGCGTGTGGGCACGTCACTGGTGGGGCCGTCGCCGAGCTGTTCCCACCCTTCGAAATTGGGTCCGCCACCGAGCTGAGCGAGGATGACCGAAACCGCCTCGGCGAGGAATCGATTGCGGCTCGGGTCGGTCTCGACGGCCCGTCCGAGGATCTCGAGCCCCCTACCTTCGGGGCCGAACAGTTGCCCTGCGATGGCTGCTGCTTCGTCTGCCATATCGAATCGCTCCTCGGGGTACTCATCTCCGAACAATGCAGCAAGTTTGCGGTCGTTGCCGCGGAATGCGTTGACGTCGATCAACTGTCCGGCAACAACACCGGACTCCGAAAACTGCAGAATCTCCACTGGTCGACCGCCCATGTCGGCCCATCCTCCGCGCCCCCCTCCGCTCCCGCGCAACGGCGCCCAGTCATCACCCGGGTACAACCGGGACGCGTAGTCACTGCCGCTGACATAGTCGCTGTTCCAGATCCCCATGGGGAGACGATCGAGCGGAGCGCGGCCCATTCGACTTTCCCAGAACCAGCGAGGCAGATACACGGGGAGGAAGCGCTCAAAACCGACGGCTCGATACGCGTCGATTCTGCGCAGCAGATCGTCCACCGAGCCGCCGTTGACGGTGTCCTCGTAGTCGACCTGCAGTGGAAAGTCCGCGGAGCCTGCATGCTCGCGAAGAACGCGGGCTTCACTGGCCGGATCGGTGTTGGTTCGGCAGTAAACGTACCCGCCCCAGCGTCCGGGAAAATGGCGCTCCATCTCACCGCGCGCCCTCGGCCAGTACGAGTCACGGTAGCCGCTGCCCTCCGAGATCTTATGAGTGGCAAACGAGAATCCCTCGCGTCGAGCAGCAGCAAAGTCGAAGTTCCCCTGGTGATTGCTGACGTCGATGCCGAACAGGGTCATGGCCAAAGCCTAGCGCTGCCGTCCGACCGCCCCCAGCTTCTTCCACGATGGAGGTCGGTATGCTTTACTCATTCCACTAACACACTAGTGGAATGAGTAGACCATGATCGCGTATCGGATCGACCGGCATTCCGGCATCCCTGCGTACGTGCAATTGGTGCTGCAGACCAAGCAGGCACTGCGCATCGGTGACCTTGTCGTCGGCGATCAACTGCCGACCGCCAAGGATGTCGTCGGCGCACTGGCGATCAACCCGAACACCGTGCTCAAGGCTTACCGAGAACTCGAGCGCGATGGCCTGGTCGAACCCCGGCCAGGTCTTGGAACCTTCGTCATTGCCTCCTTGGCCAAGCCTGGAATGGCCGAAAAGACCGCACTGACCAACGAACTGGACCGCTGGGTTGCACACGGCATCGCGGCCGGTTTGGACAGGTCCGACCTCGAGGCACTCATCGCCTCCGCGCTGGACGCTCGATACCACGACACAGGAGATATCGAACGATGACCGACACCGTCCTGTCCATGACAGACGTCGGAAAATCATTCCGACGCAACAAGGTTCTCGAAAACTGCACCTTCGACATCGAACGAGGCAGCGTCACAGCTCTTGTCGGATCCAACGGCGCAGGCAAGTCGACGCTGATGTCGCTCGTCGTCGGGTTGCTTTCCCCTGACACCGGACAGATTTCGGTGCTGGGAAATCAGGTCGGCCAACGCGGCATCGCGTCGGGCTTGTCGTACCTGGCACAACACAAACCGCTGTACCCGCGCTTCACAGTCGGGGAAATGCTCCGCTTCGGACGCAGCACCAACGACCACTGGGACGACGCCTATGCCTCCGAGCTCGTCGACGCGGCCGGCGTCTCCACATCCGCTCGGGTCAAGTCGCTGTCGCCGGGCCACCGCACTCGCGTCGCCCTGGCCCTTGCGCTCGGTAGACGCCCCGAGGTGCTTCTGCTCGACGAACCACTCGCCGATCTCGACCCCGTCGCGCGACGCGAAGTCGCGCAGACACTGATGCGCGACGCCGCCGAACACGGCACCACGATCGTGATGTCCTCGCACGTGCTGTCGGAGTTGGCCGATATCGCAGACACGTTGATGTTGCTGCGTAGAGGTCGCATTCAGCTATCGGGTGCGCTCGACGACATCACTTCCGAGCACTACGTCCTGATCGGCGAAGGTGATCCATCACAAGCGGTCGGCGACGGCAGCGTCGTCTCCGAGGCCATCGGTTCGGGCGGAAAGTCATTCGTCGTCCGCGGAAACCGGCCGGCGTCGGCGCCAGGCTGGCAGGTCGACAACGCGACTCTCGACGACGTCGTATTGGCGTATCTCAGTGATCGGAGCGCGGCATGATCTGGGTGACCTGGCGCCAGTTCCGCGGCACGATCCTCACAGGCATATTGACGCCGCTACTGATCTCCGCAGTCATGATGGCCACGACGCTGGTGCTCGACGGAGTTCGCTCCTTCGGAACCGTATTCTTCTACTGCTTCGGCTACCCCACCACCGAGTGCGTGGCGGAAACAGCGCTCACGACAGCATCTCTCGCGACGATCGCGCTACCGGTTCTGCTGGGCGTATTCGTCGGCGTCACCGTATTTTCCCGGGACATCGAACGCCGCAGCCATGTACTCGGTCTGACTCAGGCAGTCAGCCGTCGGCGATGGTACTGGACCCGCATTCTCGTCGTGTTCGGTCCCATTGTCCTCGCCATGGGAGTCCTCGGTCTGGTGTCGTACTGGGTGCGGTTCCGCTCGTTCTCGGGCGCCTATGCCTTCGTCGGGTACTTCGATTCACGCCTTTCATTCCCGCTGTTCGGCGCGGCAGGCATTGCGCCTGCGGCGTACACCGCACTGGGCCTTGCCGTCGGCAGCGCACTAGCACTGTTACTCCGCAACACAATTGGCGCAATGATTCTAACGCTCGTAGCCATGGCCGCTGTACTGCTGGTGTTACCGACGGCCATCCGCGAGCACTATGCGTCGCCCGAAATCGAGAAGATCGAGTTGGCGGACAACTTCTACGGTGGCGATTCCGCGACGTACTCCTCCAGCCCAGACGCACTGTCGCAGCGTTGGCTCATCGGATCCGATTACATCGATCTGAACGGCGATCCCGTCACCGTCGCCTGGGACACCTGCCCGCCCAATCACGACAGTTGGCCGGAGGCCCGCCCCGAGGAGACCACCGCCGAATTCGATGCCCGCGTATCCGCTTACGACCGAGGCGTAGCGGCCGAACGGATCGACTGCCTCCGCGGCCTGGGTATCGACCACTTCGAGAACCGCTACCACCCCGACAGCCTGTTCTGGCGCTTCCAACTCACAGAGGCTGCGCTGTGCCTGCTGCTGGCAGCGCTTCTCGCCGGCGTCGCTGCCCGACTGACGAGGCGGTTGCAGCCGTGATGTGGGCAGTCTGGCGCCAGAACCGCCGGAGCCTGATAGCAACTCTGACGCTCATAGTCCTTCTCACTGCGGTGACCGTGGCTGCCGCAGTCGTTGTCGAACAGAACGATTCGACGTGGACTTTCGGACAGATTTGTTCACGTTGGAATGATGTCGGCCAGTGCCGACCCGAGACGGCCCTGACGTTGACGACGCTGTTCGCCCTCCTCCTGCCGCTGGCGCTGGGTTTGTTCGTCGGCGTTACTGCGTTCTCCCGCGATATCGAGCAGCGGACGCACGTGCTGGGGATGACGCAGTCCGTCAGCCGCCTGCGCTGGTATTTCGCCCGGGTAGTCGTAGTCTTCGTGCCTATCACTGCTGCGATGGTATGTCTCGGTCTGAGCCTGCGGTGGGCTGCGACCGCGGGTGGCAATGCTCGCGCGTTCGCCGAAGACGGCGCGATGACGGGTATCGCGTTTTCGCTCTACGACTTCCCGTACTTCGAGACGACTGGCATAGCCATCGGTGGGTACACCCTGCTCGCAATGCTGGTCGGGGGTACCGCCGCGATCTTCCTCCGATCGACGGTCGGCGCGATGGTGACCACCGTCGTCGTGTTCTTGTTCGTTCCGGTCGCCTTGACCTTGATTGTGCGGGAGGACTACGGAGACCCGCAGATCGAAGTCGAACCGATCAGCGGCTACGCTCGCGCAACGGAATACGCACCGAATCCGTACTTCACCACCGATGGGACGTGGGTTGTCGCGGCCGGCTACGTCGACAGCGATGGCACACGGGTCAGTCCCGACGAATCCCGTTGCGCCCCTGTGGCTGAACCAGACGACCGTGCCAGGCGTCCCGACGAGACCGACGATGAGTACACCGAGAGAAGACAGATTCGACAGGAAGCGACGTACGCGACCTACGACACGTGCCTACGAAATCAGGGTGTCGACAGGTACGAGATCGCCTTCCACACCGAGGACGACTACTGGCGCTTCCAAGTCACCGAAACCGGTCTGACGCTTCTCCTGAGCGGGACCGCCTCGCTCGTCGGCATGTGGGGTGTCAGGCGACTCGGCCCCTGATCGAGATCAGCCCGTCGACACCAATTCCACCGACAGCGCATACGACACCACGTGGTGCGCCGGCGGGATGTACCCCACGGGCTGAAGCACTTTCGGCCCTTCGTAGGTGACGCTGAACCAACCTGGATGACTCGTCGGCGCCTGTGTTGCTCGCTGCGTCACTGGATGACGAGAGATGACTGTGGCTCGCCCCGACGGGCGAGTGCGGTAGTCGATCCAGAGGTACCGATCCCAGACGAGGCATCCGTTCAACGTGACGAGTCCGTTCCCCTGGATGTGTGCCGGAAGTAGCGTGGTGAAGCCGTGCGCGAGGTGCGCTACCCGTTCAACTCCAAGATCGGTGACCACCTCCTCTACCTCGGCACTGACTTCGCACGAGAGTTCGGCCGACAGCCCGACATCGGCTGGTGCCGCCCAATAAGTGGTCGGTGAACACATATCTCCGACCGCCGGGGCGTCCGGGAACGGCTCGAGATCCTCGATCATCCACAGGACGTTCGACCGCACGCTCACAGCACTACGGTGACGTTGATCCGGCAAACAACGAGCCTCATCACAGGTTCTTGATCTTCTCGAGCGGATAGCCCCCGACGATCACAGCCAGAAAGACGTAGGCAGCCAAACCGATCAACTCCCAGACGCTTCTGTAGCGATGGAAGTCCGAGAAGATCCAGGCTATCGGCGCCACAAGCAGCATTGCGGCGGCAAGGCACCACACCTTGAATGCTCTGTTCGCCTCTGCGCGCAGCAATGGATCGGCCTTCACTCGGTCGGATACCGGTTCGCCGTAGTAGTCGAGGTACAGCGCTTTACCGCGAAAGCCCACGCTGGCAGCGTATGTGAACGCGATGACGCCCGCGAGCAGCAGAAGAACTAGCAGTGTGTTTTCCATAGTTCAACTCCGCTCGCGCCGTAGGCAAGGACCACGAGCAACGCCCCTCTCATCGGTGTCGCCACGATAGTCAACTCTCTCATGCAGCGGAGCGATACGCCTGTTCAGCTGCAGGCTCATTCAGGCCGCGAGTCAGTCGGCTACCAGCTGGGGAGATTCGAAACCGCCGAATCCGCGCTCACGTTGGCGTCCGATGACGTAGCGCCCCGGTGCTATTCCGGTCGCCCCGTGCTCCGGGTGGATGAGGTATGCCGTCACCTCGGTGTCGAGGATGCCCAGCGCGAGGCGTCGGGTGTCCTGCACGCCGGTCGACCAAGTGCACAAGCCTTCGTCGGCGACGAGAGAGTGCGGGTTGCCTCCAGCCGCGCTGCGCAGCAGCTCGATTCCGGAGAGCGGGACGTGGACGTACCGTGACCACGACACCGTTCTGACCGAATCCGCCAGCAGAATGTGCGGCACGACGATGAGGTCGCCTTGCGCTTGCATACCGTCGATCACGGGTACGGACACTTCCTGGTCGAGATAGTCGAACACGTCGAGGCCGGTAAGGGTGGTGAGAGCAGACAGTGTCATGGTCGAATTCATGGAGTTCACCTTGATTGAGGTAGGAGTCGATGGGCGGTGTTCAGGTGCGACGAGCGAGCCGGGCGTAGTCGTGCCCTCGGATGCCGTAGGTCCAACCGGCGGCGTCGAGCGACGACGAGATCCACCGTGGTACATGCAGACCGTAGCGGCGGCGGTGTCCGTCTCGTTCGAGTGATCCGTTGACGGTCAGTAGGATTCGACTGTTGTTGCGCCACTGCTGCGGCGCGTCGAAGAGTTGCAGTTCGCAACCGGGGTTCCCTGGGTCGTCGGAACGATCGACCATCTTCAACCCGGCCATGTCGATATAGGCGTCCCAGCCGATGCGTTCGATGGCGGTACGGCGGACCTCGACGTTGCGTTCCTGTGCAATGCGCTCGACGGTGGGGTCGAGGACAACCCATTCTGGGACGATTGCTCCGTGCTGCACGTAAACAGCTGCGCCGTCAGCGAATTGAAGAGCTGGAGCGTCGGCGCTGTGCAACCTGCGTTCATTGTGGGTGCCTCCGGGCGTCGGCTCCGTGTCCAGGATGACAGGTCGCTCCGACATGACGCAGACCTCGTCGAACGTCCACCACCAACCGGTCGAGCCGACGAGAGCAGCGAGGATGTCCAGCATGTTTTCGTCGTTCGAACGAAATGTGGCCAGGCCGGTTGAGCGGTAGAACTCGTAGAACGCAACCCGGTGCGCTTCCTGCTGCCCGTACCAGGGCAGCCCTCCACTGACCGGCGGCAGTAGCGTCCGAATCGATGCTGCCACGCCATCGAAGAGGCTGGTGCGCAACGAGTCCCACAGTGTAGCTTTCACGATGGCCGGCCGGCGGTGTATGCGCTGGTCCATCCGCGTACGTGAGTTGACGATGTCTCCGGCGATGCGGACCGGCGGGCTGTGGATACGGTCGCAGCCGAGAGGCATCGGTGTCGCCAAACCAGTGGCGACGAAGTATTCCGCCACAGCGGGCGGCGAGGGCAACCAGATGAATTCCGGTTCTCGGAACCCGCTGCGCCGATAGAGCTCTGCTACAGCAGATTCGGCGGTGGTTCGATCGGAAGGCTGTGCACACAGCCCCTGGGCGAGCCATCGGTCACGCTCGGCTGAAAGCCCGAGCAGAAGGTCATCGATCTCATGAATGCTGCCCCGAATTGGATACTTCGGGGCAGTCGATACGGCGCTCACGCGAGAAGGGCGGAGTCAGCCTTTCCTGTTGTCATGTATTCGAGGATGACACGTCAGTTGCGCGAACGCAAGGACAACCCACTCTGGAGATCAGGAGTGGCCTGCGTCGACATGGACCGCATTGCCCCCGGATTGTTTCGCGGTGTACATCGCAGCATCTGCCCTGTTGCAGGCGTCTTCGATGCCGATCTCGCTCAGAACTGCCCCATCCGTGTGACACATCCCGATGCTCACAGTCGCACTTGTCCCGTCGTGTGACGCCAGCCGAACTCGCAGAGCATGAGCCCGTTCGATCGCCCTCACCGGGTCTCCAGGGGTGACGATGACGAACTCCTCGCCCCCGGTGCGAGCAGTGACCGCCGGCGGTACGAAGAACTCGTTGATCGTCGCCGCGATGTCACGGAGAACGATGTCGCCGTGTGCGTGGCCGAAGCGGTCGTTGACGAGCTTGAAGTTGTCCAGGTCCACCACCATGACGGTCACCGTCTTGCCTGCTTTGTCACCTTCGGCGACGGCGGCGTCCAATCCCCGTCGGTTGTGCAGCCCGGTCAGGGGGTCGTAGAAAGACGACACGGCATCGCCGCGCAGCAGCAGAAGGAGCGCCTGGGTGAGCACCGGTCCGGAGAACAACACCAGGGCCACCACGATTGCGTAGAGACTGTCGAGAACAAAGTCTGTGTCGGGGCGTCCGATGGCAAGGACGAACAGTGTCCCTACAATCAAAACGGACCAGAACTGATGGAGGACGAACAGTTTCTGCCCGTGAAATGTACCGATGTAGCTTCCGCACACTCCCAGTGCCGCCGCACACGGCAGCGCCACCAGCGGATCCGCGAGAAGCAGCAACGTGGCGGCCACGCTGATCTCCAAGAACGCAACGAATGCGCGCGACCAGTTCTCGTCGGGCCATGGCCCACGGATCCACATGCCCCCGACCACCGCAGCTACGACGGCGAGGACCAGCGCGAAAGTGCGACCTACACCGTCGGGAAGTCCCGCGGGCGTGAACGTCAAGAGGACGCACAGTATCGAATACAACAAGCACCACGCACCCACCGCGTAGTGCGCGTGCCGCAACAGCGGGTCGACGCGGTGATAGGCCGCAGTCCGCGCATAGTCGGTGGGGTGCGTCCACCATCGACGGATCAAGTGCATACCGGTGAACGCCTTCTGTGCATGTTGCTGTCACCGCAGCCCGATATGACTATCGGGCCGACCCCAACACGCGGTGACCTTGACTATTCAAGCAGAATTCGGACATGCCGACACGACAATTGAACCGTTTTGTCAGCCGCAAGCTACTACCGCAATCCGATACGTTGGGACGATGAAGACGCTGATCGCGACGTCGTGGATCTCGGTGTTGTGCGCTGCCTCCATCGGGCTCTTCGCCGTGCCGCAGCTGGTGGGCAACGGCGTCGTAGAAACGGGTCCGCTGATGGAGGTGATGGTGTTGCTTCCGACGCCCATCGGTTTGTTCGCATCACTCGTCGGGGTTGTGTCCGGTATCGAGGTAGTCGCCCGCAGCGCCGAACCGTCTCGGTCACCGATAGTCCTGACGATCGGTCACGTGCTCACCTGTGGCCTTGCCGTCGCGATCGTCGTCTGGGCCATCAACGGCTCTACCGGCTGGGAGCTGATAGTGCTCCCGACGTCGCTCATCGTTGGGCAGCTCGTGGTGCTGACCGGCCTGCTCACGTTCTGGTGGCGCCTGCGTACCCCAGCACGATAGTCACTGGGCGAGCGTGCCTGGTAAGAAGTAGTCATGAAACTCATCAAGTCCACGAAAGGCCTGTGAGCGCCCACAGCTCTCGCAGGTTCGTACCCGGTCAGCTCGCCGGCCACGGGTCCGACCTCTGGATTCTCGATACAGGAAGACCGTGCTTGCTCAGACGAGCGCACGACGGATCGACGACGGCGCACACCGTCCCCGGCGTCAACCGCGGCTCGGGGATCGTCGGCCACGTGCCACGGTGGCTGCATGCCGACGACTCGGGGTGCTGGGTCATCGGCGCCGACGGCATATCCCACTGCGACCACCGCGGTTCCGTCACCATCGTCGAACCTGACCCGATATCCACTTCCGCATTGTCCGACGGTGTACTCGCCACGGCCAGACCACTCGGTGACTCACTGATTCTGCGCACTCTCGGCGCGGGTATCCACGCGACCGTGGAGTTACCCGCCGAAGTCGAGGCAGTCAATCCCACCGACGGCGGGTTTCTCGTGTTCATGCGCACGGGACACTATTCGAGCACTGCGCCGCAGTTCGGAAGGGGGCCATGGTGCGCGCGGGTCGGTCACGATGGGACGTTGACGCTCGGCACCGCATGGGACGTCGATGCCTGGCGGGGAATGACCACGGTGGTCGATATGGGCGGCCCCGTCGCCCTCGGTAGACGCGTGAAGCATGCACAGGTACTCGACGGCGAACTGAAACCCGCTTTCGCGCTGCCGCTTACGTCCGACTTTCCGCCCTGGTCGACTTCATCGGGGGTCTGGATGGTGATGCGAACATCAACTCTCGTTCACGCACTGCGCGATTCGACATACGCCGTTCAGCCGACTTTGCATGAGCCGAACTTCACCTACTTCCGACTCGGCAAAGCGCTGTTGACACCTGATCAATGGGCCGCGGCGCCCGGCTTTCCGGTGGGATTGGCACTGGTACCAGATCTCGAGCAGCTATGGATTTCGACGAGCACGGGCACTTTCGTCGGCGAAATGACTTTCGGTGCCCTCACACTCCAGGAGGCCGAACTGGACCACCTACCAGAGGTTCCTGTGACCCCACCTCTCGAGCTCGGCGATCCTGACGAATGGACCGAACGGCAACGCCTGCGTCTGCTCGACGAGAATCGAGCAGCTGGCATGCTCGACATCGAGATCGACGGCTGGTTCCCGACCACATGGTTGCACTTGATCTTCCGAGTTCGAGAGATCCAAGGAGTGACTTTCGCTCGGGCGATGTCGGTGTTCGACCGAGACGGCCAACCGCGCATCTGGACGGGTGCGCCGACGCTGATGGAGTGGATTTCCCTCGACATCATGGAATCGGGCGGACTCGAGCGTCTGAAGAAGAAGGAGCCCGGCCGCTTCGGCTACGTGTGGATCTAGCGTGGGCGCGCCGAAACGCAGACAGGGCCCCGTGGTCTGGACAGCCAAGGAGGAGCGGAGCAGTAGCGGAGAAACGCTCCTGCTCCGCGTCGGTGTCACACAGACGCGCGGTCGTAGTCCGGTCGAACCACCTGTGGCTCCTCAGCCGAACAAGAGCGCCTACGATCGATGACCGTCAGCGCAAGTGCGGCCACAAGGGACACTCCGCTCAATACGTACAACAGCGTCGGGCCACGAGAAGTGAGCCAGGTCAGCTTGTTTGCGCCATCGCGTGCGGAAGCGAGTTGCTCGGCGCGTCCATCTTCATCGAGTGACAGGTTGCCGCGGAATATGGTCAGCTCGGGGACCTGCGGATCTCTGGCGAAATACTGGTAGGGCGTTTCCTTACCCCACACCAGGCTTCCGCTCATCGGCTCGATGTAGATGTCGCGAACATTCGAGTACCACCGCTTCATCGTGATCGAGTCCTCGCCGTCACCGACTCCCCACTTCGATGCCGGCAGGGTGACCGAATTGATCGGCGACTGTGTGGTGGTCGACAAATCGAATCCATCTACGACCGAACGGAAGTGGTAGATGGTCAAGCCGTCCATGTCCATCTGCTCGACGAATTTCGCAGGGAAACTGGTCCACGCCGTGGCGTCGTACACCGTGTAGTCGATCTGCTGAGTATCGAACGGAAAGCGGTGCTGCAGGCCAACGCGTGGGAGCGGAATAGCAGGTGCGTCGACATTGGTCTGCAACGAGCCTGCTGGTTCGACGGGCAATCCCGTACGCCGGTCACTCGTAACCCTGTCGACCGAGGCAGTCAGCAAAGCGGAATCGCCTTCGCGATCGCCACGGCGGACCGTCGCTCCCGCCTGAAATGTCAGACGATCTGCGTCCGAGGGCTCCTCGATCGTGATGAACCGCTGCAGAATCAGAGGGACGTTGTCTGCAACCTCCAGGGGCCCGGGCGCGGCGATCGTCGTGGCGTCCAACACCTCACCGCCTTCACCGGGCGCAGTGGTTGCCACAGTGGTGGTGCGGATGTCCAGGGGGGTTACGGCCAATCGGTCGTACACGAAAGTCGGCAGAAGAATCGCGACCACCAATGCAAACGATGCCATACCTACCAAGACGCACGACACAGCTCGCATCGCTGACATTCACCTTCGACTTCCACACTCGGCCGGTCCCGGACACGGGACCGCATCCTGACAGACCATGATGCCGGGCACATCCCCAGAAATGGCGGCAATGGCTTAGTGA
This sequence comes from Rhodococcus sp. I2R, assembly GCF_020889545.1. Classification (NCBI taxonomy): domain Bacteria; kingdom Bacillati; phylum Actinomycetota; class Actinomycetes; order Mycobacteriales; family Nocardiaceae; genus Rhodococcus; species Rhodococcus sp. I2R. The sequence continues at coordinate 93,428 of NZ_JAHUTG010000011.1, forward strand.
GATGTCCGAACTTTCTACAACACTTTTGGGGGGTTTGCCCGATATTCCGACGGTCCCAATTGGGCCTCGAGCACCTTACGCTTGCCGCCGGACAGTCGGATGATTTGAGGAGCGGCGCCACATGACGAGCGATATCGACCAGAAGAGTGCGACGCCTCGTTCGGCGCGATGGCGAACCATCGGCACCCTACGGACCGGCCCAGGATCGTCGACGCTCCCCTTCGGCTGGGCACCTGCGATCGTCTTGATCCTCGTCGCGTTCGTCGATCGAATCGAATTCAGTCTCGTCGCCGCGGTTCTTCCGCAGTTGCAGGCCGAATGGGGCTTCGGGGACGCTGTGGCTGGATCCTTGCCCACTGCATCCGCCATCGCGGCAGGAATTCTGGCGATACCGGCGGCGTATATCGCCGACCGTCACGACCGCGGAAAGATTGTCACGATCGTCGTAATCCTTTGGTCGATAGCTACGTTGGGTTCCGCCCTTGCGCCTACCTTCCTCATCTTTTATCTGGTACGCGTCGGCCTGGCTGCCGCGGAGGCGATCGACAACCCAGCCAGCGCAAGCCTTCTCGCCGACTTCTACCCACCAGCCACCCGTTCCACCGCATTCGGTTGGTGGCGAACATCGGCGTACCTCGGCGGCGCGGGCATCGTGCTGGGAGGAATTCTCGCGGAATGGCTCGGCTGGCGAGGAGCTTTCGTCGTCATGACCATCCCCGGGATTCTGGTCGCCATTCTCGTCTCCCGCCTTCGCGAGCCCGAACGCGGGTTTGCGGACCGATTGGCATCCGACGCCGATCCGATCCGAAATACTCCTACTCAGACCGCGCCGCTTCGGGCGCAGATCTTTCGGGTCCTTCGGATCAGAACACTCTGGTACACCGGTGCGGCGTTGACCGTCATGAGTATCTCCATCGGCGGCCTCACGTTCTGGATTCCGAGCCTGCTACAGCGCGAGTTCGGATTGTCGGAAGCGGCCGCCGCAACGTTGGGTGGCGGACTCACGCTGCTGGGAATCGTCCTCGGCACCTTGGTCGCCGCGCGCGTAACCCGGCGCGCCGTCGTAGGAACACTTGCCCGCTGGCGAGTGTTGCTCGGCGGCATCGGAATTCTTGTCGGGAGCATCTTCATGACCGGCGCATTGACCGTCGAGACGACCGTAGTGTTCGTCGCCCTGCTGACGCTCTTCGCGTTCTTCTCAGTGTTCGCGCTTCCGACCCTCACTGCGTGCGTCGCCGACGTGGTCCCGGCACGTGACAGAGGACTCGGTTTCGGGCTGCTACAGATCGCCGCGACGGTCGGCGGAGCCGTCGGGCCATTGCTGGTCGGTGTCGTCTCCGAGGCTGCCGGCTCCCTCAAGACCGGAATGGTTCCCCTGCTTCCGCTGCTGGTCGTCGGCGGCATCCTTGCATTGCGGGCCTACTCGCACGTCGACCACGATTCACAGAGAGTGCTGGTCGCGGCGGCGGCGGAGGACTGATCGCTGTAAACATCGCTTGGTCATCTGAGCGGACGATACCAATGGGTGTGGGTGTTGCCCGCACACAGGTCATCGTTGGGGTATAGCTTTCGAATGTGAAGCTCACTGGGACTGCCGTTGTCGACCACCACCAGTTCGTTATCGGATCGCCGATGTCCGAGACCTACGAGCCGTCGGAAACCGGCAGTGTCATTGAGGTCGGGGCAAACTTCGTCACCATCAAGACCGGCATCGCGTACGGCCCCGCAGCCTTGGCACTCGAAGTGCTCGACCGCGAACCTGCCGGACTCGACACCTCCGCCGAATGGGAAGTCGTCGAGGAAGCGACGATCGAAATCAGCAAGCCGATCAGGGTGGTCACGCTCGACGGACGATTGTCGACTGACTTCGATCGAGTACCGATCACCAAAGGGCTCCACACATTCCGTGTGTCCGCTCAGGGGCGGGACACCAACTGGGACTCGCCTGCCACTGAACCCACCGAGTCGTACTTCGTTCAGATATGGAAGGCTACGCAGCCCGCAAGCATGCGCAGACTGCACAAGACCGATACCGCGTGGGACGACGAGATCGTCACACACAAGGTGCGAAACTTCTGGGATCCCGATCCGGCGGGCGACGCAACGCTCTACGTGAAATACGGATACGAGCAGATGGCGATCTGGGCCAAGGAGGAAGCCATCCGGTGGGGCGGGCGGCCACCGACCGACAAGCTCCGAAAGCAGAGCTACGCACAGGAATTCGCAACCCACGACCGGATGCTCGTGGACGCGATCGCCCGTTGCCGCGCGCCGAAGCTCAGACTCATCGCAGCTTGGGCTGCTCGTCGTGCCTACTCGATCGCCAACATTGCGGAGATCGACTGGATTCGAGACGGCCTCGAGGCGTTGGAGCGGGGCGAGCAGCTGCCGTTCCCATTCGACGATCGGTCCGGATCACACGTACGGGACGCCTTCGACGCCGAACCTCGAATCGAACTGTGGACAACAGACGACGTGAGCGGGGCGCGAGCAGCAACGCCCGCACAGGATGCCATCCACGCCTTGACCGACGCCAGCAACGAAGAACCGCTCACGGCGGTCTTCAGGTCCCTCCGGATCGCTGCACTTACTGATGGATCCGACTATCTGCAGCTCATCACTGACCTTCGCCGTAGGTTCTTTCCCAAACTCGCGCCGGCCGATCAGTATGAGCGCTGGATTGGCCACAGCATCTGAATGCCTTGCGATCTTCATCCGAGGTTGACGTAGCAACGGTGACTGACGCGCACAATCACCAGAGATAGACCGGGTACGCCGTCTTGTTCACGCGGTGCGCGGACGCTCCGACGATCACCAGTAGCAGCGCTGATACGGCTACAAGGACGACGAACTCCCAACCAGCAACAGCCGTTCCGGTGGTGCCGATGACTGCGGTCGCTGCAGCTGGGGAATGCGCCATCCGCGCAAGCATCATTGCGCCCAGTGCGAGGGCACCCGACAGCGCCCCCGCCCACAGGGCACTGCCTACCGCGAGGCCCACAAGGACGCCCACGAGTGCGGAGATCACCTGTCCCCCGATCACGTTCCGTGGCTGCGAGAGTGGCAGCTGCGGCGCTCCCGCGACCAGCGCCATACTCGCGGCGAGCGGGGGAATCAAGAATGGCTCGGACGTCAGTTCTGTCAGTCCTGCCAGGACCAACAACGCTACCGCACTCGCGGCAGTGGCAACCGCGACGGCTTGCGTGCTACTCCGCGGCGGAGCAGAACTCGCCACCAAGGCGCGTAGCCGACCAGTGCCCGACTTTGCGGTGACTTCAGTGCGCATGCAGACTCCCGAGTTGTCGACTAATGGTCATGGCATTAGTTCACCACAGGCGTAGGCTAACGGCAAACCAATTAGCATCGTTCACATCGCGGAGGCGCACCAGCCGATGACCCGAGCCCAAGAAATCGACGACGGCGTCCTCCTCCGACCGTTCGAGTCACTTGCAACCAATTTCCTCAGCAGCCGCTACTACAACGGCCGTCAGATCGTCGACCTCCTCGACACAGCGGAGCAGGCAGAACACTGGATGCGCGTCCTGCGGGCGGCACTCAGCGGGCCCAGCCCATTCTTGCCGGACAAGACACAGTTGGATAACCTGCGAGTCAACCGGTTTCAGATCGAAGCTCTCTACGAGAAGACGGTCAACGAAACACTGGACGATCCGGATGTCGTCGCCTTCAACGACACCCTCGGCGCCCTGCACTTCTCCCCGCGCCTACGCGTCGGTGGAACCGGTAGCGTCGACATCTCGTGGCTACGCAGCGACACCGCCGACATTGCATCCGACCTGATCGCCGCGGTTTCGGTCGCGGCGATCGACACAATCACCGGGCCACGATCGCGGCTACTTCGCAGATGCCACGCCCCCCGCTGCGTGCTGTACTTCACCCAATTCGACTCACGGCAGCATTGGTGCAGCAATGTTTGCGGGAATCGCGCGAGAGTCGCTCGCGCATCGGAGAACAAGCGACGTTCGACGTGACAGTTGCCGCGTTTCCGCTAGCCCGAACAGCCGCCCGGTGTCGTGTCTGCGGCCACCCGGGTGATCGGCACTCTTTGATGACCAAGACGACAGGGAAGGATCGGGGCTACGTTGGGCCCATGAAGGTGGTGTCGGTTAATGCCTGGGGTGGCGCGATGTTCGATGCACTGATCCCTTGGCTGAGAGAGGTCGATGCGGACATCGTGTGCCTGCAGGAGGTGACTCGCACCTCCGGCGCATCTGGTTGGGCGACGTTCACCGATGGTGAGCGGACGCTTCCGCAGCGGTTGAATCTACTTCGCGACGTCTCGTCCGCATTTGCCGGCTATCAGCCGTACTTCGTGGCGAACGATGCAGGCCCAGTCACCGATGACGACGGCGTTGAGTGGCGGCAGGACTTCGGAATTGCGACATGGGTCCGCGATGACATCCCAGTGGTTGGCATCGATGCGCGAAATGTTCACTCCACGTTCGTCGATCATTCGGAATGGGGCATCGATGACCGCCCACGCTCTGCGCTGACCCTAACCGTGCGAGATCGCCTCGGTGACAGAAACGTATCAGTGATTCAACTTCACGGACTTCGCGACTCTGCCGGCAAGCAGGACACACCTGCACGTTTCGATCAAGCAAAACGACTGGCGCAAGTTGTCGAGCACGTTCGGTCGGATAGCGAGATCGTCGTGCTGTGCGGCGACCTCAACCTCCTGCCGAGTAGCGAAACGTTCGCCGTGTTAGGGGAACTAGGAATGGTCGATCTGGTCGGACACGCCGACACTCGGGCGTCGAGCTACCGCAAGCCTGTTCGCAGCGCCAGCTACTTGCTCGTTTCGTCGACGGACGTGGTTCGCAGCTTCGAGGTTGTCACGGAGCCCGAGGTGTCGGATCACCGCGCGCTCCTGCTGGAGCTGCACAAACGTGAACGTTGACATCCGCCCCAGCTCGCCTCATGACCCCGACGCTGTGCAACTTGTTCACAAGTACATGACGGAGGTCGCTTCTCGCTGGTACGGGCGGCCTGCAGAGGACCATGAAGTGGCTCGCGCGCTTTCCGAAGAGCCCGCAACCGATTTGGAGGATCCCACTGGCTGCTTCGCGGTGACGTATGTCAGGGGCACTCCGGTTGGTGTCGGTGGGGTGCGCTTCGTCGATGAGCATATTGCAGAATTGACGAAAGTGTTCACCGTCCCCTCAGTACGTGGCCTGGGTATCGGAACGGCGATGCTCAACCACCTCGAGCGCGTAGCGGTCGCGAAAGGACGCCGGACGATCCGACTCGACACGAGATCTGATCTCTCGGAGGCATGCCAGTTGTACGAACGGCGAGGATACGAGAGAGTCGCACCGTTCAACGATGCGCAGTACTCGGATCGTTGGTACCTGCGTCGCTACGGGGAATGAGAAGTTTCCGAGCGCTCGACGAGTGATGACATGCTGGCGGTTGAAAGGCCGGAGCAAGGTGTACGGCCGACGGTGCCCAGGAGAGTCGCTGAGGTTGCACTTGCAGTGCCCGCGACATGCGAATCACGGAACTGGAACGGCCGTGTTCTGGCCGCACGCGATGAGCCACTGCCCCTCGCGTCGGCACCAGATATAGCTGGGAAGTCCTTCTTGGCGCGGCAACAACGGATCACCACTTGCGTTCAGGTACTCCTGGTGCACCGCGGTCAGAGCGATATTCGGGGCAATGAACCTGACGTGTTCCACGTCGTAGCGCACGGTGCCGTCGGCGAATGCTCCCGGCAGTACCTTCCTCGTGAACGCAGCGATGGCTGCCCGGCCAATGAGCCGCACACCCCCGGCACTCACCCACACCGCATCGGCGTCGAACAGAGCCAGGAAGCCGTCGACGTCCTCCATCCGTTGGACGTGCTCGAGCTCCGCCACACGCTCGACTAACTCCTGCACATCGTCGTTGAACTGACCTTCGGGTGTGATCGATATCGTCATGCTGACATTGCAATTCATCAAGTGCACTCGAGGTCAAGCGTCCGGCAAGTGGCTAGAGTTTCGAGTATGACGCTCGCCGACGCGTGGAACGCGTACATGTCATTGCTGCACGACCGTGCACCCGCAACCGCGGCCTCTATCCGTCCACCACGCGCCATCGCCGACCGGACGGCTGCCGAGGCGGCAACTACACCGTGGACCGCGGAGCTCCGCGAATTCTTTGCACTGCATGACGGCCAGAACGATTCGAACGGGCCAGACGACTACGTAGGCACAGTATTTCCCGATCTGACTCTGATGTCCCTCGAGGAGGTGCTGTACAAACACAAGCTTTGCCGCGAGAACCTCCATCCGATCGACGATCTGGGCGACGACTGGCCAGAGGTCGTTCGCACCCAATCGGCCGGCGAAACGGCTGAGATGTTTCTCGACTTCTACGTGCCTTTCGCCGAAGACGGCGCGGGCGACTTTTTCTACGTCGACACTCGACCGGGAGACCTGCAGGGATGCGTCCGCTACTTCGCTGCCGAAGCCGCCGACCAGGGCCAAGCAGCCTACGACTCCCTGACGGACTATCTGACCGCGGTTCGTGTCGCCGTCGAGAAGGGGTCGGACCTGTACGGCTTGGTCCCAACTGTTCGAGATGGAGCGCTGATCTGGGAGTTTCAGCTGCCTGAGCGACATGATCCAGTGCCGAACTTGGTGAACGCTGTTCTTAACCTACCGTTCACCCCCATCGATTTTCTACCTTCGCAGGTGTCTGATGCAGACGATCTGATCGATCTGAACGTTGTGAAGCGGAAGGTGATGGACACTGCGCGATCGATGCACCCCGGAGCGATCGTGGACGACGCACAGACGGTCTACCAGCGTGTACCTCGGCAACGCGGAGCGAACATGAACTGGTGGGTTCGGATCAATGGAGCTGAGGCCGTCTACACGACGTTCGTGACCGGAGACGCGGATGAAGTGATCGTGGTCGAGACACCCCTCGGAGGGTACGAAATAATGATCGGTGAACAACAATGAAGACGTCGGGCTCGATCCCCCATTGCCGCGCACACTTGAGACGCCCCCTGTCAGGAATAGCGGTAGCGTCAGATTCTGTCGATAGGGCTGGGTAGTGGAGTCATCTGATTTGCTGGGGCTGACGATCTCGCTGACTCTGTCGATGCTCCTCATCGCGTTCGTCGCTGGTCTCATGCCGCGTCTCGTCGGTGACGAACCGAATTCCGTTGTGGGCATTCGCACGAAGGCGACGACGTCGAGTCCCGAAGCGTGGCAGTTGGCCCATCAGGTTGCGCGGCCGTTTCTGCTCCGGACGGTGTGGACAGCCGTTGCGGGATTGTGCATGCAAGTCGTGATCGGCGTCGTGGCAGGTTTCGGATCCGTGGCGTCAGCCGTCACTGCCACGGCCGTTTTTCTAGCAGTGTGCATCGTCCTGATCTACGCAGGGCTGAAGGGCAACACCGCAGCGAAGTCCTTGCGGTGTTGATCCAGTCCTTCCCCAACACTCTCCAATCCTGTCCGATGTCGACTGATTCTGTTCGCTGGGATGACTCACGAATAGGCTCACTGCATGCGATCAGGCAAGGCACGAGAGGCACGAGGATCGGCTGACGCGCAGTCGGTGCATAGGCCGGCCAAAGCGCCCGGCCCGATCCTCTTGGTGTTGACCACAGTGACCGTCGCCGTGTGGCTCTGCCTGCACTACAATTTCTGGCCATCGCCGTTCGGCCGACATACCTGGGCGGATCCGCTACTGGCGGCACTAGCGGCCGTCGCGACGTTCGTCGTCCTGGCTACAGTCTGGGCGATCAAGACTCTCTACGTCGTCGGGCAAGATCAACGCTGGTCGTGGTGGATTCTTCCCGCACCGGTGGTGGTCGCAGCGGCAGCTGCGAGCATGATCTTGGCTCCTCCCCCGACATTCTCCGATGTGCGCGACGAGTTCGAGGTGGTAGCGCGCGAACTCAGCGACACACCCGAAAGCTCTGTCGAAAAATTCGAGATCGGTCCTTTCGACATCCGCTCCGCGCGGTCGACTTCTTCGGGCTCGGTCTACTTCTTCGACAACGACAGCATGTTCAACACCACATCAGGCTGGGTGTATTCACCGGACGGTCGACCATCGGGTTTCGACGACTCCACTGCAACACACCTCGACGGGCCGTGGTACCAGTTCAAGACCGTGTGGCGCGACTGAACGACCAGTCGGCGCAATAGTAGTCAATCTGGACGATATCCGCGGCTCGGCCCCTACCGTGTACATCGACGGATACAACCTGGCCATCGACGGCCTCCTTCGCCTTCCGGAAATCGAAGCCTGGCCAGCACACGCCGATCAAGTAGTGTCCGTCGCCATCACTCCCCAGACTTCCGAACACGATCCGGGCCGTCGCCGCCGGGCTCGGCCAGCCGGACCTCGAGTGGATAGACAACGACGAGACCGTGGAGCGCTCGTAGTCGTGGTCGCGGCCAAGCGCGGCGAGTTCGGCACATTCTCGCGCGGGGGCACGGCCTACGAGAGCTGGCAGCACTAGCCGACGGCGAAGGGCAGGGCCCGCTTCTCGTGAAGAGGAGATGCGAGATGCGACCTCCGAAGGAGCGCTAGGCTGCGGCAATGACGGCCTGGATCGAAGTCCTCAAAGCCCTGACCGATGGACCGAATCTACCGGTCCGAGGCAGCATCTACGAAGTGCGAGCCGAAGGTACTCCAGAGTCGTTTGGACACGAACCGGGCCACAGCGGCGGAGGTTCGATGCTGGCGGTGCCGGACACCGGGTGTCGTGTCTGGCTGCAGGGGCGTCGAGTTCGTGTCGAGAACGTCGATGGCAACCCCATCTTCATCAGCGATGGTAGTCGCGCCTGGGACTTCACCGGCCATGTCGACCGACCCCGTGTCGGTTCGCTCGCTCGGGTTGTCTATCTCGGCCCCAGCCAGTTCCTACTGCAACGTCGAAGCACGGCCGAATGGACCGGCAGTGATTTTGCTCAACCCGTGGACCAGGTCGAGACGACAGATTTTGCTGGCCGTCGTTGTTGGACCGTGCGACTCGCACCGCCAACCGGGAAGCCGCATCCACTACGCATCTGGGTCGACATCGAATCCGGCCAGATGCTCGCGAACCGCCTCGAGGAGACCGGAGTGGGTTCAGAGTTCGTAGACTTGGTGGTCGGTGAGCCCTTGGATGAGACGCTGTTCGTCTGGGACGGCCCCGCCTACACGTCCGAGCAGTATCAACAGATTCTCCGAGACGAGCGTAGGGAACATCAACTACAGCAGGCGCAATGGTTCGCCGAGAATGTAACGGCGACGGCGTTGACTACCCGCGTACCGATCGACTTCACCCCGGTCGACGCTCGCGAAACCGACCCGGACACGGGCGGATTCGATGCACAGAACCGCAGTACGATGCTATCTCGCCGCCGTCGCCGCACGGAGGGTTGGGACCCGAAATGGGGAATACTGCACTATGCATGGTCCACACCGGAGTGGGATTGGGCCGCAGGAGCGAGAGAAGTCGATCTTGACGACGCTGCCGTCGACGAACTTCAACAGAGGCTGCACCCCAGTGAACCCGTGGACCGTGTGCGAAGAATCGATCCCGCGGGACGACCGCGTCGTCGGTGAGCAGTAAGCGCTCGAAGACAAGATGTCGCTCCTCTGGCGATCTGGCGGCATTCCGGGGACAAGGATGCGCTGGATCTGTGGAAGTTGTTGAAAACAACGCACATTCCGTCGAAAATTAGTTCGCTTCAACCGTGCAAATGACGGACGATGGAGCGATGTCGACCAAACTGACCAAGGATTTCGGGTCGCCACTTCCGATTGGGTGGACTGCGCTCGATCACAGTGCGCAAACGAAGCACTGGACCACCTTCGAAAGCAAGTACGGCTTCCGGCCCGGAACGAAACCAGCATCGTGGCCGGCCATCGCTGAACCGACCCCCTCGATGACATTCGACCTCGACTGGCACAGCTTCTCCACACTGGCATCCTCGGCCGCGCGAGTCGACGCCGTAAACGCCGAAGCCCTCCGCTGCTTTGTTACCGAATTCGCCGACGACCCCGCTTTCGTGGTGCTCGACTGGCAACACACCTGTTACAGCTTCAACGCAGAAGCACACGCCAGCGCCGCCGAGGATGCCGAGTGGCGCGTTCCTGTCTACCCGAACGGCGACTACTACATATTCGCTCGCGACGGGTTCGATGAAGGAACATTCGGCCACCCGTGGGAACGCACGCTATGCATCTTCGGACCGCGGATGGTTGCAACCTTGGGCCGCACGCTGGCGACCTGGCTTCCTACAGTCCGTATCGACGGCTGCATGGTCGAATAGCGGGCCAGATGGAGCGGTAATTCTCACGTTGTCCGGTGATCGACGCAAAATGACCTCCCACTTGCCGGTACGCCTCACCGATCCCTCTACCGGCGTGCCTCTTTCGCAGCTCGGACCGCTCAGCTCGTCACCGAGATGGCCCTGTACCGAGCGCCGTCCTGGCTTTCGTCAGGGCACTTCGCGCTCGACGCCATCGCCATCGAGTCGGAACACTCGATTTCGCCACAGATGCACCCAGTGACCGTCGTAGTCTTGCCTGCATGCATCGGCAACGGGCGCGTCGAAGATTCGGTGTTTTAGCAGTGGTCCTGGTGTTGGCGATCGTTGGTTGCTCGTCGGTGTTGAGCTTCAGGGAAAGCATGAAGGACTCCTTCCCCGACGATGCAGTAATTGTCGACCATCCAGATTGCTGGCTCCCAGACATCCGCGCCCAGCTGGAGGAGTTAACCGAATGGAACACCGGTAGTCCACCGCCTACGGTGCCGCGCGGGTATCCGCCCTCAGCGTTCGGCACAGTGGCAGTCGTTCGGTGCGAACGCGGTCAAGACGTCTCTGGATCCCTGACTATCGATACTGTCCGACTCGGCGGCGATATCGCCGCCGTCGTCGATGCGTTCCGGACTCCGTCGAGGCGATTCACAGACGAAAATACGACGGTGAGTTGCGCCATCCGTGAGTGGTCACCTGCAGGCCTGTGGTTCGTCGACGCCACCGGGCGGGCGATCCGTCCGCAATGGCCGCTGCATCCATGCGGCTTCTTGCCTGACCCGTCAGCGCCACTTGCCGCTTTGAACGAGATCGCACGAACCAAGGAACCCGTCGAAGGTGTGTCTGCTGACAACCCCGGACGCTGCCAGCCGTCATACGGTCCGCCTTTCACCGTCACCTCACAGGAAGATGTCGATGGGGCAGCGGCGAGGGAAGATCAACGCCCGGAATTCGTTCCGGGCCAAAGCGCATTGGCCACCCCGATTGCCAACGTCGGGCGGCTACAGGTGTGCCGTATCGAATCCTCACCCGAGGGCTTCGTCGAAGAGTCGCGTACGCGGTTGACGTTGACAGACAGCAGACAGCTCATGCGGGCCGTAGCAGAGAGCTCAATTGCGCCTCCCTGCAACGAGGTTGCCAGCCGCATCGCCGAGGTCGAACTGCGCCGACCCGACGGATCCGGGGGCACACCCCTATCGGCCGAACTCGACGGTTGCCGCCGAGTCGCATTTGGCGGATACCGAGCGATTCCGGTCGAGATGACCAACCTGTTGATCTCCGCTGAGTGACCGCGACTTGTGCCTGGTTCGAAGCAGCAACGTGCAAACCTACTGCGCGTTTGACGGGCGTCCACTTCTGAAGACCAGCAACGAGATCGCCACGACAGTGATACCCAGAACCAGCAGCAGTGTTGCCGTCCAGTCCACGACGAACGTAGTGCTTCTCTCGCCGGTCTCCGCCCACTCGATGGTGCATCTAGCGGTGGGTAGAGGCAGGGGTGCTCGGCTGGAATCCAAGGTCGCCGACGAGGCGTAGGAGGGTTCGCGGTCTGCGCACAAGTTCGCAGGCGCGATGAGAATAAACGCGAAAAAGCAGATCACTGACCCCACCAAGACGCCTAGGAAGCTCTCGATCCATCGCATTGGGCCAACGCCTTTCAGGTTGCGGTCATGTGCGATCTGCCGCGCACCAAGCCAAGATGGCAGCAACGAACCGCATGAGCAGTAGGCGAGAAGTCCTCCGTCATCGAACCATAGTCGCTCGCCGAATGGGCCTGGCTGCATCACCGATACGTCGAAGTTGCGGCTCTCGCGGCACGGTGGTCCCTACCCTCTGGCAAACAGGTGGCCCACCTCTCCAAGTCCGGCAACTCAGCACGGAGCATCAGACACGGTCGCTATTCTCTCTTGCTGACTACCGGTACTCAGTGTTACTTTGTACCGGTAGTCAGCGTCACAGACTAGACCGAAGGTGAGTGATGGGCAATCAGACGACGGAGATGCTCAAGGGCACCCTCGAGGGGATCGTCCTTGCAATTCTTGCCAAGCAGCCGGCATACGGCTACGAAATCACGGCAATGTTGCGGGAGCGGGGGTTCTCGGATCTGGCCGAAGGCACCGTCTACGCCTTGCTCGTCCGAGTCGAGCAGCGGGGCTTCGTGGATGTGGAGAAGGTCCCCTCGGAGAAGGGGCCGCCACGGAAAGTGTTCTCGATCAACAGGCAAGGGCGCGAACAACTCGACGAGTTCTGGAGGACATGGAGCTTCCTCGCAGAACGTATCGAACAGCTCCACGAAGGAGAGAAGTGATGGTACCCAACTGGATCGAGACTTTCACCGGATCGTTCGAACAGAAGAAGCAATACAAGCAGTACCAAGCACGCATCGATGCCCTTCCAGAACCGTACGCCGCCACCGCGAAAGCGCTTCAGCGCTATCTCATGTACTACGGCAGCCTCACGAACGGTGCGACCCTCGTCACGATGACGGGCGATTTGGTCGACCTGTGGGAGCGAGCCGCCGTAGACGGCACTCCGGTACGCAAGATCGTAGGCGAGGACCCGGTCGATTTCGCCGAGACGTTCGCCCAGGCGTATAGCGGCGCGCAGTGGATCGACAAAGAACGCGTCCGCCTGACCAAGGCCATCGAGGACGCGGAACGAGGGCAGCAATGACAACGGGTGTAGCGATCCGGGTGCAGGGCTTGGAGAAGTCGTACAAAGACCTTCCGGTCCTGCGCGGCGTCGACTTCGACGTGGCGTCGGGCAGCATCTTTGCCCTGCTCGGTTCGAACGGATCCGGCAAGACCACAGTAGTGAAGATCCTCGCCACCCTGCTCAGACAGGACGCCGGAACAGCCACCATCAACGAGTTCGACCTCGTCACACAACCCCAGCATGTGCGCGAATCAATCGGTCTCACTGGACAATTCGCAGCCGTCGACGAGATCCTCAGTGGGCGAGAGAATCTCGTACTGATCGCACAGCTACGACACCAAAAGCACCCGGGCAAGATCGCCGACGAGCTGCTCGATCGCTTCGCATTGACCGAGGCCGGTGACCGGAAAGCGTCGACCTACTCGGGTGGAATGCGCCGTCGTCTCGACATTGCGATGAGTCTGATCGGGAATCCCCCGGTGATATTCCTCGACGAACCGACCACCGGACTCGACCCCCAGGGGCGCATCGAGGTGTGGCAGACGGTGAAGGAACTCGCCGACAACGGAACAACAGTGCTGCTGACGACACAGCACTTGGAAGAGGCCGAGCAACTCGCCGACCGGATCGCGATCCTCCACCAGGGCCGAATAGTCGTGAACGGCACCCTCGCCGAACTCTCGGCCTTGCTGCCGCCCGCGAAAGTGGAGTACGTAGAGAAGAAGCCCACCCTCGAAGAAATCTTCCTCGCAATCGTCAGCGACGACAGCGCAGGTAACACCACGAACAGCGAGGGAAGGTCATGACGACGACGTATACGTACGCGGACACCGTGGTCCTGACGAGGCGTTCGCTGCGCCACGTCCTGCGCAGCCCCGACACCATCACCACCACGGCGATCACCCCCGTCGCGCTCATGTTGCTGTTCGTCTACGTTTTCGGCGGCGCGATCGACACCGGATCGGAGTCGAATCTGAACTTCATGCTGCCCGGCATCCTGCTCATCACGATCGCATCGGGCATCGCCTACACCTCCTACCGGCTCTTCATGGACATGCAGGGCGGGATCTTCGAGCGATTCCAGTCCATGCCCATCACCCGATCCAGCGCGCTGTGGGCGCACGTACTGACCTCGCTGGTCGCAAACGCGACCTCGATGGTAATCGTCATCGGCGTCGCCCTCATCATGGGCTTCCGCACAGGTGCCAGTGTTCTGGCGTGGCTCGCGGTCGCAGGCATCCTGATCATGTTCACCCTGGCCCTGACATGGGTCGCGGTGATTGCCGGACTCTCTGCGAAAAACATTGACGGTGCATGCGGTTTCGCTTATCCGCTCATCTTCCTACCGTTCGTCAGCTCCGCGTTCGTACCCACCGACACCATGCCCGGCCCGGTTTCGTGGTTCGCCGAGAACCAGCCCGTGACCTCCATCGTCGACACGATCCGCGCGCTGTTCGCACAGCAGCCAGTGGGCAACGACATCTGGATCGCCCTCGGCTGGTGCATCGGCATTCTCGCCGTCGCCTACGCCGCAGCGACGGCCATCTACAAGAGCAAGATCAGCTAGCCAGGTCGCTCCGTCAGCTTGCACCATCGGACGCCTGCAGAATTTGTTCACCCTCTCCGCTCGCAAGGAATTCTTCCCCGACGACATCCCAATCGGTGCTGCCCGGCCAGCTCGTCAACGCTCTCGCGGATGCCGATCGAACAACCTCGGCTGATCCTGGATCAATCCCGGCTTCGCGGCTCGAGGTGACTATGTGCTCCAGAAATGACAGGCACATGGAAAGCGCGGTGGCGTGCAGGTGTGCGTAAACTGCCTGCGCCGGTGCCGGATCAGCACCGCGCCCGCCCCCACCACCCCAGCTACGACGAGAACCACGCCAGCGGCCACACTGGCCACGCGACCGGGCCACGGCATGATCGTAGGAACGCTGAACATGTCCAGATAGAACGGCTCGAGCATCGCCCCGGCGGGGACGACGAGACTCGCAAGCAATCCCCATGGTCCACTGCGTCGCGCTGCAGCCCCAATCAGACCCAATGGGCCGCCCGCGACAAGCGCTAGCGCGAACCACATTTGGTTCCCCGCCCACACGGTGGCATCGAACATCCCGAACAGCCGACCGACACCGTAATGCACCAGCAGAGCCATCAGACTCGCCACGATGCCCGCCGCAAATGCTTGCAGCGGACGGCGGACGAGCCAGCCGGCCAGGATCGGGAGTCCAGCCCACACGGCCCCTGAATTCGCCAACTTGCTGATTATCGAGCGCACAGCCAACAGTGTGTTGGACTCAGCAGACAACTGGCTTACGCTCGTGACGTTCGAGGCCAGCGACACAAGGGCCACGGCAACCGCAGCTGCCACGACAAGCCCCCACCACCGTCGCGCCACAAGCGGATGTTACACAGGTATCGTTACATTCGCTCAGGACATCGAGACCTCGCCGCGAGTAGGGCGAGCCGCAATTGGCGATTCATCGCTGCGGCTGCGCGCTGGCATTCGACGCCTGGATTGCATTCCGCATCATCACAGGCCGCTTCCTCCGCGGAAATACCGTTCATTTGTCGAACCTGACCCCCACCTCGCACGTCAACCGCAAGACATCGGAGAAAACACATGCTCGGCAAGACACTCACAACTGGCCCCGAACGCGCAATCATCGAAAACATGCTGGACCACAATCGTGAAGCTCTCATCGAGACAGTACGCGGCTTATCCGAAGCCGACGCCCATCGACGACTCGTCGCGTCGCTCACAACACCGATATCGTTGATCAAGCACGCTGCGGCTGCCGAACGCATTTGGTTTCAACGGTTTTGGGCTGGACTCAGCGAATCCGACTGCGACGGGTATTCGCGCCGCGACGAGGGCACCTTCGCCGTCACCGACGACGAGTCGCTGGCCGACGTCATCGTCGAGTTCGAAAGCGCCAGTCAGCGATCACGCGAGATCGCAGCGCGTTTCGAACTCGACGACACCACGCACGATGCCCAACAGGGAACCTTCAGCATGCGATGGACCCTGCTACTCATGATTCAAGAATTCGCCAGGCACGCGGGGCACGGTGACATTCTGCGCGAGCAGATCGATCAACCGCTGGACCGCTGATCCCATCAACCAAGCGCGACTGGGAGCAAGCCTCGAGGCGTGCGCGAGGCACCGAATTGCAGCACACGTTCAACAAAGCGGGGGCAGATCACATGACGGCGGTTCCTTCGAGCTCGACCATCTGGCCGGGGATGGCGAGCCTGACTACCCCGAGCATCGTGGTGGTGGGGGCCACTCCGGCGGCCCCGATACGCGCCGCCAACACCCCGTAATGAGGGAAGAGCGCATCGACGTCGGTGGTGTAAACATTCAGCCGGACGAGGTTCGCCAGGCCCATTCCGGCCTGGCCGAGCACTGCCTCCATGTTGTCGAGACTCAACGCCAACTGTGCGGCCATATCGCCATCGTACTGCGGCCGACCGTCACTGCTCATTGCTGTCTGACCCGAGATGAAGAGCGTTCGAGTATGACCCGAGACGACCTCGCCCTGGTTGAAGCCCATCTCCGCCGACCAGTCCACCGGATTGACTGCAGTTCGTTCCATAACGACTCGATCCCTTCTTTTGGTTGATGAGACGAGCTTGTCAGCGAATCACGACACCTTGTGTCATGTTTTTCGGATAGAATTTCTCAGGTGCGCGCCGATCGGCTGGTTTCGCTTGTCCTCCTGCTGCGCCAACGTGGCAAAATGTCTGCGGACGCGCTGGCCCGCGAGCTCGATGTATCGACTCGAACGGTGCTGCGTGACATCGAGGCCTTGTCGACCGCAGGGGTTCCGGTCCATGCCGAACGCGGTCGACACGGTGGTTTCGCGCTGCTGCCGGGCTTCCGCACCGAGCTCACCGGTTTGAACCACGACGAGGCTTTGGCCCTGCTGACCGCGGGATCGAGCCAACAGATCTTCGGTCTCAGCGCAGCCCTGGCGTCAGCCCTGCGCAAGGTGGTCGACGCGCTGCCTGACAGCAATCGCCTCTCAGCGCACGACGCCGCGCAGCGATTGCTCATCGAACCCGAGACGGACCTGCTCTCACGTCGGCAGACCAACGAGGAAATCCCGGCCGCGATACTGAACGAGGTCCGAAACGCAGTGCTCGCCGGGCGCAAGCTGCGCATCCTGTACGCGTCACCGGACCGAGACCCGACCTGGCGCACAGTGGATCCACTCGGCCTGGTCACCGTGCGCGGCAAGGGCTACCTGCTGACCACGACGGATGGCGCAGATCGAACCTATCGCCTGTCACGAATTGCGGATGCCGAGGAGCTCGCCGAACCTGCCGAGCGAACGGGCACCGTCGACCTGGAACAACTATGGCAACAACGCAGTACACGATTTCGATCCGGCGGCGATCAAGTGGCGGTGGGGCTTCGACTGAACCCGGCGCGGAGGGAGGAACTGTTGGCAACCGCGTTGGCCGTACTCGCCGAGGCAGTCGACGCCGAGGGGTGGCTGCGGATGGAGGTGACTTTCCAAGACTCCAGGCATGCCGAATGGGCGCTCTGGCAACTCGGTCTCGACGCGGAGGCACTGTCCCCGAAGTCGTTGCGTACCGCCATGTTCGAGCGGGCGAGCAAGATTGCTCAACGCTACGAAGATTCGTCATGACAGCTGGAAAGACATCGTTGATGTTGACGAGTGCGGTTGGGCGTGGTGCGATTTGCGAACTGCCGTCCCCGAGTCCTTCGTGTCCGACACCGTACTCGGAGAACCGAATTCGACTGATATCTGCGCAGCAGCTGACTAGCAAGCACTGTCGGAACTCCACCCCGAGGCGTGCAACCGTTCGACGCCGTCGAGCCACAGGTCGAGGGCGAACTCGAACTCGAGTTGGTCGTCGCACCCGGGTCCGACAACGGTGTCACTGTTGTGTGCGGCTGCGGCCGCAACCTCGGCGAGGCCGGGGTAGTGCTCGGCCAGACCCTCCGGGATCGCCGCGGCGGAGTCAGGTCCGGGCGGAGGCGCGGGAAACACATCGTGGGTGAATCCCCACATGCGACTACCCAGTGCGTGCAACGCGTGGTGAACCAGATCGGCAGACAATCCTCCGGCGAGCAACGCGGTGGCGAGAGCGTCGATGTGCATCAGCGCCGACGCCGGCGGCGCGGTCCTGGACTCGATAGCCGCCGCAGCCCACGGATGTTCCAGCAAGGACCGGCGAGCGGCCAGAACTTGCGCCCGCACGTCGTTCTTCCAGCCGTCCGGGGTGACAGGCCTGTCGATCGCCTCCAGAATCAGCTCGACCATCCCATCCAAGACTGCATCGCGATTGGCTACGTGCCGGTATAGGGCCATCGGAGCGACGCCGAGGTGCGCCGCGAGGCGCCGCATCGACACGCCGTCGAGGCCGTCTCGGTCAGCAACATCCACCGCGGCACGGAGGACACGGCTGCGACTCAGACCCACACTCGCCCCAACCGGCCTCGTTGACATGTGTACAGCGTACGCCTATCTTGTGTGTACACCGTACGCACGATGAGGAGTCACGCTATGAGTCGACCGAACGAACGGCTGGCAGGAGTCCTCCTTCTCGCCGGAATCATCACTGCGCTTGCCTCGACTGCACTCTCCCAAGGTCATACCGCGCCACCCGACGGCCTCGCCGGGATCGCTGACAACCGCGGGCGGTTGCTCCTGGCCGCCACGCTGCAAGTCGCCACGGCCATGGGCGCTGTCGGCATCGCGTTGGCGCTCTACCCAGCCATCCGGCGGCACTACCCGACTCTTGGAGTCAGCTCTGTTGCCTTCCGAGGTGTCGAAGCGACCTTTCACGCGGTGGCCGCACTCGGTCTGATGGTGCTGGTCGGCCTCAGCCATCCCGGCGCTGGCCTACTTGCATCGGACTCGGCAATGGCGTTGGGCGCATTGGAGATTGCTCGGAACGCAGCCACCTACGTGATCTCGGTGATCGCTTTCGCGATCGGCTCGATGTTGTACTACGTCGCGATGTACCGAGCCCGACTCGTGCCGCGCTGGCTGGCTGGCTGGCTGGGGGATTGGCGGGAGCATAGCCATCCTCGTCACCGCTGGCGGAGTCTGCGTCTTGTCCGACGACTTCGCCCTCCGAGGTGCCGGGCAGCTCCTTGCATTACCGATTGCCTTGCAGGAAATCGTGCTCGCAGCCTGGCTCCTCGTCCGCGGGCTCAGGCACGACGGCGGTTGAGTAGCAGGGAGCTTCCGATGTCGGACCGATCAGTCGATGCCCGGGATGAACCCCGGAAGGCAAAGTGTCCCGGTCCGCCGCCGGGGAGTCCGGCAGTCGTCGAACCCGGGTGTTCAGGTCCAGTTCGACCAGCTTGTGGGGGTTGCCATCGCTGTCCGCCTGCCAACATTCGAGCAACACTCCGTGAAATCCGGTGCAGACCATCCAAGTACTGTTGCCGTACAGCGAGGTCAATCGGTTCTCACTGACGAACGGGTACGCGCTAACGGCGATCGCGCTCGAGTAGTCGATTCAGGAAATCTGCAGCCTGTTCGGAGTTGCGAGCGGTAATCACCGTCCGCCTTCCACCCTTCCTGTTGATACTCAATCCCGCGCCTGAGCGCAGTACTACAGCCGAGTCACCCATACCGTTGAACCGAAGTCCCCATCCGGCCCAATCCCGCAGAGGACGGACGTCGACCACCGCCGCGCTATCAATATCCGCTGTCGCAACCGATATCCGAGGCCAAGCATATGTAGAGCGTATTTCCACTTCGTGTTCGTTGATCTCGACAAACCAGAATGATAGCGATCCTGCTATGGCCATCGCGACGACGAGTCCAATCAACGGCCAGTTGCTTTCCAGAACAACGAAAACAGCAACTGCGATAGTCAGCACCGAAAGAACTGCCGCCAACTTTCGGCTTCCGGCGCTCCCGCGCCAGTACTCACCCTCGCCGTGGGCAGCGGACCTCTTGCTCACTTCACGGCCTCGACATGTCGAACCGGTGCAACTGTCGCGGCGGTTGCGTCAGCGATGAATGCCGGCTTCGCGACGAGCTCGGCGTCGACGTCCGCACGAGCCAGCGGAGTCAACCTGCACGCAGCGTTGACGAAGTCTACTCCGGTGTACTCGAGCACAACCCGAAGCGATTCGTGCGCACCCGAGGCTTGCGTAGCATTCGACGAAACACCGAGCCAAGCAACGGGTTTGTCGACCGTTTCCATTCCGCCGACGGTCCAGTCGAACAGGTTCTTGATGGACCCAGGTAGCGCACCGGCATACAAACCCTCAGCCTCGACGTCGGGGTTGAAATGACGCAGGTCGTTCATTCCCCGATATATCTCCGCACACCAACCCGCGGGTAGAGCCGTCGCGGCTGTGTTGATCGCAGCCGTGTTACTGGATCCGTTCCGGAGGGAGCCTGACAGCAGGAGCAGAGACTTGCCGAACATGAGACCCTTTCGACGAATGAAACGGAGCATAGAGCGCGTTCGAGTTCAACTCTGCGCGATACGAACCCTGGCCGTCAATGACACCTGGCCAGAATCAGACGATCTTCACGCTGCGAGGAGCGAGATGCGCACGACAACGATGGGCACAGCAGGCTGGACGGTACCTGTTCAAGGGCTGGGATGCATGCGGATGGGCGAGCATGACAGACCCGAGGGCGACGCGGAGGCGGCCGACGCGTCGAGGAAATGATCCCCGTATGCGCCGAACGTGGGTGGGAGTTGACCCCTATTCTCTTCAGGCACAAGGACTCCTGAACGCACCCAAGGCGCAGTCCCAACTAGCCCGGATCTCCCCGGCCTACGCCACACTGCCTGGGCTGCTGGCGGAAGTCGGCCGCAAACACCGCGCATGGCCGGGCCAGATCGCGCTTGCCTGGGTGCAGCAGCGAGCCCAGGTGTAGGGCAGCTCGGTGACCCCCATTCCGGGAACCACGCGGATGCTGCACCTCGAAGAGAACATCGCCGCTCTCGACATCACTTTGGACGCCAAGGACCTCGATCGACTCGACGTGCGCACCATTGGCGGGAATGGTTGGAGACTCTGAATCGGCTGCTGACTCACTGGATTCGAATTGAGGTCCGTAACTGACCGCAATTGCAGCGAGGCTGGCGTCATGACCATCTCCGACGCGATCGACCCATACCGCATCGCCATCAACGAAAACCTCCTCGACGATCTACACGAGCGTCTCCGACGTTCCCGGTTTCCCGAGCCGCTGCCCGCCGACGATTGGAACACTGGCGTCCCCAGTACTTATCTGCGCCAACTGGTCGACTACTGGCTCAACGAATTCGACTGGCGCGAAGCCGAAGCCGAGCTCAACGACATCCCTCAGTACCGCACCCTGATCGACGGAACTCCGATCCACTTCCTGCACGTACGCTCACCCGAAACCGGACGCGTTGCCGCTTGTCCTCACCCATGGATGGCCAGGATCGTTCGTAGAATTCGTCGATCTTCTTGGGCCGTTGAGCGATCCACGACGGTTCGGGGGCGATCCGGCCGACGCCTTTCACGTTGTCGTGCCGACGCTTCCAGGTTTCGGCTTCTCCACCCCACTTGGTGACGAAGGTTGGGACACTGACCGCATAGCTCGCTGCTGGATCGAACTGATGAACCGACTCGGCTACCACAAGTTCGGTGTCCAGGGCGGAGACATCGGTGCGAGCGTATCGCCGGCAATCGGTCGTGCAGCGCCAGACCGGGTGGTCGGAGTCCACGTCAACGGTAGCATCGGGATGCCCGTCGAAGAGGTGTCCGACGAGGAACTCAGTTCCATGACGGACCTCGAACGTGACCGTGTGAATCGTGTCCAGGCCTTCATGCGCGACGAGTTCGGATACATCGCCATCCAAGCGACACGACCCAGCAACGATCGGGGCATCGTTGGTCGATTCTCCCGTCGGTCTCCTCGCCTGGATCGTCGAAAAGTTCAAAGCGTGGACGCACCCACCCGAGGCCCTACCAGACGAGATCATCGGGCGAGATCGATTGTTGACCAACGTAATGCTGTATTGGGCCACCGCTTCCGCGGGTTCGGCCGCGTACGTCGGGTATGCCCAGAACGTTTGGGAACCGACCCCACAGTCGTCAGGCACACCGACAGGGGTCGTCATGTTCGCGCACGATGTCGGAATCCGGCAAATCGCTGAGCGCGGAAACAACATCACGATGTGGACAGATGTTCCAGATCGAGGCGGACACTTCGCGGCCCTCGAAGAACCCAGTATCCTGACAGGACACATCCGCGAGTTCTTCCGAACAGTTCGTGCCCAAGGAGGATCGTCGGGACAGGTCGGTGGACCGCATTGAACGGGGTCCGGTCAGATCACCAGCTGCGACATCCGACCACCTTCGGCAACGGGCATTCGCCCCGACATCCTGAGTGCACAATGCCAAATCGCGTCGACATCCCCGAGCGGAGACTGCAACATCGACTCGACGATCCGTCGGGCTACATCCGAAGCCGGTTGGTAGGAGAATCCCATTGCGCTCGCTAAATCCCAAGTATGAAGAACTGTTTCGTTCACCTGATTCTCATACACAGCACCAACCGTGACGTCGACGTCGTCCATATTGATGCGCAACTCGGCGTCGGAAACGGACGCAAAGGCGTACTCCATCCGTCGAGCCGCCTGGCGGTATCGCTCTTCGAACCCGCCCCCGTACAGGTTTGCTGACGCATCAAGATCCGATCTCGCTATCGCGTCAGCCCGCAGAGGGTCGAGAACTACCGATTCTTGAGCAACAGCTGCAGCGATGTCGGAGTTTCGGCCGATGAGATGCAGATACAGGTCGCCGACATCCCAGGCAGGCACTGGCGTTGACTGGCGAAGATCGCCTTGGGTCACCTCGGACAAGAATTCGGCGAGGGTTTCAGTAGCGGCGTGGAGGGTGGAGACGTCCATGGAGTGACCCTTCCGGCACAGCCAGCACGACTCACCCGACTGCCCGGCGCGGGTGTCGTCGAGATACGAAGAACTGGCTAGGTGTGAATTAACGTGAAAGCGCAAACTGACAACGGGACTATCCTCTACCGCCGTAGATGAATTATCCGTCTACTACGGTAGACGATTTGTGGAAGGCTGTCCATGACTGGTTCCCGAAATGCCCCGGGCGACGAGCCCGACCTCGCCGCTCTCATCTTCCGTGTGCTGCCGCGCCTCGGAGCGTTGGAGGAGCCCGTCCTACGCGACGCAGGCCTTTCGATGTGGGAGTACGCGATTCTGACCGAGGTCGCCTCGGGCGCCGCTGTGTCCCAAAAGGAGCTCTCGCGCCGGACACGCCGTGATCCCACCCGGTTGGGTCGGCATCTGGACGAGTTGGTTTCGCGAGGGCTCGTTGGTCGAGAACGTTCGCAAGACCAACGCCAGCGCACCGTCGAGATAACCGACACCGGACAGTCGCTGCTCGATACGGTCCGCGGGCGAATCAGAACAGTCGAGGACGAGCTTCTCCACACAGCCTTGCCAGAAAGCGATGCAACGCGCCTCCGGGACCTCCTGGCTAAGCTTGCCGCTGCTTGCGAATGAGGGCGGATGACGCCGCCAGCCGATTTCGCGTCGGCGGCGTTTGCTTCCCCAGACGACTGACGGTGGGCGCCGGCGTATTCAATCAAACGCGCTCGGAGAAGTCGAGACCGAATCCCGCTGGCGCGCTAGCATTATCGATGACGCAGAACCGGTTTCCTCCAGTGTCGGCCAGAACCACGAGGTCCGCTCCCTCCGGGTAGTCCCATTCGAGGCTGCGCACGCCTAACGGGATCAAGCGGTCGACCTCAGCTTGCTAGCCTGCGGCACGCATACGAGCGACTCACGGCACCGCGACGCTCATGCCCGCGAGCAGAGCGTCAAGAATCGCACGGGCATGCTCTAGTCGCGCTGAGCTAGGTAGAATTCTGCAGGTTGTACGTCTCCCGTCATACCACCCCAAGTGAGTTTTGGCGGCACGCCGACGATACGGACCAGCAAGTGCGCGCCGCCGCCCACGAGACTCGCCTATTCGGGCTCCAGGGGTGGGACGGGCAGGTCATGGTAGGCGACTGGGAATGGCAGAACGAACGATTGATGACGGCCGGTCTCGCACACGGCACCCCTGACGATGACATCTCGGTCCAGATCCTCACCGTCGCCGGGGACCCTCACCCTGAAGCTGTGCGAAGTATCAGTCGAGCAACTGGGGTCTCGCCACTGGAGCCAGGCTACGAATCCAAACGTGAAGCAATCCGCGATGCCCCCGGTGACGTACTCTCGATTTTGGTCGACGGTGCCCCTGTCGAGTTCACAATGTGGGGAGGCCCAAGCAGATGGTGGGCCGCCGGTGACGTCAACGACGCCGGCGTCATGATCGAAAGCCGCGACATCCGATCGAACGGGTTCATCTGATCGAGATCGCCGATGTCGAGGCGTACCTTTCGGAAAGGCATCAATACCTCCGCGCCTGCCGCGGAGAAGACCCGTAGAGGGCTTCGCTCGTGGTGGATCGCGGCACCATTGACACCAACACCGATCGGGTCCGAACCGGCGACTGGTGCAACCCTCGCGCAGTCGCAGCACATCCGGGCGTCACACCTCGAAGAACCGGTCCATGGCCCGAGTCAATCCCTCGACATCTAAGCCGTTCGCCCGATCATGTTCGCGCACAGTGCCATATCGACGACGCTCCCCGGCCTCCACTCCGATGCCCGACACACGGGTTCGCATACCGGCCAACGCCCGATTCACCTGAAGTACAGATATTCCAGCGAGGTAGGGCTCGACCAGCATGACGTCGGGCGTCGTCAGAGTGCTGCGCAGGGTATCGGCGTCGAACGGCCTGATGGTCGACGCGTGCAATACGGTCACATCGCGTCCACGGGCGGCGGCCAGCACCCGGTCCGTCATCGGACCAACCGACACGACCGTGCCCGACTTGCCCTGCTGCAGAACACTGAAGCCGACCTCACGCGCGTAGGGCCGTTCGTTCGATATCCCATCGAGCCGGATGTAGACACGATCGTCACCGGCCACCGCGCTGTGCAACATCCAGTCGACCTCGTCTACGTGCCCGGGAACATGCACGGTCCACCCGTCGAGCGTGTCGAGCAGGGCCACGTCACGCTGACCGAAGTGCGTCTCACCTCCCTGCGGCCACCCGTACGATCCACCCGAACTGACGAGGACCGCGCCGACTCCCTGATGCCCCAGATCCAGCTTCACCTGTTCGAAGGGCCGCTCGATCAGGAAAGGTGGGAACGTGTGCACGATCGGTCGCATTCCCGCCAAAGCCATTCCGCCCGCCACCCCGATCATCGCTTGCTCGCGTATTCCGACGTTGACCACACGCGGACGCACCTCCGGTGCGATGTGCGGTTCGAGGTAAGCGGCGCCGATTTCTGCTATTACCAACGCCAATCGTTCGTCGTCGGCCAACAACTGCGGTACCAGACGGTAGAAGATCTCGCGCTGGTCGAGGCTCTTCTCCACGGTGATGCTCATCAGTTCTCCTTCTTCTCGACATGGGCGACGACCACATGAGGGGCTCGACCGCGTTCACCGCGAAAAGCTCGCCGCAGCATGTCGTGATCGCGACCGTCGACATCAGACGTCGACCACCCTTCGACAGCGAAACGCGACGCGATCCCACCTGGCCACCCCAGCCCTGCCGAATCGTTGTCGATGACAATCGCGGTGAGGTTCGATAGTTCGCAACGCCCCGCGAACTGGATTGCCTCCATGTTGCTGCCCTCGTCGAGTTCGGCGTCACCGATCAGCACGTAAACATGCGCGAGTCTTCCCTGAATGCGCAGTGCAACAGCAGTTCCAGCGGCTAGGCCGAGTCCGTGCCCGAGAGACCCCGACCCGATGTCGACTCCGCGGGCCAGCGTCCGATCCGGGTGACTTCCCAGAGGTGAGTCATATGCTCCGAATGTTCGAAGTTCCTCGCTCGTCAGAAATCCGCGGGCTCCGAGGACTGCGTAGTACGCCATCGGGCCGTGCCCCTTGGACAGGTAGAACCGGTCGCGGTCTGGGTCGTCAGGATTCGCCGTATCGACCCGAAGGATGTCGGAATACAGCACCCACAGCACATCGAGAGTCGAAGTGGCACTGGGGCTGTGTTTCTCGTCGCCGGTCATCAGCGTCAAGAGATGAGGAAGCTCGTCGTAGGTCGTGTGCATAGTTCCACCATGCAACCTCGAGTTATATTGAGGTCAAGCGTCGATCGTGCCGGGCAGTCAGGACCGACGGCGATCGAGGACCCAAAAGGTTCCTTCGAAGAGGACCACAACGACCACGGAGATTCCGGCGGCCCACCAGTACGAGAGACCGGATTCGATCACCAGCACGACTTGAACGACGAACATGACGCAGAAAGTGATCCGCCACCAGATGTCCTTGCGACGCGCGCGTGGGTCGACGGGCACCTCGGTGACCTCGACCGGCCTCATGGGTTCCACTGTGTCACCGTCTCACAAGTCCGACGTCAGCTCACATCACGGCGCGACCAAGCAGATCGGTCCGACGGAGATTGCCGGGTTGACCGTCACGGTGGCGACCGGACCGCCTGCCGAGGTTTCGTATGCCATCAGGGAATGCACACCGGGCGCGGTGGGTGTCCACAGTGACACTTTGTGACCGAGGACCACGGGCGAGCTCCAGTACCCGTCGAATTGCCACATGAACTCCTCGATCGGCATGACCGCGTCGTAGCCGCCCGGTGAAATGCCGACACGTGGACCCGACAAGTCCGCCGTACGAGCCACTGCAACATATGTGCATCCGACGCCGAAGGGAGTGGTCGGCCCGAAACTCAGTCCCGGCAGAATGTCGAGGTCGACGACCTCGGCCGACGCGGAAGGGGCGGCGAGTAGCGCAACACCGGCACAGGAGACGAGGGCGGTTGCGAGGCGGGTGAACGGCGACAGGTTCATGCCAGTTGGTCGGTTTTGTGCTCGTCGGCGTTACAGCGTCAGGTTCCGGAATCGCACCGCCGGGCAAGCGCCGTCCTCATACGTACAACACTCCGTCGACTGCCTGCGATGCGGGCGGATACGCGGTCACCCCATCCTGCTCCATCAGCAATTGTGGAATGTACTTCATGATGTCTTCGAGTCGCTCCCCTTGCTCGTCGTACATGTTCAGTCGTGCGACCAGGGTCAACGTCGGGAATCGCTCGTGGCTGAACGACAGGTGCATTCGCCCATCAGGCCACTGCCCGACGTATCGCGCTCGCACATTGCTCACCGCATCAGAGAAGGTGTAACCGTCCAAGCGCCGCACGCAGTATCGGACGTACGACTCGTGATCCAACGGCTCAGGTCCGATCGGCCAACAATGCAAAGAAATGTCGACATCGTGGACTGTCTCGACCCGCCTGACAGTGGCGTCGTCGATGTCGCAGCTCAACAGCTGACGGTCCCCGCCCCCGATTGCCTCCGGCGCTGCAATCAACCACAACTTGCCGCCGCCCGCGGCACCGCCGGCAACCCGGTAGCCATCGAGTTCGAGGACACGCGACGGGACGATTGCATCACGACGGAACGCCTTGATCACCGTCGTGCTGCTGTGAAAGTTGCGCTCTCCCCAGTACCAACTCAC
Source organism: Rhodococcus sp. I2R (assembly GCF_020889545.1). Classification (NCBI taxonomy): domain Bacteria; kingdom Bacillati; phylum Actinomycetota; class Actinomycetes; order Mycobacteriales; family Nocardiaceae; genus Rhodococcus; species Rhodococcus sp. I2R. Next base: position 120,919 of record NZ_JAHUTG010000011.1, read on the forward strand.
TCCGTCACTCAACGCTCTCTTGCGTCGATGAGCCTGGTTGTACGAAACATCTGCGTATTCACTTGTTTGCCAGCTTGTTCCGACGTCGGGCGCGGGCCGTGAGGATAGATACTTCTGACGGGTGATCACGTCGGGAATGGGCTGATCGAAGGGCACTCGCAACCACGACCTGCTGTATTGCAGGACGTACTCGTCGGGGACGATCTTGCCTCGATCCGAGGTGCGTGGCACTCGCGTCCAGGGTGCGTGCTCGACGCCGAGTATCAGCTGCTTCGTCGAAATCCACTGCAGCCAATACATCCTCGACCCGGAAGAGTCGGACGCCGCCCCCAGGTGGGGCCAGTAGCAATTCCGGCCGAGGCACAGGATTCCGCTGCGGTCGAGTGTCTCGCGTTCGCGCGACGTCGTTGCGCTTGTGGGGTAAGGACACGGCCCAGGCGCCGGTCGGTCCCGCACACAAGAGAACGTGATGCTCGGTATATTCAGCGTGCTCGATGCCATTGGGCGTTACCCGAACGAGCGGGCCTTCGGAGTGACTCTGAACCCACAACCCGTGGTCGTCGGAAACGATTTCGCCTGCTCGCGTGCCGGGTGGCCTCGCCGGGAGCGCGGACCACTCGACGATTTTTTGAACCTCGTAAGTGTCTGGCTCGAGGAGTGCGGCAACCGGCTGAGTTTCGTCGACGATCCACAGGTAGTTCGCGGCGAAATGTACATGGCGGGGGCGCAGCGCTCTGCGCACCGTCGTGGCGGCTGTCATGCGCCTTTCTGCATTGTCATATCGGCAACGATACCGTCGAGATTGCACAGAATCCCACCAGGCCGCCCCCAGCCAGGTATGCGAAAGTGACCGGGTGACAAAGGACAAGATTCGACTGACGGCATTGACTACCGCGTTCGGGGCGCTGCTGGGACTGGTCGCCGCGGGCGTATGGGCGATGAACGAGCCAGACCTCCCCGGGGAAGCGCTTTACGTCTCCGACTCGGAGGGTGAACTACCGGGTCCGCTCTTTCCGTCGGACGTGCCGGCGACGTTCAGCGGTGCCGGTTTCTGGGACTTATCACCCGTGCCCGACGATCGACTCCCTGTCTCCCTGTGGGTGGCGCTGCCGCTCGCGACGGCAGTGGTCGGCGGCGTTGTTGGCGCGGTCGGATCGGCAGCAGGAGTGAGAGTCTCACGCGGCTGAGCAGGCGAAAGCAGGTACGCGAGAACGTAGGTCACCAGCACGACTACTGTGAAGAACAACCACGGCGTCCATCGAGTATCCGACGAATACGTAGGGCGCGTGGACATCGCCCATCCGAGCAACGACGCCCACACCAAAGCGACTGTTGCCGCGTTGCACAAGGCAAATCGGTGGCGCCAGCGAGTCACCGAACGCGGAGGCCACGACCGCGCGGTGACTTGCGCATACCATCCACCCACGACGGCGACGGCGCCGATGAGCCAACCCCCCAGCGCCCCCAAGAAGCCACCGAAATACAGGACCCCCCATGCGCCGGCACCTGCTGCTGGGAACGCCACCGCAACACCGGTGCACATTCCCAGCAGGATCGCCAGCAACAGTTCTTTACCGACCCAGTTCATATGGACTCACCCCTGGGGCGAGGATACCTGCCACTGCATCCGGGGCGAACCAGCCGGGAGCTTCGGCCAAGAAGTCTGCGCGGTCCATGGCCTCTACCTTCTCCGGCAGCCGCCCAATCAACGGCGCACCCGTGACCACACTCAGCTGATCGAGGTTGGTTCGTGCCGCGAGATCTGGCTCGGTAGACCAGGATCCGATGATCAGTCCGGCACACGCGAGCCCGGCCGAGGCCAAGGCGAGGGTGGTCAACGCAGCATGGTTGAGCGTGCCGAGCCCAGCCGCACAAACGACGACCACGGGCGCATCCAGCTCACGTGCGACATCGACCAGGGTGAACCCGTCCTCGCCTAGTCGTACGAGCAGACCGCCTGCTCCTTCCACGAGCACCAGATCGGCCGTCAGAGAACGAATATCGTCGACAACCGTCTCGAGAGTGAGCAGCGGCATCGACGCACGACGCGCCGCCACATCGGGTGCAAGTGGGTCGGGGTAGCGCGCCGACTCTCGCACATCGACGACGCCAGCCAAACGCTGGATCTCGGCGAGGTCGCCCGGTTCACCGTCGGCGACACCTGTCTGCACAGGTTTGGCCACCGCTACCGTCGCACCCATCTTCATGGCTGCCGCGGCGAGTGCTGCTGTCGCGATTGTCTTTCCGACGTCGGTGGACGTGCCCGTCACGACGAGTATGGTCACGCGGGGACGCCTCGAAGGATGGATCCGAGCACGTCTTCGACCGTCTCGAGATCGCGCTCGGTCAACGTGGCTCGGGCGGTGAGCCGCAGTCTGGACGTACCCTGCGGCACCGACGGCGGACGGAAGCAGCCCACATGGAGCCCCCGCCGAAACGCTTCCTGCGCAGCGTTGTACGCGCGTTCGGCGTCGCCGAGAACGACCGAGACGACGGCCGACTCAGGCTTGTCGACGCCGACGATCGAGGCGAGGCGAGCGGCGTTGTCACGCACCGCCTGTGCACGCTCGGGTTCCCTTTCGAGCACGGCCAACGCGGCACGGGCAGCACCCACCGCGGCAGGAGCAAGACCGGTGTCAAAGATGAAAGGGCGAGCGGTATCGATCAGATGATCGCGCACGACGCTCGGGCCCAGGACTACCCCACCCTGCGCTGCAAGGGATTTGGACAGGGTCGCGGTGATCAGGATGTCAGGCTCACCAGCCAAGCCCAGTTCGTGCACGAGTCCGCGACCACCCGCGCCTCGGACGCCGACACCGTGCGCTTCGTCGACTACGAGGAGCGCGGAGTGGCGCCGACACAGCATGTGCAGTTCGCGCAGCGGCGCGAGATCTCCGTCGGCACTGAATACCGAGTCGGTGACGACGATCGCGCGTTCCTGGGTCCGTGTGCTCAGGAGCCGGGAGACCGAGGCGAGATCCCGCCGGTCGTAGACCTCGACGTCGGCGCGAGAGAGCCTGCAGGCGTCCACGAGTGAGGCATGGGAGGCCGAATCGGACAGCACGAGGGACCCGCGACCTGACATCGCGGCCACGACACCGAGATTGGCGGTGTAGCCGGAGGAGAACACCAGACCCGATTCTGCGCCGACGAAGGTCGCCAGTTCCGACTCCAGCGCGAGGTGCAGTTCGGTGGTCCCGGTGACGAGCCTGGACCCCGTCGCGCCGACACCCCATCCGCGGACGGCAGCGCAGGCGGCGTCCTGCACCTCCGGGTTGCCACCCAGCCCAAGGTAGTCGTTGGAGGCGAGGTCGATGACCGCGTTCGATCGACTGCGCAGCGTTCGGTGCAGTCCGCGAGCAGCGCGCTGTTCCGCGGCATCGGTCAACCAGTCGAGAGTGTGCACGCACACGACCCTACTTGAACGGTGTTCAAGTCTGCGATGCGACTGCTCTCATCGCCGCGACGATTCGGTCGAGGTCCTGGTCAGAGCAGATGTAGGGCGGCATCGCGTACACCAATTTCCCGAACGGACGCAGCCAGACACCCTCGCCGACGGCCGCGTCGGTGGCCCGTTGCATGTCGACGGGCTGCTCCATCTCGACGACGCCGATGCCGCCCAACACCCGCACATCGGCGACACCCGGCAACGACTCGACCCCGGCCAAACCGTCGCGCAGCCGTCGTTCGATGTTTGCCACTTCACCCTGCCAATCGCGGCTGAGCAGGAGCTCGATCGCTGCGACCGCAACCGCGCAAGCCAGCGGATTGCCCATGAACGTGGGGCCGTGCATGAGACCGCCGCCGGCCCCCGCACTGATCACCTCGGCGACCTGCGAGGTACACAACGTGGCGGCGAGGGTCATGTAGCCGCCGGTCAGCGCCTTCCCGACGCACATCACGTCCGGGGTGACGCCGGCATGATCGGAGGCGAACAACGCGCCTGTGCGGCCGAAGCCGGTCGCGATCTCGTCGAACACCAGCAGCACGTCGTGCGCGTCGGCCATCCGGCGCAGCTCGGTGAGATAGGCGGCGTCGTGGAATCGCATTCCGCCCGCGCCCTGAACGATGGGTTCGACGACGATTGCTGCGATCTCATCGGCGTGCGCCGCGAGAATGTCCTCGAAGTCCCGCACATAGTCGGCGTCGAAATCTCGGGGAGGCGCCGGCGCAAAGATCTGACGAGTCAACACCTCTGACCACAGCGAGTGCATTCCGCCATCGGGATCGCAGATGCTCATCGGCGCGAACGTGTCACCGTGATAACCGCCCCGCCACGTCAACAACCGGCTCTTACCTGGCTTCCCCCTGCTGCGCCAGTACTGAATGCTCATCTTGATGGCGACTTCCACCGAGACCGATCCGGAATCGGCGAAGAAGACCTTGTCGAGGCCGTCGGGTGTGATCTGCACGAGGAGCTCGGCAAGGCGCGCGGCAGGTTCGTGGGTGAGTCCGCCGAACATGACGTGACTCATCCGCCCGAGCTGCGTGTGCGCCGCGGCGTCGAGCACGGGGTGCCGGTAGCCGTGGATCGCGGCCCACCACGAGCTCATGCCGTCGACGAGCTCACGCCCGTCGGACAGCGTCAGCCGGACGCCTTGGGCACTATCCACGACCAGCGGCGATGTCGTCGAGGGGAAGCCCCCGTACGGATGCCAGACGTGACGGGAGTCGATGAGGTGGATCTGTGAGGTGTCGATGCGGGAGACCATAACCAAGGGATCCGCCCCGCGTCGACCAGCCCTCCCTGCGGACAGCGCGGACCCCAGCGCACAGAATCGTTCGATTGCGACGGGATTCCGTCGACCGGATGCGACTTCGTGCAACCCAGTCCGCGCGGGCCCCGCCGCTTGGTTATTCGAAGCTAGCGGTCAAGTCGGTAGCGAGCCAACCAGAGCCGGTCGACGATTTCTTCATCCCGGACATGCATGAATCCCAGCGACTCGTACAGCGCGCGAGCCGGCTTGTTCTCGCGACCGGTGGCTACCGCGAAACGTGACTCGGCGGTGGCGTCGAGTAGCGCAGTGACCAGTCCTCTCCCGATGCCTTGGCGGTGCATGAGCGGAGAAACGACGAGACGCGCTGCGTTGAATGGCTAGCAGCTTTGCGGCGAGTGCGTGATGGAGATCGGGCCTTGCGGAAACGATGCGTATCTGCGACCTCATTCACGCCCCACTTGATCCATCCCGTTGGACGTAAGCGAAGTTGATTCGACGCGGCGCGTTGGTGTCTCGCGGCGGGATCTTCTGCGCCTCGAAGGCCGCGGCCAACCAACCACCGGAGGGAATTTCGATCTCAGGCGTTGTGCGATTGTCGATATCGATCTGCTGGGCAGTCGCCGGGTCGACCTCGTCCCACAGCCAGGTCACCTGGTCGACAGCTGACGCGAACGGGCTCGCGTCGAGCACTAGTCTCGTCTCGTCGATACCGAAATGCGGCCAGGCGAAATAGACGTGCAGCTCTCCCTCCGGCGGTACCGGGGACAGGATGAGGCCAGTCCTGTGGTGCGTTCCGCTTCCACTGCTGCCGTTGGCGCCCAACCCTGTTCGCCTACCGGGCAGATTCGTCGATCGAGTCCCTTCCGCATCTTCGAACCCGAGGAGCATCGGAGGGGTGCGCCCCGACTCCGGTTTGCCGAAGCCGTACATTCCCAGAAATCGATCGGTAGATCGCACGCTCGATTCCACCGAGAACGTCATGCACGTGCTGTAAACGGAGGCGCCCGTCAGCCATATCGCTATGGCGTCGGTACGAGCGAGAACCAGACGCAAAGGAACGACAACCGGGATTTCATTGGTAGGGACGCCTCGAAAGCGAGGTGCTGCCGGACCTGTGCGTTCATTGTTCACGGAGACCACTCTCCACCGGCTCGCGAGGTATCCGCAACACTTCGGCAGTGACTGCCGTCAATCCGAGATAGCGAACTCTCCGGTGGTGCGAGCGGGGTCGCCTCTCGTCTGCACAGCCACCGAGGGTGATGGACTTTGCAGCGTCGACCGATTCCATGTGCGGCAAATGGTTGCCCGCACTCAACGCGTCGTTGCCCAGTTGCGGATCGCGGCGATGAACTCCTCGGGCGCGTCGGACTCCACGTAAGTGCCTGCGCCCTCGACGATCACGGTCTTGTGGTCGGTGAATATCTCTTCCAGTCGCTCGCGCTCCTGGGGACGGAAGGCGATGTCGGCGTCGCCCCATACGATCAGTGTCGGCAGGTGGGCGAGCTCGGCAAGGCCGGCCTCGACCTCGGCGAAGAAGGCCCGACTGGCGAGGATTCGACCAGGAAGCACGGCGGAGGCCTGTCGTCGCTCAGGGGTGTCCAGCGCCCGCCGGTAGTGGTTCATCTCAGCGGAAGTCGGCGTTCGCCTTCGGTGGCCGGTGGGGATGAAGGCGTTGACGAGGAGGTTGAGCCGCCGGACCAAGAAGCGGATCGGAAGCCCGCCGATGATACGAGAGAAGGCCTCGAAATGGAGAGTGCCGTTGACCGGCCAGGCCCAGGTGTTGACCAGCACCAGCCGATCGAAAACACCCGGCCTCCGCTGCACAGCCGCAAGGCCGATCGGGCCGCCCCAATCCTGCCCGACCAGCGTGACGCCCGCGAGGCCGAGGGCGTCGACAAATTCGGTGACCACTGCGGCGTGCTCTTCGGGGTAGTAACGGTAACCGGGCCTCGGCGTGGAGAGCCCGAAACCCGGGTAGTCGAGGGCGATACATCGGAAGTCAGCTCGGAGTGCGCTGATCACGTCGCGCCAAAGAAACGACCAAGTTGGATTGCCATGTAGAAGTAGCAGGGTTGGGCCGGATCCCTCGTCGACGTAGTGCACGGTGTGACCGTCGATGTAGACGAAGCGACTCTCGAACGGGAACAAATCGTCGTCCACCCAGGTGGGCCGTACTCTCCCAGCCACATCATCCATGACGCCCCCTTTCGACTCAGGCTTGCGGTAAGCTTGAGTTTGTCACGTGCACTTTAATTTATCAAGCGGATGGAACAATGCGAAGCTACGGCCAGTACTGCGGGCTTGCCCGCTCCCTAGAGGTCGTCGGAGACCGTTGGAACCTGCTCATCGTCCGTCAACTCCTCATCGCCCCCGCTCGCTACCGTGACCTGATCGACGGCCTACCGGGCATCGCGACCAACCTGCTCGCCAACCGACTCCGCGACCTCGAGGCATCGGGGGTGGTCGAGCGTCGACTGACCAGCGAGGGCAGCGCAGTCGAGTATGTCCTGACGCCGTGGGGCGCCGAATTACGCCAGCCGATCGAAAGCTTGATCCGCTGGTCAACGCCACTGATGGTCCGCGGCCCAGAAGGCGACTCGTTCCGCGTCGAGTGGCTCGCCCTCGCCGTCCCTGCGCTACTGGATGCAAGGGTCAAGGTTCGGCCCTCCGCGACGGTCGGCCTCGAAATGGGCAACGAAACATTCCAGCTCCTTGCGACGAGCTCCGGCTTCGAGATCGGCCCACACGACGGCCGAGAACTCGACGCCACCGTCCGAGCAGATCCCAGCTACGTTCTCGGGCTTGCCGCAGGCGCCCTCACTCTCAGTGACGCCCGCACCCTCGGCCTGATCGAGATCGACGGCGACGAGTCTGTCGTCCGTGCCGTGTTTACCGCCTGACCTGCCGCCTGCCTTCAGATGTAGCTGGCCGTCGACACCGCGACCCGAGATTTGCGAACGAATTACAGACGTCTCCGCACTATCAGAGCGGTGCCGATGCCGCCAACGAGTACGACTGCGACAACAGCACCGATGGCCAGATTCCGCCCACCGTTCCCATCACTTCCGTCGGCAAGGGTGGGGACGGCAGAGGGAGATGGGTCAGCGGTGGGCGAGACGCCGGAACTGGCGGGCCACTGGTCGGTGAAGGTTGAACTCAGCTCATCGAGAGGTGCAGTCGGACTGCACGCACCGTCGGCATAAGGAGCCAGCTTCGCGAGATCCACACCAAACGTGGAATCTCGATCGGACGTCGATGGCGCCAGGAAGTACCGTCGATCTATCTCGAAGGTACGAGAAATCGAGCTCCCCTGTGCCGCAGCAATCTTTACAGTGTCACCGGCCGCTACTCCCTGAATCCCGGTATCGATGGTGAAGGTGTACACGCTGACCGCGGCACCTCCGGACAAGGGCCGCGGATAGTTCTCGATCGCTGTCGGAGTTCCAAGCGCCACCAGTGCCGCCCGATCACGAGCGGTGTCGACCCTCTCTTTTTCCGAGCCGTAACCCACGCAGTCCGCGGACGCGGTGGGAGCCACCAGCAGACAAAACGGCACCATCAGCAGCGCTGTCACCGCGGCCCTGCGCACCCACGACACAATTGCCCGGCAAGGCGACAAACGCAATCCCGACCGGCCGAGACCTTCGTCGAGCACTCTCACTGCACCCCCGTCACCAGTGGCTCACCGACTGAGACCTTACCCACCGGAGCACCCCTCAGGACTCGATGTTGATCGGTCCGGGCGTCCACAGGCCTGATCGGGTGGTCGTACTGGTGACGATTTCAGCTGGTTCCGCTGCGCTGTCGATGGGAACGAACTGCTCGATCGAGCCCCAGTCCCTGTCCCAGTCGTCCTGCAGGTAGGACGGTATCGTCCGAGCACCGAGGAGCAGTTGCGTCCACCCGAGCGGGCCGCCTCCGTAGTGGTCCTGCCACAACCCCGTGACCACGGCGAGCGGGCGGTCCGGCGAGATCCGATACGCGGGGATCTCTGAGACGCCGTTGCTGTGCAACATCAGGTGCTGGCACGGAAAATTCAGGCCTACAGCCCAATCCAAGAGCACCGAAGTGTCGCGGCCGACCACTTCTTGCAGCGTCCGAGTTTGCGGCACACGAGGCGGCGTGAAGGCTACCCACTGACCGACGCTGATGTCCGCATCCTCGGCAACGACGCGGACCACGTCCGCTTCAGCCGGCAACTCCCCCAGCGGCACACGCAGATTGCGCCACGACGGCGTTGGTCCGATGTCGATGGGCACTATCGAACCCAACGTCGTAAAAGCCTCGCTGCCTGAACTGGTGCCGTATTCGAGTTCGAGCTTCTGGCCGTAGGTTTCGATGCCGTCGGAGTCGATGGAACGAATACGACCAGCCGCCGAGATCGACACAATATCTCCACGTGAGCCCGTCGAATCAGGTTCGGGTAGTCGGAACCAATCGCTTGTGGCCGAGGCTGCGCCGGGCGCGTCGAAGCTTCCCACTACCGGTGTCGTGGCGGGGTCGAGTCCGAAGGGAAGCGCGACCGTGCTGCCGTTGACGCCCTCCCCGCCCACTCCGCCGCCAGTGCCTGCTGTGCCACCCGAAAAATTCTGGCCCGGATTGGTGGTATCGACAGTGTTTGCGGTGCCGGAGGCGACGTCTTCCTCGTCTGGAGTCAGATCCGCTGCAACGCCATTGGGACTGAAGTCTGATGCGCCACCTGCGGTCAGTGCATCGGAGAGGGGCGCCGACATCGGCTGCAACATCGAAGCATTGGGATCTGTTTCCAGGAGAACGTCGTTGGCGAGACCACACGTCGATCCGGTGAGAGCATCGATGTTCGAGCGGGCGATCGAGTACGCGGGATACTGAGCGACCGCCCCCTTTGCGAGCGACAACACTTCGAGGACAACCATCACGCCCGCGGCGATGGTGAGCGGCGGAACACGCCACAGACGCGACGGCGGATCCGTTCGAACGGAGGCCACCGGATGGATATGGAAGAACGCCGCTACAGCCAACAGCAACCCGGCCACGGCGAGGAGCGCCACCCCGAATCCGTTCCCGGCGATCGACGGGGCTTTGTCCCACCACGGCACGCCCCAGCTCGAAACGTACCAATATCCGTTCCGTCCAACGAAAGACATTGCCACGACGCCCATCACGGCCGCGGCGAACAACGCTCTGTTGCGGCGCGAACGTAGAACACTCGGCGTGACAGCGACAGCCGCCACCACCGCGAGGGAACCTGCCAGTCCTGCGTAGATGCCGAAGTGATGCGTCCACTTGGTCGGCACGAACATCATCAACACCATCGCACCCAGCGTGATCCCGACGATTCTCCCGATCGGCCCCCGTGCGGTGCCCGGTATCTGGCCGCGCCGCAGCATCGTCAGCGATACCGCGAGCAGGCACAGAATCATGGTGAACACCGCGAAACGTCTTGCCAGCGAACCGTCGACCGAGTCCTGGAACAGCCATTGGTAGCGCATGTACTCGTTGAACCATGGCTCGCTGGGTGAGATGACGTGAACGCGCTGCATCTCGCGAACAGCAGCCAACGTCTGATCCGCGAAAACAGCAACAAGTACGACGAGACCCGCAGACAACATCGGGAGCAGCGAAGCGGCGTACCCGGTGACCCGCGCGCGATCGGCGATGGTCTTGGCGATGGGGCGCGCACCGGCAATCAAGGCGGCAAAGCAGATGATGCCCGACGGTCCGGCCGTAACAGTGACCGCACCGATGAGAATGGCTGCAGCGGCCGGCAGCAGTCGACGGGTTGCGATCGCACGTTCCACCGAGCACCACGTCAACAAGACCCCGGCCGCGACGACCGGTTCGGGACGCAAACCGTTGTTGAACGGCAACCAGAAGGCCAAAAAGACAAAAGCACCCGTCCACAGCGGAAGCGAGGAACGACGGGCGGCGACGCCGACGCGTGGGGCTACCTCGCGGCTCAGCAGCCACCACGTCAGCAAACCAGCCGCGAGCGCGGGGAGACGCATCCAGACGCTGGCCGTCGAAACGTGCGTCATAGCAGCGAGAAAGTCGTAGAACGGCGTCCCGAACGGCGCCTCGGGCACTCCGAACCAGCGGTAGAAGTTGGACATGTACCCGGCTTCGCCTGCGGCGCGGGCCATACCGAGCTGGTAGCCGTCGTCGGAGGTGTTGGCGCCGATCATGTGCCACAGCCCGAGGACGCCAACGACCACCGCGTCGATCCGTGTGAACGACCACCACGAGGCTGGCAGCATTCTGCGCGAACGGCGACCGTCGGCGGTATCGAGTCGGTGCAGTGCCCACAGAGCCACCGCCGTCCCGAGGACAGCCGTCACCATCGCGACCAACTTCAGTGGCGTCGGCGAGGTCGTGAAACGGGTGTCGAGTGTGGCGTCGAGACGCAGGCCCTCCGGGGTCGCGCCGGTGAGGTCGGAGAACACGCCGACCATCTGTGGACGCAGGTCGCGATCGAAGACTTGCTCGACGTCGTTTCTGGTGCTTCCGGTGATCGCGGCGGTCGTCTGCGCAGGGTCCGACGACACTGTCACGGCGCAAACTCCGCCGTCCAGGCCCGTGACTGGCGCGCTCAGGAGAACTGTGTTTCGAACGGTCACGTCGACACGGTCGCCTGTCACCCGCGCGGACAGCGCCCAACGATCCGGTTCGGCGGCACCGATAGGCGCCGTCGATACCAATGCGCCACCGCCCGATTCGGCCAAGTCCCCGATGGCCGAGCAGGGGATCGTGAGCTCGAATTCGGTCGGTGTGTACGACACCAGAGGCGCAGTCACCGCTGCGATCGCGCCGCCCTCGGGCCACGAGATGCGCGCCTCTGTTTGCTGAACCGGCAAAAACGGAATCGCCAGAGCTGAGAGGATCGCGCCCAGCGCGGCCACCATCGCCAACAGCCGATATCGACCGAGGCTCTCGTCAACGTACCGTTTGGTGTCCTTCACGGCTCGCGACCCTACCAAGCGACTCTTACCGTCCGTGATTCGCGACGAGCCGGTCCATGGCTGCCGGCAATCGCGCTACTGCCCACCGCCGACGCTGGGCATCTGGGCACTGATCGACCGCGGCGTCAGCCGTTTCTGATCGGACCCGTCAGGCGCCATCGTTGCTAGTTCTGGGCTGCTGGGAGTGCTGATGTCGGTGACCAACTCCCCGGCCAGCGTCGTTGCCCTGGTGTAAACGATGCGGGAGCCGTCGGGCGTGAACGCCGGATGCACGGAGTACGTTTCGGTCAACGGTGTGATCTCGCCACCACCGGCAGGCATCGAGTAGGTTTCGGACCCGTTGCTGCCGCCTCGATTGCTCGAGAACAGCAGGGTGGACCCGTCGGGCGAGTACCCCGGGTCGGCGTTCCAGAATTCGTCCCGCAACAGCACCTCCGATTCGCCGCCCGTGACCGGCACTTCGAGGATGTAGCCGCCGACGGTGTAGAGCACTCGCGATCCGTCTGGCGAGGAAGCCTCCATCAACGCTGCTTCCTCCTGCGCGATTACCCGAACGTCGGACCCATCGGTGTTCATGAGGCTGATGCTGCCGCCGCTCATGAACGCAATGGTGGACCCATCCGGCGGGTAGACGGGCTGGGATGCGCCGCCCTCATACATGATTCGCGTTTCGTCTGTGTCGAGATCCAGAACGGCGATCGAGGCACCTCGGATGTACGCCAATTGCTTTCCATCCGTCTTGAAACGAGACGATCGCGGGGTCGGGGACCGGTGGCGAAGTGTCCGAGCACCCCGTCAATACGCCAATAACGATGAGTACAAACAACAACCGGGCGCGGCGCATCTACTGATCCCTGCAGACGGCAAAGGAGTACAGCAGGCGACCCGAGGCATCCGCGACGCCTGCTGCTGTGTGAAGCGCCATTCATCAAGGGAATTCGATCGTTTCGGCACGGACAGCACGGTTGTGCGCAACGCTGACCACCAGGGCGGGAAGCAGTACCGCCGTCCCACTCGCAAGCCCGGCGAAAAGCATGCGATGCACAAGTTCGAGGTCCCACGGCCCATCCATCAGGACGGCAGCGCCCATTCCTGCGCACCCCGCACCGGCCCCTCGATACGCCATCACCCGCATCGACGGTTTTACCGCATAGCGGGCAGTGAACACCGGCAGCTTGTGTCCTCGATTCAAGGCGGACAACCGAACTGCACACACCAGATTCAAGCCCACGGCAGCGAGGAGCAGTGCAACTGCGACCCCGATTCGCACGCTCATTCTCAAAGCGTACCTTCTGGTCCGCTGTCGAAGGCTGGGCGATCCGCGTCGACCAGCCCTCCTCGAGGACCGCGCGGAACCCAGTGCACAGAATCGTTCGATTGCGACGGCATTCCGTCGATCGGATGCGACGTCGTGCAACCCGGTCCGTTGCAAACGCCTACCCCTGCGGCTGAAGCTTCCGGTTGTGGACAATGGTGATGAACAGGCTCGGCGCCCCATTGACTACGACAATGACAGCAATCGCAATTCCCATACTGAGCCACGGTTGGGTCAGCCAGAAAGAATCGGCGATTCTCAATGCTGCGTAGATGCTCAGCAGCCACCCAGCGGTCTGCGCTTGGCGTGCCCGCTTGGCCGGCCTGACTCGATACGGGCCCGTCACGTGCGGCAAGATGCTGCCGTCGTTCTGCCGCGCTGCGCTACGGGCCGCTTGGGTGTGGAACACGAGAGCAAGCAGAAGCGCAAGCACTGCGTAGGTCATTCTCGATCTCCCCACTGCCCGCGGCCATCCGGCGCTTCTCAGCGTATGTACCAACGGTACGACACGTACGCTATCCGGCCACGTCGGGCAGATCCGACCTCACATGTCGGTGCTCATTCGAGTGTCGCCCGACTCAAGCCTGTTCTCCCGGCTCTTGGGAGAGGCTGAACTCTACGCCCTGATCATCGACACAGTGAGCGAACGCTCCGGACGGAATTGCCACGGGATCCTCAGCGATACCACCTAGTTCGCGCACCCGCGCTACAGCGGCGTGGATGTCTTCCACGGCGAAGTAGATCCGTGGGTGCCGCGACGAATCCTCGTGGGGCGCCTTACCCATCGGCGTAGGACCGTCGATCATCGAGTAGCCCGGAAGGTTGCCCCCGCGGAAGGTCCAGCCGAACAGCGAACCCCAGAACCGCTGGGTCGCTTCGATATCGCTACTGGGGACCTCGAAATACGTGACGTTGCCGACCATAACCCTACCTCCTGATGTCAGTGTGTTGACATCGAATGTATGTCAAACTGCTGACATGAATCAAGAGCCAGTCGGGGAACTGGAGCTCTCAGTGGGCTACGTCCTCAAGCAGGTGCATGCCTCGCTGCGCACTGCGATGGACGAGACACTGCGCCCCCTGGACCTGACCGTCCCCCAGTACGCCTGCCTCGAACTGCTCGGGCAAGACCCTGGACTGTCCAACTCCGAACTGGCCCGCCGCGCCTTCGTGACCCGACAGTCCATGAACCTGGTCCTGCGCCGACTACAGGAGCGCGGCCTGCTCACCCGGCCCGATCAGGCCCCTTACGGGCGCGCGCTACCGAGCGAACTCACCCAGGACGGGCTGGATATCCTGCGCCAGGCCAGCATCGCGGTCCGTGCCGTGGAGAAGCAACTGTTCGCTCCCTTGGCCCCAGAACAGCAACGTCGCCTACGCGAGGACCTCGCAGCGTGCCTCCCCTCCACGGAGAGCAACTGAACCCGCGCCTGATCGACCCACTCGCTCGCCAAACTGGTGCCGATACCGTCCTGGCGAGCTACGGCCCCGCAGCTCCCCCGTAGGTAGCGATTTTGTACTCGGTCGCCACCAGGGACAGTTGCAGTTCGCGGATCCGCAGTCGGACGGTGTCGCGATGCTCGATCAGCAAGTCAAGCCTTTCGGGTACGGTTCCCTCGCCGCGGTCGACGAGTTCGACGTAGTGCTGTAGATCGCGCATCGGCATGCCAGACAATCGCATTCGCGTAAGGAAGACCAAGCGTCGCACAGCTGCGGCGTCGTAACGTCGGTGATCGTTCACGTCTCGGGCGACGGTGATCAGTCCGCATCTCTCGTAGTAGCGCAGAGTATGCGGGGAGACGTCGAGCAGTTCGGCGACTTCGGAAATCCCGAGCGGCTCGGTCACCTCACCTGGATCGAGCAGGCTATGGACGACGTCGGTCACCGAAGCATCGAGGTCGGTCAACGCTGCCAGCGCCTTAGCCATCAAATCAACGGTAGCCATGAATAGACGGTAGTCCTCTCAGCTGGTTCAGACCGGACGGACAGACTCCGGAAGACCTGGAAAGTCCGCGCCAGCGCTCACATCTGCGTACTGCTCGAGCTCGGCGAGGCTTCGTCGGTAGGAATCGCGCAGACGTCGTACGGCTTCGCGCCCGAGTGGAATTCGTAGCGGCGCAGTATCGGCGGTGATCAGATCTCGAATGATCTCGGCCGCACGTACCGGATCGCCCTCCTGCTTCCCATCGACCGCGAGCATGTCGGCCCGAAGTGCCGAGAGCATGTCCGCATATGCGTCGATCGGTGCCGCGACTTGGAGCACGTCGGCACCGTTGAACCCTGTCCGGAAGCGGCTCGGTTCGACGACGAGTACGCGTATCCCAAACGGTGCGACCTCCCCCGCCAACGCTTCCGACCACCCCTCCAGCGCAAACTTGCCCGCCGAGTACGAACCTGCGCCGGGGAACGAGATGCGTCCGCCTTGGCTGCTGACCTGCACGATCGTCCCCCGACCCCGCTGCCGCATCCCGGGCAACACTGCCCTCGTGAGCGCAGCGGGTCCAAGCAGATGCTGCTCGAGCATATTTCGCAGTCCGGCGTCGTCGACTTCCTCGGCGGCTCCGATCTGCCCGACGCCACCGTTGTTGACGAGAACGTCGACCGGGCCGAACCGGTCGATCGCCGCACCGATAAGCCCTGACGCTTCGGCCGTGCCACGGACATCGAACGCGACGGGCAGGATCGTGCGGGGATAGGCGTCGAGCAGGTCGTCGATCCTCTCCGGCCGGCGCATGGCGGCGACGACGGTGTCCCCCGCGGCCAGCGCTGCCTCGGTCAGTGCCCTACCCAATCCGGACGACGCGCCTGTGATGATCCAGCTTCGTTGTTCCATGCCCGCAAAGCTATGGCTTCGAGTGCGCTCGAACGCAAACACTCATCTGAAGCCAGAGACAATGGTGATCCCGTCGGTGCCGAAGGTGTACGACAGACGCCTGGCTCCCAAACAGAAGACCATCTATTTGTGCTCGACCACAACGGGATTGAATCTGCGAGCCCTGATGCGGACTCGGTCCTCGGACAGATCACGAGGTACTCCCCGCCCGCGCCGATCGCTGTATTCTCGGCGCGTGTTGAGCTACGGTCTTCGGCAGGGGTGAGGTCGACCTGCCGATGCGCGGGTCCGGATTTTTGGGGGAGTATCAGTTGACGAAGCAATGGGTTCGAGCTGCCGTGGTGTCTGCGCTGGCTATCGCGCTGTGTCCGATCGGATCAGGATCCGCAGCACCGGCACCCGCGCCTGCACCGGCGACCATCATGGGGTCCATCGACAACGGCCCGGGCAGCTTCAGCGTCTTCCGAACCGTCGACAGCGGGCTGCGACCCACCGACGCCGACAACGCCGCGTGCAACGACTACTTCGGATCTCCGCGCTCGCTCACCGTGGTCGAGCGACTCGACGCGCGGATGTACACATTCACCAACGATCCGTCGACGGGCTTCCTGCAGAACTCCACCGCACAGAACGTCGGACCAATCTACGTATGCGACGGGCTGACCATCGACGGCCAGGCGTTCCTCGATCAGTGGAGCACACTCACGGCACCTGGCCTGGGTCAGCTGTCGATGTACGGGCCATGTGGGCTCGAGTTCATGATCGGCTTGCCCGGACGTGCGGCGGTCGATTGTGTGATGCGCGTGAACCCCAACGCTTCGGGCGTCACCGACGGTGTCGCGACGAGCAACTCGATCGCCAACCCAGCGCGTCTGCCCGACGGCCGCACCGGTTCGCTGTGGACCCTCTACACACTCGGTGAGGGCACCGCACCGGTGAACGAGCCCGTACCAGGCACGCCCCAGCCGACCGGGTCGGTGAAATACAGCGTCGGACGCGAGGTGAACTCGGTGTCGACGGGTGCCACCCACGCCTGCCCGGGTGGTGTGCGCACCACCGAGATCCACGCAGTCGCCGTCGACCCGGTCACCGGTGCAGCTTCCACCGAGCCGTCCGAGGACGTCGCAGCCACCGCATCGATCTGCTACCAGAACCCGTCGTCCCCGGACTTCGGTGCGTCCCTGAGCATCACGTCGTTCGGGGTCACACCTGCGCTCACGGCCACGTCCACCGGACAGTGCCGTCGTACCGATCTGGACATCGAGCCCGGCACGGTCCAGCAGTCCTGTGGCTTCACGTTGCCACCGCAGCCCGGTGTCGGTCTCAGCGGCGGTCAGGTGACGCTCAACGGACTGGTCCCGACGAACGATGCTGCAGGATCGGCCAACTCGTCCATCTGGACCACGTCGTTCCTCGGTTCGATCACGCCTCGATGAGTGGTCGCGGGGTTGCGCGGGCCCGAAAGAGGAAATACTAGACAACGAGTCCGCGCAGTCCTGTTCCTCCACAGCTCAGGTGACTGACTCTCACCACCTCACGACCGGCCGCGGACGGGTGATCGTTTGGCCGTGCACGACGCCACGCACCATCGGCCTCGTCAAGAACTCGTGGGGGAAACCCAGGTCGATCGCGCTCACGGCATCGAGTCGCTCGACGTGCTCGGGACCCAGTTCGAGATCCAGGGCCGCCAGGTCCTCGTGTAGCTGTTCCGGTGTCCGCGCGCCCACAAGGGGGCTCACCACCGCCGGGTTCTGCAAGGTCCACGCAAGCGCGACGTGTGATGGCCGTACACCCAATTCCTGAGCGACACCCACGACGACATCGGCGATCGACAAGCCGCGTTCAGTGAGGGTTCGGTTGACAAGCGCGTGATCCCGGCGCGAACCACCGGGCCGGTCGGCGTCCGGTGCGTCGAGGTCGGCCGCCGAGTACTTGCCGGTGAGGACGCCCCCTCCAAGCGGCGCCCACGGCACAACCCCGAGGCCGAGTTCGGCTGCCATGGGGATCAGGTCGCGCTCGGTTGTACGCTCGATCAGGCTGTACTCGACCTGCAGTGCCACCAGCGGCGCCCAGCCACGGAATTCAGCGATGGTCTGCATTCTGGCGACCTGCCACGCAGGGGCGTCCGAAATGCCCAGATACAGCACCTTTCCCGTGCGAACCAGGTCGCCGAGGGCCGCGATGATCTCCTCACCCGAGGTCAATCCGTCCCAGGCATGAACGTAGAGCAGATCGATGTAGTCAGTTCTCAGATTCCGCAGGCTCGCTTCCACCGAGGCGACAAGGCTCTTGCGGTTGGTGCCACCGGCGTTGGGGTCGGTGGGGTTGCGGGTGCCCGAGTACTTCGTCGCGATGACCATCGATTCACGACGTGCACCCAGAAACTCGCCGAGGAATTGCTCGGACTGGCCGTCGGTGTAAATGTTCGCGGTGTCGACCATGTTGCCGCCTGCGTCGAGATAGCTTTCGAAGATCTCGCGGGCGGTGTCCTTGTCCGCGCCCCACCCCCAGGCGTCGCCGAACGTCATGGCACCCAACGACAGCGGTGATACACGCAGCCCAGACCGCCCCAGCAGTCGGTATTCGTCGAGACTCGTCATTGCATTCTCCTTCGTCACCGAGCACAAGTTCGTGCACATCGACAATGCATCGCCTGACGCAGGTGAGGCAGTCCGAACTCAACCTGGGACAGGCTGTACCAGGCTGATCCCCGCCCACTGGCTTAACCTCGAGGAGTGAGTGACGCGACATCGACGGCCCGTCGGGAACTGGCGGCACTACTACGCACCCGACGCGAGGCGCTGCAGCCGGCCCAGGTCGGGCTACCCCCACGCGTGGGAGCGTCGAGAACCCCTGGTCTGCGACGGGAAGAAGTCGCCGCGCTGGCCGGAGTCAGCGTCGACTATCTGACCCGACTGGAACAGGCGCGAGACGCGCGTCCATCTCCCGGCGTCGCCGCCGCGCTTGCGGCTGCCCTTCGACTCGACGACGACCAACGCGAATACCTCTTTACCCTCGCGGGCCATCGTGCGCCGCAGCGCACCGTCCGCACTGAGCTGCCGGAAAGTCTGGCCCAGTTGGTGCAGGACGTACATCCGCGGCCTGCAATGATCCTGAACCACCGCCTCGATATCTTGGCCTGGAACGATGCCATGAGTGCCCTGCTGCTGGACTTGGATGAGCGCACGGCCCACATGCGAAATGTGCTGCGGATGTGTTTCCTCGACGATCGGTTCCGGGGCTTCTACTTGGACCGTGACGAGGTAGTTCGAAGCGCGGTCGCCGATCTCAGGGCAGCGTGGGCATCACACGCCACCGATGTGCAGCTCGCTCGGCTCATCGACGAGCTCGAGCAGAACAGCCCCGAGTTCTCGGAATACTGGCGATCACGCGCGGTAGCCATCCGAGCTCGGGGCCTCAAACCGATGAACCACCCCGCTGTCGGTCGCGTCACCGTGTCGTTCGACGTTCTCAATCCCCTCGGCGACAACGATTTACGGCTGATCATCTACCGAGCAGCCGACGCGCAGTCGCAAGCGGCGCTGGACGAACTCACTCGACCTGGCACGCGAGCTCCAGACCGACACCTGCGCGTGCTCTGACAACCGCCAGTCTCAGCCAGTCTTTCGAAACTCTTCGCTACCGAGGCACGTGTCCGCAAGCCCGTCCAGTGACAGTGGCAGTACGCGAGCCAGTGCGGCGACCGTGGTGAACGCGGGAGTAGGTAGGCGTCCAGTCTCGATCTTGCGCAGGGTCTCCGGGGAGATACCTGCAGCTCGGGCCACCTCGACGAGGGAGCGATCACCTCTGGCCTGGCGTAGTTGCTCGCCGAGCCGTTTACCGGCGGTGAGCTGCTCCGCAGTGAGTGGGTTACGAACCATGCCGCCCATACTAGCTTCCACCGGTATAAAAATCCCGGTCCTGCGCTAGGGTGGTATTTAAATACCGATTCGAGAGAGGCCTAGTACATGCTCGAACTGAAAACGCCCCGCGAGATCGCGGCGATGGACGTCACCGGCTCGTTCATCGCCGAACTTCTCGACGATCTCACCGAGCGCGCGAAACCCGGAGTCAATCTGCTGGATCTCGAGATGCGTGCCCGGGAGCTGGTCGAGCAGCGCGGCGCGACATCCTGCTACTGGGACTACTCGCCGTCGTTCGGTCGCGGTCCGTTTCGCAACGTCATCTGCCTGTCCGTCAACGACGCTGTGCTGCACGGTTTGCCGCACGACTATGTACTGCGTGACAGCGATGTGCTGACGATGGACATCGCGGTCTCCATCGACGGGTGGGTTGCCGATTCCGCGCGCACCATCATCATCGGCAGAGCACGTCCGGAAGACGAGCGGCTCGTCGAAAGCACACAGAAGGCGCTCGAGGCTGCCATTGCAGCCGCGGTGCCCGGGAACAGGCTCGGCGACATCTCAGCAGCCATCGGCGCTGTGGCAGCCGACTTCGGCTACCCCGTCAACACCCAGTTCGGCGGCCACGGCCTCGGCCGCACCATGCACGAGGACCCGCACGTGGCCAACACCGGGCGCGCAGGCAAAGGACTGAAACTGCGCCCCGGTCTGACACTGGCACTCGAACCATGGTTCGCCGCCGGCACCGACAGGATCGTCTTCGACGCCGACGGCTGGACCATCCGATCCGCAGACGGCTCACGCACCGCACACAGCGAGCACACCATCGCCATCACCGAGGACGGGCCGCTCGTGCTGACCAACCGCGAACGCGTCACGTAGGGAAGGGCGGTCGAGCGGTGGTGGTCGATTCGTGCTTCACGAAATGACTTCGGAGACCGCCAGCGCGATGGACTGCAAGAGCACCTCGTCGACGGTGCCGCCCTTCATACTCACCAGCACCAGCGTCCCTGACGGCTTGACCAACGTCACGTCCGTGATCGGCTGTCCATCGAGTGACCAACCGCCGGAACCGGCAGCGCTGCTACGAAATTCCGAACCGTCGGGCAACCTCAGGACGTCCATCTCGCTGGACGGCATCGAATACCCGGCATCGGCCACGCTGACCGTGAGAGTTCCGTCGCCCGCCATGACGGCACCGCATGCATTTGCAGTGCCGGAGGACGCAATGCGCATCGAACCCAACGGACGATCCAGCACAACGGGCTGATCGATCGCCTGCCAGAAACCGTCGAGTGCGGCGTTGATTCGCCGCACAGTCGCAGCAGTGAACTGACCGTCGCTGAATCCGGCTCTGTTACATGAAATCGGCAGCAGCGGGTACCCGTCCGGGACCCGTGTCGACCACTTCAGATCGTCGAGCATCACGATGGTGCGCAGCTCTTCCATCGACAGCGGAATCATTCCGGTCGGAACGAAGTCATCGTCCTGATCCGATGAGGACGCGCGGATGCGCGTGCCGTCCACCGCGTAGAGGCGCACCGAGTTGGTGTAGACGCGTTTCCCGTCGTACTCATTCCAGCCGTTGTAGGTATCGACAATAGTTCCGTCGGAGAGTGTTTCGCGGGCGTCGAGCCGGCCTGCACGGCACGGTTCAGGTCCGTCGTAGAGACGGGACACGTTCACACGAACTGATCCTGCCACGCCGTTCCGAACGACAGTGGCGTCCGCGGACGTGCCTGGATCGAACTCGGACATGTCCATATCCGGAACGGGCTGGAAGACGAACGGCTCGCCGCTGAAGGGGCCACGCGATCCGACCACGATCTCGACATCTGCCGGCAACGCATCCTGGATTGCCAAAGACATCGCGTTCGCCTTGGACGACGTCAGCCAGGGGTACGCCGGGTTGTCGTAATCCACCATCCCGGTGGTCGCGTACCCGTAGAAGACAGTGTCCTGCGGCGGTTCGACCGTCTTGCACCCCGGGATGTCCACCGGATACTCGACAGGTTGGCTGACGTAACCCACCGCGGCGTCAGGCTCCACCGGGTCGTTCGTCACCCAGGCGGCACCGATGCCTGCAACCAGGATCGATCCGATTACCACAACGTCGGTCCACGGTGAGTTCTTGTTCATCGCTGGTTTCTTCGCGCAAACTTCGTTTTTTGTTACCCCCTCGACAGCACCTCGAAGGCTGTCCACATCCTCACTCGGGCTTTCAGTTTCGCCAGCACATGTACTCGTATGTCATCAGCGGCCGTGTTCCTCCATTCCCTACGCGACTCGGGCACCGACACATCCGACTCCGAGCAGAACTACGGACTCCTGCGTAGCGACTTCAGCCGGAAACCGTCGTTCGCTGCCGTTGCGGGCTCCTGACGACCGCCGTAAACACGCCGACCACCAACGCCGCCGCGGCGGCAGTCCACCCGACCGTCGCGTTGTCCAACTCACCCGCGAGCCGCCCCTGCGCTATCCACATCAGCCCCCAGACGACAGCGAGACCTGGAGCGATCGCGCCGCGGGAATACGTGGCAAGCCCGACGCCGACCAACGCGGCAACAACGACAACTGCGACAGCCCAGAACGTCGCCCCCGTGGAGTAACCGAGATCCACAAGCCATGCGGTGACGTTGGCAATCGTCGCGACGCAGACCCACCCGAGGTACAGCCCCATCGTGCCGTCGGTGACCACTGCATCGAGCGTGCTCTCCGGCCTGGTGCGCTGCGTCAGAACGAAGACTCTCACGAGGACAGCCAGCAGAGCGAAAATGGTCACCACACTCAACCACAGCAGGCCTGCCTGAATCGACAGAATCCACGCCGCGTTGAGCAGCATCGACACCGCGATGGGCAAACGCAACGCTTCTTGCCGCTGACCCGCGAAGAATTGCCACACGGCATATGCGATGAAGCCGACATAGATGACCGTCCAGATCGAGAAAGCCGACCCAGACGGTGCCACCAGAGTCGACGTCGCGCTGAGGGCACCACCCGCGGCCTCCGCGATGGGCGTGCCGACCCATGCCCCCGAACCGATGAACGAGCCGATCACTGCTGCGACAGCGCATACGAACACCGCGACCTTCATGAACCGGTGAATGCCCCGCTTCGGGAATTTGCAAACAGTGCACGCGGGGAGACGGTTTTTGTCAGTGGTGGGTTGTACCTTCCCCGGCATGGAAGAAGTTGGGGGCTTCACCACAGCACACACGCTGTCCGACCAGGACATCGTGACCGCACTCGCGCGCATCCACACCACCGAAACCAGCATGGCCGCATCCCGACTCGCCCTACTCGCCGAAGCCGAACGCCGAGGACTCGCCCTCAAACTCGGACACTCCTCCATCAAACGCTGGTACAGCAACGCCGTCCGCATCCCCGAAGGCAACGCCGCCCACCAAATCGCCCTCGGCTACTGGCTCGGAGCCCACCCATCCGTCGCACATGCACTCTCCAACGGCACCATCCACATCCTGCACGCCAAAGCCGTCGCCGACGGACACTCCACCATCCTCACCGCCGACCCCACCCTCACCGACACACACCAAGCTGATGCTGTAACAGTACTGCTCGACATCGCCACCCGATCCCTGCCCAGAACAGTCACCGACCGCGCCCACGAACTCGCCCACCAAGCCGCTTGCGATGCCCGAGCCCGGCACGAAACCGAACGACGACGCCGCGAAGAAGAACAACGCCACAAGGCCTCTGACAAGAACTCCCGTCCCGACAGCAAGCCCGGCGACCAACCACCTGCGCCACCTTCCTCACCACCTGTGCCGCCGCCCGGCCCACCTATGCCGCCGCCCGTGCCGGTCGCCGAGAACACCGCCCTCAACACCCTCGGCATCTACCCACTCGCCAACGGCCGCAGCAAAATCGACGGCAACCTCGACAAACTCACCACCGAAAAACTCAAAACAGCCCTCTCACCCCTGACCGCACCCACGCCAGCACCCGACGGCACCCGCGACCCCCGAACCCCCAACAAACGCAACGCCGACGGACTCGCCGAACTCCTCGACCGCTACCTGAGCGGACACCACAACACCGGACCCAGTCGTACCGATGTGAAGCTGATCGTCCCGCTCACAGAGTTGATGGAAAAGCCGCCACACCGCCGGCCCGACGAGAATCACTCCGGGAACGGACAGGACGGCGGAGGAAGAGGCAACGGCGGCGGAGACGGCGGCGGCAACGGCAACCGCGGTGGCGGTGGAGGGAACAGCGGTGGCGGAGGCGACCGGGCTGCTGGTGACCGGGCCGCTGGTGAACGCACGGCCGGTGACCGCGCGGGTGACCCGCCGACACCCGACGACCCGCGCTGGCCGTTCCACCTCGACTGGACCGGCCCCATCAGCCGCCACCTCGCCGAACTACTCACCTGCGACGCCGACCTCACACCCATCATCGTCGACGCACACGGCGTCCCACTCGCACTCGGACGCACCATCCGACTCGCCACACCAGCCCAACGCGAGGCCGTCATCATCCGGGACCACTGCTGCGTCATGTGCGGGCGCCCAGCGCAATGGTGCGAAATCCACCACATCACGTATTGGCAGAACGGCGGCGCGACAGACCTGAACAACCTCGCCCTCCTCTGCAGCGAATGCCACCGGCAGATCCACAACACAGACTGGCAACTCGCGATGGGAGAAGACGGCCACCCGCAGGTCATCCCACCCGCCGAAACCGATCCCGAACAACAACCCATCCCCAGCTACCACCGAAGACGAAAACACCGAGTACGAAAACACAGCGCCTAGAGCCGGCCGACGCGCCACACTCGCCCACGCGAGTCACACACCGCACCCGGGCCGCGGTCCACCATCTGCACCGGGAGTCAACTGACGTGCGAGAACCGAGTGCCAGGTCATGCGACGGCACAGAGCTCTCCGACCTGTTGGCGGCAGCGACGCCACACAGTCCGGTCACCGCATCACCTGGGCCAGTTCGCGGCAGCGGCGAGACACCCAGCCGTTGGCACCGGGGATCACCCGCTACCCAAACCCCCTGCACACCTCGGCGGCCAGGGACGCCGACCCTGTCAGGCCAGCTGAACCGTCGCCGTCGCGCGGTGACCGAAGATGCGCTTTCCCTCGAACGTTGCGCTGAGCGCGATGACAGCGGTACGCGCCTCGGTGTCGAGCGACTTGATCTTGCCCCCGAATTCGATTTCGGCTGCCCTGTGCGTGTCGACAGGAATCGGCGCAGTGAATCGCACCGTGTAGTCCTTCACCGCGCCCGGATCACCCAGCCACTCCGTGATGTAGCCGCCGCCCAGTCCCATCGTGAGCATGCCATGGGCGAGAACATTGTCCAGATCGATGAGTTTGGCGAACTTTTCGCTCCAGTGAATGGGGTTGGCGTCGCCGGCAACACCCGCGTAGTTGACGAGGTCGCCGCGCGTGAGGCGGAACGTCTTACCCGGCAGGGTATCTCCGACAGATACGTCCTCGAACTTCACCGACGGTGACGAGCGGTGGTCCACGGTCACCAGAGGTGGGTGCTCGACCTGCTCCTCGTCGTCATGGTCCGATGCACTCGCTCGCGCGGCCATCGTGGTCGCGCCATGCATGACGAGGCTCTCGGCGGCCTCGATGATCCCTTTGTCGACATCGCCGTCCCGGCCGATCAGCAGCGTGGTGTACGTGATCTCGACCAGCTCGTTGCGCTGGTTGGACACGATGTTCTTGGTGACCATCATGTCCTTGCCCATCACTTCCCGGTAGGAATCGAGGGAGACATCGCAGTACAGCTGGTCGCCGGCAACGATCGGCTGGTAGAACTCGAGGATCTGATCCGTCTGCAACATCTGGCTGAGGTCGAACCCGACGGCGATCTTTTCCAGCAGGCGTCGCTGCGCGAGCGTTCCAACGAGCGACATGAAGGTGAGCGGAGCGATCACATTGCTATGGCCGAGGGCTTTGGCCGCGTCGCCGTCCCAGTGCAGCGGGTTGAAGTCCTGCACCGCCCGCGCGTATTCGCGAACCTTCTCGCGGCCGACCTCGTAGTAGTCGGCGGTGCGGTAGTGACGGCCGATCATGGCCCGAACATGCTCGGCCGGGTCGAAGTTCTCGGTTGCTGCCACGTTCTCACTCATTCGTGGCAACCTACCGGTCGGGACGTCCCGAGTACATGCGCACCCTCGAGCTTGTGCAACGTCATAGGCATGCCTCTGTAAGTCTGGGCGAGGACCATAGTGTTCAGGCGCTGCTGCGATGGCGGGCCATCGGGCCGTACGTCGGGGTGTCGTAGGTGGTCGGCGGAACTTCGATCGTCTTGACCGACACGAGCGGGCGACGCGTCCGGCGCCGTGCTGCGTCGGATGCGAGCAACGCCGCCCCGTGTGCGGTGAGCGACTCGGGCATGTTGGGAACGAGCACCGGCAGCCTGAGATCTCGTCTGAGGACGCGACGCAATATCGGCAGGTGCGCGCACCCACCGACCATCACGAGCGCGTTCATGGACTGGGGCGCGTCGACGATGACGCTGGCGGTCCAGCCCTCTATGTAGCGGACCGCTGACTCGACGATCTCGTCGAAAGAGCTACGCCACAACCGAACAGCGCCAGCGACGAACGGCCCGGGGATCTCGGCCACGCGTAGGCTCGATAATTGTTCGCGCGCGAGACCGATCGCCACCATGAGTGCGTCGACTCCGCTGCTCGACACCAGCTCGTCGGCCCCGTACGTCGACAGCAGATAGTCGCGGACGGCGTTGTCGCACACCTTTCCGCCGAACAGTGTTGTCCGTCGAGAGATCAGGACGCGGCCCGTCGCGGGTTCAGCGAGGGACACCGTCGTGCCCGAAGCCCCGATATCGCACACGGCGACGGTGCGGATTCCATCAAGTTGACCGGTGCCGCGAAGGAAGCGTAGTTGCGCACCCAGTTCCGACACCACGGTGAACCGTTCGGCCTCGTGCATCGCGTAGGCCGAGCGCTTCGCGCGTCCAGCGGGGTCGTCGGGGACGGCAATGACACGGTCGGCGGGGACGACGTGTTGGGCTGCGGCCGTCGTTTCGAGGAGTTGGACTGCTGCGGCGACCTGGCCGGCTGCCCCGAAGGATCGGACGACTCCAGCCGAGCACACTGATTCGTCGGCGATCGCGAGGGCGGCAGCTCGAGCTGTGGTGGAGCCGACAGAGACTCCCAACACCGTTTTCATGGCTTCCTCGGCTTCGACAGCAGGCATTCCGACCGTCGGATCGTATCGTCATCACCCACCCTTGGGTAGGATAATGGGCCAATTTACAATCCTCAGGTTTGTTTGAGCTATCGGGTGACTACTCGGCCTCTGTCGTCGATTCGGGCGCTTCGACGGTGGGCTCGGCAGGGACCTCGTCCGACGGTTCGGGCTCC
Organism: Rhodococcus sp. I2R; assembly: GCF_020889545.1. Lineage (NCBI taxonomy): Bacteria > Bacillati > Actinomycetota > Actinomycetes > Mycobacteriales > Nocardiaceae > Rhodococcus > Rhodococcus sp. I2R. The sequence goes on from NZ_JAHUTG010000011.1 coordinate 147,958, forward strand.
TCGGTGGCGCTCTCCGTCGGATCCGTTGTCGGATCCGTTGTCGGATCCGTTGTCGGATCCGTTGTCGGATCAGGCGTCGGATCAGGTTTGGGATCAGGTTTGGGATCGACCGGACCTGACCCACCACCAGGAGTCGTGGGGTCGCTGGTCGCGGTGGGGGGCTTCACGGGACTGCCTGGCGTCGTCGAAAAGGGCGATCCGACGGTCGGCTCGACCACCGGCGGCACCAGCACGGCACCGGCGCCCGACGGGTAACCGGGGACGACGTCGGCACCGAGCCCTTCGGGTTCGGCCGGATCAATAGGGGCCGGCGCGGGCTCGGGCGCGACCACACGCTCCGGGTCGGCCGTCGCCCCGGCTGCGCCCGACGGGTAGACCATTTCGTTGGTCGGGGTCGACTCGCTTGCCGGTTGCGAGGTCATCGCCCACGCGGTGACGCCGCCCAGCGTGGCCAGCACACAGGCCCCCACCGCGGCGACGGGCCATGTGCTGCGGTGTTCCACGCGCGAAGGCGGGGGAGCAGCGAGCGGCTGCACCTCACCGACAAGCAGGGCAGCGCTGACATCCGGGGTGAACGCATCCGACAAACTCTCGTGAAAAATATCGACGACGAGCGGTGGCGTCGACTCGGTCTCGGCCAACGCGTCGGCGATGATTTCGCGTTGCAGCGCGTTTTCGCAGACCACAGCAGCGCCGTCCACGTGCAGGTCGTTCTGCATCGCCTGTACTCGCATGAATCCGAGAGCGGCGGAGACCGCGCCGCCGATTCCACCGGGCGCAGTGGCCACAGGGACGATCCGACTGGCGACGGGGCCAAGCTCGGGGAGCGAGGTGTCGACGAGCGACGCCGTCACCTCGTACGTGCTGACGTGCACGCCCAATGCAATACGCATGGCTGTTGCACTCCCCCGGTTTCGTCGGACACCGCCCCCCGCAAAGAATGCGGACAATCAGTCGGTTTGTTCGGCGATGAGGTTACCCCGTACCGAGGAAATCCGTAATTCCTAGAGATCGAACGCAGCGATTTCGGCCCTGGCGTCGCTGGCGGCCTGCAGTTCTCTCGCGTAGAGCAGGCCGAACGAGAAACCGTTCTCACCCGGCGTCACACCTGCTGTGCGTCCGAGTTCGAGCAGTGCCGCGGCCGCGACCACTGCGTCCTGGTGCTCTCCGAGAATCTCCTGCACGGACGTGAACCGCTCGATTCGCGTCTTCGCCGCCTTCTTCCCGACGATGGGCTTGACCAGTTCCGCGGCGTAGCGGGCGCGTTTTGCCGCTTTGCGGGCCCGATGCATCGCCTCTACCTCGCCGCCGTCGATGGCCTGTGCGACGCGCTTGGCGGCCTTCTTTTCCGCCTTCCGCGCCATCTTGTCGAGATCGCCTTCAGTTGTCTTCGAGGCGCCCTCGTCGAGGGGTAGCCCACGAGAGTACTCACGCAGCTGCGCGAGCAAGGCCCGATAGCGATCTCCGTCGAGTTCGGTGGCAATCGCTTCACGGGCTCGAATCTGCGCGGCCAGCAAGTCGTTCTCGATTCGGGCGGCGACTGGGCCGAGCAGCAGATGATCCGGCATGTCGTGCACGGACTCGGAGAATCGGGCGCGCAAGACCTGGCGGTCGCGAACCTCACCGAGCACGCTCGCGTACCAGGTCAGTTCGGCATCGAGTTGGACGGCGCGATCCTCGTCGAAGACGTCACCGAAGACGCGGAGCGTACTGCGGTAGCGGCGAATCGCCACGCGAGTCGAGTGGATGGGATCCATGCCGCGGCGAAGGTAGACGTCCCCGGCGAAGATGGCTTGTGTTTGCTGGTCGAGGTACTCCGCGACGACGCCCAACGCTCCGGTGTGGGCGGGCTCGGAATCGGATTTGAGGGCGCGATGCAGTTTGGACGAGTGCGCGCTGCGCACTGCCCCGGCGGCGACGAGCGCTTTGCCCACGCGCTTCAATGTCGACTCCGACCCGGCCGGTCCGAGTTCGACTTCCCATTCACGCCAGCCGTGACCGTCGGCTCCGGCGAGATCGACGGTGACTGTGTCGTCGGCGATCTCGGCGACCACGGACCCGTCTCGATCGAGCAGGCGGTGCGCGCGTCGCAGCGATGTCAGCGTCGCCACCCGAGCCAACGGCTTGCCGAGTGCGGCCCCGACGAGAAGGCTTTCCATTTCGTGCGGGACGGACGAATCCTCACCTGTTCCGAGTGGCAGTCGAATTTCGGTGCGCGCCTTGTCTGCTGGGACTTTCGCGTGCCATCCGGTGTCGGTGTCTCCGCGCCGACGCCGCACCGTGATACCGCGAGCAAGGAGGTCGAGTTCCTCGGTGTCGAAGTACGTGCTGATCAACTGCACTTCCGAGGTCTCCACGGACCCGCCCTCGGGAATCACTTTCTCCAGCGAAGGTAGGACGAGTTCTGAGTCCGCGTCGAATTTGTCCTCGCGTTCGGTCTGTATCGAAGCCATGAGAGGAGTGTGCCGGAAAAATGTGAACAACCGCCAGCAATCATCGCCTTCGCGTCGTGATCGGCGCTGCGGTGGTAGCGGTCGTCGTCTTCGTGGTAACAGGAGGGGTGGTCGTGATCGGATCGCTCTCACGCGTCCGGGTTTCGCGCGTGGTGGTCTCCGGCGACGAGGTCGTCGTGGGGGTGCTCGTTTCGCGCTGCCGCCGAACTGTCGTGGTCACGTCCACGGTGGGCTCGTCCCGTTCGGTGCTGGACTCCCGATACGAGGGAGCTGCGGGAATGTCGCTGACAGGTGAGGAGGGCAGCACGGTTGGCGTCACCGACACTGCATCGGACGAGGGTGCGGCCGGCGGCAGCGCTGGGGACGTCTCGACTTCGGAGACGGTGATCACAGGAGTGAATTCGACCACCGGGGACGCGTCGGGCCCATTCGACGTGGTCCCCGCCGCCCCGGCGACACCACCCGCGGCCATCGCGATGACGGCCCCGCCGAGGTAGCGAGAACGTCGCAGCCGCGTGATTCGTCGTGACGAGGTGTCACTGTGCCGGGGTCGGTCCGAGGAGCCCCGGGGGTGGCCGGCAGCGGGCACGGCTGCGAACCCCCGCGCCAGTCCGACGGCTCCGCGGGCGGCGAGCATTTCCGGTCGGCGTGGCACGAAGATCGGTACTTCGATCGTGTCGAACAAGATCTGCCGGACGATCTGCATGTTGGCGCCCCCGCCGACCGCATACAGTGCGTCCACGCGTGGGCTGTCCGCGAACACCGAACGTGCCAGGGCGACGGCGCCGCGCACGTTCTCGCGGATGAGTGAGTCGAGTTCCGACCGATGCAGAACCACACTTCCACCGGGGAACGGCCCGGGCAGCTCGACGGCGGTGACGGAGGAGAGCTGTTCTTTGGCCGCGCACACTGCCTCGATCATCGAGGTCCGCTCCTCGGACCGGTCCGGTTCGGTACCGAGGAGGAACGTGCTGATCGCGGCGTCGCAGGCATCCCCGGACAGCACGGCGCTGCGTCGACTTGCGTGGACGCGACCGGACTCGACGTCGACGACGGAGACGGTGACGCCACCGGCACCGACGTCGAACAGTGCGACCGTGCGTTCACTGACGATCTCACCCAGTTCTTGCAGCGCGCCGATCTGCGATCCGATATCGGTGACGAGCGCCAGACCGTCGGAGTATTCGACGCCATAGGCCTCGGTGGGGTCCTTCTCGCGCAGCGCGAGGACAGCGGTGGTGGAAGCGTTCTGCTCACGCGCAAGTCGGTGCACGGACCAGGTGACCGAACCCCATGGGTCCTCGGGCGACTGCGCTGGCTGCAAAAAAGACTCGGTGCTATGCGGTTGCTCCGCAGACAGGTGCTGGGACACGGACAGGTGCTGGGATACGGACAGGTGCTGGGACACCGCACGCAGCCCCGCCACTCCGAGGGATGCGCCCAGTACGGCAGACATCGAAACCCCGCTCCGGTAGGTCCCGACCCACTTCGGCAAGTGCCAAGGCTACCGCCAAAACCGGGAACGCACCATGTTGCGGGCTCCGGAAAAGACCTTTCGACGGCTCAGTCGGTGGGTGACCGAACGAAGTTCAGGTATGCCTTCGACGGTGTCGGGCCCCGTTGCCCCTGGTACTTCGACCCCACCGAGGCGCTTCCGTACGGGTGCTCGGACGGACTCGACAACCGGAACAGGCACAGCTGACCAATCTTCATCCCTGGCCACAGGGTGATCGGCAGGTTCGCCACATTGGACAGCTCGAGGGTGATGTGGCCGCTGAATCCCGGGTCGATGAATCCGGCCGTCGAGTGCGTCAGCAGGCCGAGTCGCCCGAGTGAGCTCTTGCCCTCGAGCCGGCCGGCCAGGTAGTCGGGAAGCGTGGTGAGCTCGAGTGTCGACCCGAGTACGAACTCCCCGGGGTGCAGCACGAACGGTTCACCCTCGGCCGGTTCGACGAGAGAGGTCAGCTCGTCCTGCTGTTTCGACGGATCGATGTGGGTGTATCGGGTGTTGTTGAAGACGCGAAAGAGCTTGTCGAGCCGCACGTCGACGCTCGACGGCTGAACCATCGAGGCGTCGAACGGGTCGATGCCCAGGTTGCCGGCGGATACTTCGGCTCGGATGTCGCGGTCGGAAAGCAGCACAGCGGAAGGTTAACGTCTGCACTGGTGGATGGCCGGACCGGCCGCGCGACCACACCGTTCAGGGCACCCGGGGGCGGTGCTAAAGTAGTCCGGCGCAGGGCCCCGGCTCTGCCCGCGCCGGTGTAGTTCATTGGTAGAATGCGACCTTCCCAAGGTTGAGAGGCGGGTTCGATTCCCGTCACCGGCTCTCCCCGCTCGGCCCTTCACGGTCCGATCCTTGCCAACACGAAACAAACCGCTACTCGGCAGTCGGCAGCGGAATCGGAAATACTGACCGTAAATTCCCAAGCGTTTCCCACCGTGCCGATGCACAATTGTTTCTTCTTGTCTTTCCGATCATTGATTGCATTGACTTCGTGCTAGACCTTTCTCATGCATTTGTTCCTCCACAATTGACATGACAGGAATACGCTCATGAAGTGGATCGCGCTCGCAATGGCACCGGTCATTTTGGCTGCCCCCTACACATATCCGTTCAACCCGCCGCCGCCTCGCCCGACCGTTTCATTTCCTCGCCTGGAGAATCCCTTTTATCCCCGTCCGACCACACCACCTACCCCCACCACGACACTCACGACGACGCAGCCGCCGGTGACCACTCCGCCGGCGCCGACGACGCTGCTCTGGGAGGACCAGTTCAACGGCAACGGAGCGGTCGATCCCAGCAATTGGGGATTCCAAATAGGCCGGTGGGGAGCAACTTCGGGTGAACAGCAGTACTACACCGATTCAACCAACAACGCATCGGTCAATGGCGGGTCGTTGAACATCACCGCGCGCAAGGAAAGACCACCGGACAGGAAAGGTACACCCAACAACTTCACCAGCGCCCGGGTCGTCAGCATCGGAAAACAATCCGTAACCCCGCCGGTGCGCCTGGAAGCATCCATCAGGATGCCGCAGCAGGCGGGGCTGCTCCCCGCATTCTGGTTATTGGGCCTGGAACCGGGCCATGAATACAGTTGGCCGCGTCAGGGCGAAATAGATATCGTGGAAATTCCAGGAACATACGGACCGTCCTTCAATATTCATGGGCCCGCAGTAAACAATTCGAATACAGATATCAAGACCGGTAGCGACATCCCCCCACTTTCCGACGGATTTCACACATATCGGGTCGATTGGTACCCGGATCGAATTACGTGGTTCGTCGACGGCACCGCGCACTATACGGTGACGAAGGCCCAGTACGAAGCAATGGGCGGGAACTGGACTCCATTCTCCGGCGCCTGGCCGCACTACGTGTTGTTCAACCTGGCCGTCGGCAATGATTGGGTCGGCAAAGTTCCGGCCTCTACGCGGTTCCCGCAGACGATGAGCGTGGACTGGGTCAAAGCGAGTCGCATCAACTGACTCGCGTCAGGTGCGGGCGCACAGCTGGTGCGCCCGCAACCCGACGAACAACTCCGAGGCCTGAATCGGGTCGAGGAAGTCGCGGCCGGTCAGCTCGCCGATCCGCCGGAGCCGGTACAACACCGTGTTGCGGTGGTAGTGCAGCTGGGCGGCAGCGTCGCTCGTCGACCCCCTGGATCGAAACCACACGTCCAAGGTAGTGAGAAGACTGCTTCGCTCCTCCTCGGGCAGGGCGAGGAGCCCGCCGAGGATCTGTCGCGACGCGATGCGGGCAGCGACGCGATTGCCTACGAGCAGCAGCGGTATCGGGACCGATTCGTAGCGGGTAGAGGCCCCGTCGTCGACGACGGCACATGCGCGCGCCAGCCGAGCCTGCTCGACAGCCCTGGGTATTGCGGATGATGACCCGAACACCGCACTGATGCCGATGTTTCCAGTTCCGTCCGCGATACCGTCGATAACGGCGTCCAGCGCTGCGTCCGTTTGGGCGAAGAACAGTCCGACCACTCCGTCGACCGCGGTATCCCAGACCGTCTCGACGCCGGGAGCGGAGATCTCGGCGCATCGACTTCTCGCGCACCGCGCATCCGCGAACACGACGACGAAGCTGCCGCGTTCGGGTATGCGGAAGGTTCGCAGCGCGTCGGCAACGGACGCTGAGTTGGCTCCCTCGGCGAACAATGCACGCACCAGCCGGCGCCTACTGTCGGCATCCTGCTCGGCGCGGGTGTCGACGCTGATCCGGTAGGCTTCGGCGGCTGCATCGGAGCAGACGTCGACCAGTGCCCACACTTGAGCGGCCATCCCGAGCAGGGTGCGCGAGGCGTCGCCGTCGGAGCGCGTCATGCGTTCTTCCCAGATGAGGCGACCGCCCAATCGAAACGCGTGCAACAGCGCGGCGAGCGGCACTCCCTGCTCGGCTTTGAGTCGCCCCGCGGCTCTCGCGGCGTCGAGGTCGACCGGTCGTTCGCCTGCCAGATCGCCGATCATCTCGGTGATATTCGCCAGGCAGGCGCCGCGAAGTTGATCGGTGCTCAACAGCGTGGATTCAGCGTAGGCGTGCTCGGCGGACAGTATGCGGCGGACCAATTCGTCGGCCATTTCCTCCACGGCGTCCAACAGGGGCGCGGCCAGCTCGCAGGCGCTGGGTGCGATGACCGAGTTCGTGTTCGCCATCGGCCCAGACTAGCCCGCCTACTGTGCTCCGCGCCACACCCAGCTTGTGCCATCGCACAACAAGATCATCGAGCTGAGCTGCGGGCGCCTATGGCGCCGCAACGACCGAGGAGACGACAATCACAGGCACCTGCGACGCCGGACCGAACGAGACGAGTGAGCCGAAGTGACCGATCGAACCGACAGCCATCTGCACGTCGCCGAAGCCTCCGACGCCGAGACCCGCACCGGGATCGACTCGGCACTCGAGGACTTGCACGGCGGTGAAAAGACCTGGGCTTCGCTGTCGTTGCGCAAGCGACGCGAGCTGATCGAGCGTGTCCGTGACCTCACCGTGCGGCACGCGGCGGAATGGGTCGCTGCTGCGGTCGCCATCAAGGGACTCGATGACTCGTCGCCGTTGGTGGGTGAGGAATGGATATCGGGACCGTATGCCTTCGCCGGCGGCACGGCCACCATCGCGCAGACGCTTCGCGCGCTCGACGAAGGAAACAGCCCGCTCGAGGGTGCCGAGTTCGGTTCTGCCCCCGGAGGCCGCACGACGGTAGAGGTACTCCCGCGAGGAGTCTTCGACAAACTCCTGCTCAACGGTTTCAGCGCGCAGGTCTGGCTCGAACCCGGAGTCGACGCCGACACCGCGAAGCAGACAGCGGGTCTCGCGCAGCTCACACCCTCGGACACACAGGGCATCGGGGTCGTACTCGGAGCGGGCAACATCATGTCGATCGCTCCGCTCGACACGCTGTACGAACTGGTCGCCAACAACCGGGTCGTGGCGTTGAAGCTCAACCCGATCACCGACCCGATGCTGCCGGTGCTGACCAAGATACTGGCTCCGCTGATCGCTGTCGGAGCTGTTCGAATACTGACGGGCGGAGCAGAGCTCGGCACCTATCTCGTCGGTCATCATCTCGTCGATCACGTTCACATGACCGGCAGTGCCGTCACGCACGACGCGATCGTGTTCGGGCCGGGTGAGACCGGTGCCGCACGCAAGGCCGTCGGCGATCCGCTGCTGACCAAGCCGATGACCAGCGAACTGGGGGGAGTCTCGCCGACGATCGTACTGCCCGGCGAATGGAGCAGCGCGGACATCAAGTATCAAGCCGAACATGTAGCCACACAACGACTTCACAACGGTGGATACAATTGCGTGGCTTCGCAGGTCGTCGTGGTTTCGTCCGGGTGGAAGCAGCGCGACGAGTTCGTCGCCGCAGTGCGCCGCGCACTCGCGGCGGCGCCGGAGCGCCGCGCCTACTACCCGGGCAGCAACGGACGCGTGGAGTCGGCGGTGGACAGCTACCCCAGCGCTCACCGACTTGCCGGCGGCCGCATTCTCATCGAGGACCTCGATCCCGGCGAGGAGACCACCCTGCTCAACACGGAGTACTTCGCGCCCGTGCTGGGGATCGTTGAACTTCCCTACGAGGGAGACCAATTCGCCCGTCAGGCCGTCGCCACGGTGAACGAGCAGTTCATCGGAACGCTGGGTGTGAACGTGATCGCACATCCGAAGACAATCGCCGAGATGGGTTCTCGGTTCGAGAACATGCTCGCAGACCTGCGCTACGGTTCGATCGCCGTCAACGCGTGGACCGGTCTGGCATTCCTCAGTCCCGCCGCGACGTGGGGGGCGTTCCCCGGGCACACCATCGAGGACATCCAGAGCGGAATCGGCATCGTGCACAACGCTCTTCTCATCGACGGGGCCGAGCGAACGGTTGTGCGGGGACCATTCCGTCCGTCGCCACGCTCGTTGCTCAACCAGGAGTGGACCATCTCACCGAAGCCGCCGTGGTTCGTCACCAATCGCACGGCAGCGACGACCGGGCGCTTGCTGACCGCTTTCGCCGGAAGTCCGTCCTGGGCGAAATTGCCCGCCATTTTCGCGTCCGCGCTGCGGGGGTGAGGAGAACCATGTCCGATCAGGCGATAGCTGACTACGTGGTGGTCGGGGCTGGATCGTCCGGCGCCGTGCTGGCCAATCGGTTGAGCGCAGACCCGCGCAACTCCGTCGTCCTCCTCGAGGCCGGCCCCGAGGACAAGAACAAGTTCGCGCACATTCCTGCCGCGTTCTCGAAGCTGTTCCGCAGCGACGTCGACTGGAACTACGACTGCGAGCCGCAGCCGGAACTGAAGGGACGCAGCATCTTCTGGCCGCGCGGCAAGATGCTCGGCGGATCGTCTTCGATGAACGCGATGATGTGGGTGCGCGGCTTCGCCGCCGACTACGACGAATGGGCATCGCTGTCGGACTCGACATGGTCCTTCGAGAACGTGGTGCCGTACTTCCGCAAGATCGAGAGCATCGAGAACACCACGGCCCTCGACGCCGGGCAGGCGGGGCCGTTGGTGGTGTCCAACCAGCGAAGCCCGCGCGCATTGACACAGTCCTTCCTCGAAGCCGCCCAGCAGGCAGGCTTTCCCGTGGAGGAGGCGAATCTACCGGAGCCGAAGGGCTTCTCGCAGACCATGGTGAACCAGAAGCGCGGTGCGCGGTGGAGTACCGCCGATGCGTATCTGAAGCCGATCCGCAAACGATCGAATCTCACGGTGCTGACCGAAGCCCATGTAACGCGGGTAATTTTCGACGGATCCGCCGCCGTCGGCGTCGAGTACGTCCGCTCCGGTGTCACGAGAACCGCCCGGGCCGCCAAGGAAGTAGTGCTGGCCGGCGGTGCTGTCAACACACCTATGCTGTTGATGCACTCCGGGATCGGCGACCGAGAGCAACTGGCTGCGCACGGCATCACCGTCAAGCATCATGCACCGCAGGTCGGCAAGAACCTCACCGATCACCTGTGCGCACTGATCGGCTGGAGTGTCGAGCGCGACTCGCTGTTCTTCGCCGAGAAGATCCCGCAGCTGATCAACTACCTCGTTCGGCGCCGCGGAATGCTCACCTCGAACGTTGGCGAGGCCTACGGCTTCATGCGAAGTCGCGACGGTCTGACGTTGCCGGACGTCGAATTGATCTACGCACCTGCGCCGTTCTTCGACGAGGGTCTCATCGCCCCCGATGCGCATGCTGCCGTAATCGGATCGATTTTGCTCAAGCCGGAGAGCCGCGGTGAGATCAGCCTCCGATCCGCGGATCCGACAGCCAAACCGATCATCGAACCCAACTACCTCAGCGATCCCGAGGGCGCCGACCGGGCCGCGATGATCGGGGGCTTGCGCATGTGCACCTACATCGCAACGCAACCGGCGCTGAAAGGGCTGCTGGGCAACATCGTTCGCCCGAGCGGAGACCCGGATGATCTGCTCACCGAGGCGTTGGAGCAGAACGCACACACGCTGTACCACCCGGTGAGTACATGCCGGATGGGCAACGATTCGACGAGTGTCGTCGCGCCCGATCTCCGAGTTCGCGGCGTCGACAAGCTTCGAGTGGCCGACGCGTCGATAATGCCGACCATCATCCGAGGCCACACCCACGCACCTGCCGTCCTCATCGGGGAGAAGGCCTCGGACCTCATTCTGAGGGGTTGAATTCTGGGGGACCGAAGCGCTCCGGGCCTGTCGCGACCGGGCGCTTCGGGTCGTTCGACCACTGCGACCACGACCCCGGGTAGAGCGCGGCGTCGACGCCGATCATGGCAAGAGCTGCGATTTCGTGTGCCGCGTTCACCCCGGAGCCGCAGTAGACGCCCACCGGTCCATCGAGATCAGCGAATCGTTCACTCAGGGCGGCGGGGCCGAAGAACAGTCCGTCCAGGTCGAGGTTGCCCGCGGTCGGGGCACTGACGGCGCCCGGGATGTGCCCTGCTCGCGGGTCGATCGGTTCGGTGATGCCGCGGTAGCGCTCGACGGCTCGGGCATCGAGCAGGGTGCCGGACTCGGCCCGCGCTGCTGCCTCGTCGGCGGTGAGCGTCGGTAGGTGGCCCTCGCCCAGTTCGATGTCTCCCTCTACGAGGGCATACTCCTGACCCGCAGCCGTCTCGTAGCCGGCGGCCGTCCAGGCACCGAGTCCGCCGTCGAGCATGGTCACGTCCTTCAGCCCGGCCCACCGCAGCAGCCACCAGGCCCGCGCGGCGGCGAGGTTGCCGGCGTCGTCGTAGACCACCACCGGTACTCGCGAACTGATGCCCCACCTGCGTGCCGCAGCCTGCAAGGTATCCACCGACGGCAGCGGGTGGCGTCCGAGTTCGGGTGTCCCGGGTGCGGCGAGCTCGGTGGGCAGGTCGACGTACACCGCGCCGGGGATGTGCGCGTCGAGGTAGTGGCGGTGCCCGTCGGGATCGCCCAACGCCCAGCGCACATCGAGCAGAACGGGAGGTGCCAGGCTGCCGAGCGCTGCCTTCAGCTCGTCGACGTCGCGCGTGACTGTCATTGATTGCCTTCCGAAGACCGATCCGATGGCTCTGAAGCGTATCGATTCGTTGTCGCGGGAGGCATATTCGAGCCCCTCGCGCGCGTTGAATAACGGTTCCATATCGGGCCGGTCTCGAACACGACACGGGCCTACTACGAGTAGCGAAATCGGACATTCCGTACACATAAGACCCGAAAACCGTGGCAACCTGGTTTTACGGAGGCAATCAGCTGCACCCTTCGACATAAGAACGACGACTCACGACCCTGAGCTTCGCGGGCTCAGCACACGCGAATCGCCGCACTGAGCGGCAGTTGTCGGATACAACCCATCCAACCCGGCCGCAGCGGCGAATAACCCATAACGCTCAAGACGTGAGCAAACGAAAGGTAGAAACGACATGATCTCCATCCGTAAAGTCATGGCCGCCACCGCAGTTGGTGCAATGACCCTCGTACCTCTCGCTGCCTGCTCGAGTGACGACGCAGAATCGCCAGCGGCAGAAACAACTTCGGCAGTCACGTCCGAGGACAGCATGACCGAGACCGAAGACATGGTCGAGCCTGTAGCCGAGGTCGACGACCTCAGCAACGGCGTCGACACCGCCGTGGCACTCGACATGGGCTTCACCGATGCGCTGACCACCCTCGGCCTGACCCCGGGCACCGTCGGAACCGCGGCTCTCACCGACGGATCCCTCATCTTCCCGATCACCGGTGGTGAGGTCACCTACTACGAGCCCGGTTCCATCGATGGCCCCTACGTTCAGGGCGAGATCATGCACGACGGAAGCGGACTGTCCCTCACCGCAGGCGAGACCGTCGTCCAGCTCACCGACTTCGTCATCGACCCGGGCACATCGGAGCTCATGGGCACCGCCACCGTCAACGGCGAGGTCGCAGCCGAGGACGCCGTCATCTTCGACCTCGACGGCGCAACCCTGCAGCCGCTGCGGACCGAAGGCGACAACGCAATTCTGCAGGGCACCCAGGTCTTGATCTCCGAGACCGCGGCCGGCCTGCTGAACGACACGTTCGAGACCGACGCTGTCACCCCCGGCCTGCTGGTCGGTACAGCGACGATCACCATCGCCACCGCGTAAAGTGTCGAACATGCCCGGGCGCGAGCGTCACCGAAAGTGACCACTCGCGCCCGGGCGCGTTCTGCCCGCTTTCGCAGCCCTCTCCGGGGTCCATGGTTCACCTCGATCCTCGGCGCCGTACTGCTCGTGGGTCTTCCCATCGTCACGGTCACCGGCCTGCTGTCCTACATCGCGTACGGTCCGCAGTTCGGCCAAGCCATGCCTGCCGACGTCGGTTGGTTGCGACTCCCGCAATTCGATTGGCCCACAGACCCAGCGTGGCTCTATCGCCTCACCCAGGGACTACACGTCGGCCTCGGACTCGTGCTGATTCCGATCGTGCTGGCCAAGCTCTGGTCGGTCATCCCGAAACTGTTCAGCACGCCGCCGGTTCGATCGCCGGCGCAGGCTCTCGAACGCCTGACGTTGATCGCTCTGGTCGGCGGCATTCTGTTCGAGATCGTCACCGGCATACTCAACATTCAGTACGACTACATCTTCGGCTTCAGCTTCTACACCGCCCACTACTGGGGCGCCTGGGTTTTCATTGCCGGGTTCGTCAGCCACGCTTGCCTGAAAACACCGTTGATGATTCGCACTCTGCGCGGTCGCTCGTTGATGCAAGTACTGCAGGAGAAGCAGTTCGAGCAGGAGAGCGGCACCTCGGACCTCATCGCCGACGATCCGTCGGAGCCGACGATCAGCCGCAGAGGGGCGTTGGCACTCGTCGGAGGAGGTGCACTGTTCGTCGGGATCCTCACCGTCGGGCAGACCACCGGAGGTTTCCTCCGCAATGCCGCCCTTCTGCTACCCCGAGGTAGATCTTACGGCGACGGCCCCAACGACTTTCAGGTCAACAGGACAGCCGTGGCCGCGCAGATCTCCGAGAAGGACACCGGCGCAGACTGGACGCTCGACCTCACCGGCGGCTCCACCCCGACCATCCTCAGCCGCGAGGAACTGCTACGCATGCCTCAGCACACCGCTGTACTTCCCATCGCCTGCGTCGAAGGATGGTCGACGACGCAGACCTGGACCGGCGTTCGACTTCGTGACCTCGCCTCGCTGGCCGGCGTCGCGAATCTCGTTTCGGCACAGGTGACCTCGATCGAGGAGAACGGCCCCTTCCGCCAGGGTGAGCTGCAGTCCAACCAGGTACTACACCCCGATTCACTGTTGGCATTGAAGGTCAACGGCGTCGACCTCTCGGCCGACCACGGCTACCCGGCGCGGATCATCGTTCCCGCGCTTCCAGGTGTCCGCAACACGAAGTGGGTCCGTTCCATCGAGTTCAGGCGGGTGTGATGAGAGCTTTCGCCCGGTTCTACGGTGCACACCCTTTGCACCTGCTCACCATGGGCTTCGCCTTCGCACTGGTGGGATACGTGGTGCACGTGGCCGGCATACAGACCTTCTGGAATCGCGATGTGTGGTGGCAGTCCATCGGAGTCTGGTTCGTCGGAGCCGTCCTCGTCCACGACCTACTTCTCTTCCCTCTCTACGCCCTTGCGGACCGATCGCTGAAGACCGGGCTGATCGCTGTCCGCGGACGCGTACCCCAGCTGCAAGCATCGATATCCCCGCTCAACTACATTCGTGTTCCCGCCCTGGGAACGGCACTGACCTTCGCGCTGTTCTTCCCCGGCATCATCGGTCAGGGGGAGGTAACATTCACCGCGGCAACGGGACTGACGCAAGATCCATACCTCGGCCGGTGGCTCGCGCTCACGGCATGCCTGTTCGGGGTCAGCGCGCTCATCTACGCTGCCCGCCTTTCACTGCTCAGGAGACGGACATGACCGTGACGGCCGACGAGATGTTCCGCCGCGCCTCCGCCGGACTCCCCTGCTGGATGGGTCACGCCGACGGGTCCCGCGAAGCTCTCCCCATCGCCCGGTGGATGGGCGGCGAGGCGTCGAGCATCGAAGATCGTGCTGTCGATGCGTCCCTGCTCGGCCACTGTTCGGGCTCCACCCTCGACCTCGGTTGCGGCCCCGGCCGTCTCACCGAAGGACTCGTACGACGCGGCATCTCAGCACTGGGCGTCGACACCTCACGCGAGGCGGTCGACATGACGGTCGGTCGCGGCGGCAGAGCGGTACTTCGGGATCTGTTCGAACCACTGCCCAACGCCGGAGAATGGGAATGCGTGTTGCTCGCCGACGGCAATATCGGCATCGGCGGCGATCCGGTTCGGCTCCTGCGCCGAGCAGCCGAACTCATTCGCCCCGACGGCGCGGTCATCGCCGAAGTCGACGGCCCGGGGACTGCACTGGTGCAGCCCAAGACCGTGCGCTGGGAGACCGAGACCATGGCAGGTGACTGGTTTGCGTGGGCCAGCGTCAGCGTCGACGCGACAGCCGACCTGGCCCGCGCCGCCGGCCTCACCGTCGTCGACATCGTTCCCCTGCACGGCAGGTACTTTGCGCGCATGGAGAACGCGGCGCTCACCAGTTCGTGAACAGCAGATGATTGATCGCCAGCGCCGCCGTCACTTGCAGAGCGATCCAGAACCTGTGGGTGCGCTCGGGCAACACCGCGGGCGCGAGCAGCATCCACATCGCGAACGGCAACCAGATTCGCTCCACCTCGGCCTTACTCAGCTGACTCAGATCCGCGGCAGCGACGGCAGCGATGGCGCCGATCACCAACAGGTTGATCGGCGCACTCCGGGTGAAGATGCGCGGGAACGCGGCGGGTACAGCGACACCGACCGCGCAGAAAAGAGCCGCGATGTTGGCCCAACCCCAGTATGCGAACGGCCGATCCGTCGCGATGCCCTGGTAGTACCGCTCCTTGACCAACTCGTAGCCGTCGAACCACCAGAACCCGTACGCGGAGAAGATCGCGGTGACGATCAGAGCGCCGATGACGGCCCCGATCATCGGTTTCGCCGTGCGAGCAGCGATCAGCACCGCCACCGCCGGCAGCCCCATCAGCACGAGCCCGTAGTTGAGGTGGATTCCGAAACCGAGCAGCACCCCCGCCCCGATCGACGCCGGCCACAGGTACTTGGTCGTCGAGACCGCGAGCAGCGCGATACCCCAGGCCACGACTCCCATGAAGAACGCATCTGCCGAGGCAGCGATCCAGATCGCCGTCGGTGCCAACGTGACGAACGGCGCTGCTCGACGGGCCATGCTCTCGTCGCCGAGAGCCCGGACCGCGACGAGGACCGCGGCTGCGGCGCTGGAGCCGACGAGCACGGACAGTCCCGACGCCCAGGCTCCCCCGCCGAGGCCGATTCGATCGAGCCACACGAACGTCAGCAGGGCGCCAGGTGGGTGACCGGAGACGTGCGTGGTCCACGAATCGGGTTGGAAGTCGAGGATTCTGCTGGAGAACTCGCTCAGGGTCGCCGGGATGTCGGTGATGCTCGGGACCTCGTGCAGGTACTCGTCGTTGGAGGTCAACCGGTCGACGAATCCGCGTCGCCACCCGTCGACCATCGCCAGCGACATCGCCCAAGCAGCGGACGTCGCCCACACCACCAGCAGCAACCGTCGCCACGGCAACCTGCGTGCCAACTCGGGCCCCCACAGCACACCGGCCACGGCGATGAGGACCGCGAACGGGGTGCCCCAGCCGAAGTGAATCTCACGGAACCCGAAAAGCGGTGCAGCGTCGGCAAAATCACGCACCTGCTGCGGTGTCCTGTTGATGATGGGGGTGATCAGCTCGTTGCCCAGGTACGGCACGACGAACGCGACCGCCACGAGGGCCACAGCCAATACGGCAGCGAGAGACTCTCTCCAATAGCGGATAGCGTTCACCTAACGTCGAAACGATTGTGACGATGCTCAGCATAGAAGAGGGCGGAACAATGCAGGCCATGACAACGCAACACCGAGCCGATGTCGCCGTGATCGGGGGCAGCGGCTTCTACTCGTTCTTCTCCGCCGATGCCCGAACTGTCTCGCTCGAGACTCCATATGGACCCACCAGTGGCGACATCACTATCGGCGACGTCAACGGTCGCAGCGTCGCATTCCTGCCTCGGCACGGCGCCCGGCACGAGTATTCGCCGCACACCCTTCCATACCGCGCCAACATGTGGGCGCTTCGGATGCTCGGTGTGCAACGGGTTTTCGCTCCCTGTGCGGTCGGCAGTCTCGTACCCGAGTACGGTCCGGGCACCGTGGTGATCCCGGATCAGCTCGTGGACCGCACCAGCGGACGCAATCAGACGTACTTCGAAGAAGGCGGCGTGCACGTAGAATTCGCCGATCCCTACTGTCACGAGCTTCGCGGGGCGGCCCTGCAGGACGGCGTCGTCGACGGTGGGACGATGGTGGTGGTCGAAGGCCCACGCTTCTCGACCCGCGCGGAAAGCCAATGGTTCGCCCGGCAGGGCTGGACGTTGGTGAACATGACCGGTCACCCCGAGGCCGTCCTGGCCCGCGAGCTCGAGCTCTGCTACACCCCGATCGCACTCGTCACCGACCTCGACGCCGGAATCGAGGCCGGTCAGGGTGTACGCGCCGTGGACGTGTTCGCTGAGTTCCAGAAGAACATCGAGCCACTGAAAGCGCTCGTTCGCGCGGCCATCGACGCCGCCCTCATGGGACCGTGCGAGTCGTGCCGGGTGCACGAGGGCATCGATCTCCCGATCGAGCTACCCTGATGCGCATACTCCTCACCGGCGCAGCGGGATTCATCGGCCGCCATATCCACTCGGCCCTATCGCCCGACCACGAGGTGATCGGCCTCGACGCGCTTCTCGATTCCGCCCACGGTCCGATCGACGCCATGGACGGGATCATCCGAGCCGACGTCCGCGATCACGACGCGCTCGTCCAACTCCTCGGCGGCGTCGACGTGGTCTGTCATCAGGCGGCCGTGGTCGGGGCAGGTGTCGATGCCGCCGACGCACCGGCCTATGCCAGCCACAACGATTTCGGCACGGCCGTGCTGTTGGCGGCGATGGCCGAAACCGGGTGCCGACGGCTGGTGTTGGCCTCGTCGATGGTGGTCTACGGCGAAGGTAGGTACCGAAACACCGCCGGCGACATCGTCGTTCCCGGCCCCCGGACCGGTCTCGCCGAGGGCCGCTTCGACAACACCGATCCGGAAACCGGGGAGGCCCTGGAGTGGACGCTGGTCGAGGAGGACTCTCCGCTGCAACCGCGAAGCACCTACGCGGCAAGCAAACTGGCACAGGAGAATTACGCTCTCGCATGGTCCTTGGCCACCGGCGGATCGGTGACTGCATTGCGGTACCACAATGTGTACGGTCCGCACATGCCACGCAACACACCGTATTCCGGGGTGGCCGCGATGTTCCGGTCATCACTGAAATGCGGGTTGGCTCCGCAGGTGTACGAGGACGGCAAGCAGGCCCGTGATTTCGTGCATGTGCAGGACATCGCCGCCGCCAACGTCCAGTCCATCGAAGCCAACTTGCCCGGATTCACTGCCCTGAATGTCTCGTCCGGACACCCGATCACCATCGGTGAGGTAGCCGCCACCCTGTCCGAGGCGTGCAACGGACCTGCCCCCGAGATCACCGGGAAGTACCGCTCCGGCGACGTACGACACATCGTCGCGAGCCCCGAACGTGCCCACGCAGTGCTGGGATTTCGTGCGACCATCGGTCCGGTCGAGGGACTTCGCGACTTCGCTACCGCACCACTGCGCGACGCCGAGGGCACCGGTGCGCCCCGTGTATGAACCGCGCCCCGTGTTTGAACCGAATGCGGTCACGGTCGTCCTTCCGTGCATGAACGAGGCCGGGTCGCTGCCCGGCGTACTTGCTCGCGTGCCCGAGGGCTACCGCGTGATCGTCGTGGACAACAACTCCACGGACGAGACAGCTGCGGTGGCAACGCAGCTCGGAGTAGCCGTGATTCGAGAGGAGACCCCCGGGTACGGTTCGGCGGTCCACGCCGGGGTGGTCGCGGCCGACACGGAGGTGGTCTGCGTCCTCGATGGCGACGGTTCGATGGACCCGCAGGACCTACCGCGTCTGGTCGCCGCCCTCACCGACGCAGATCTTGCGGTGGGCCGACGCGCGCGGGGACACTCACCGCTCCACGCACGCATCGGCAATGCGATTCTGTCGATGCGCCTGCGCACCAAATACGGCCTGCCAGTGCACGACCTCGGCGCCGTGCGCGCTGTACGCAGGCAGCCGCTCCTGGATCTGGGCGTGGCGGACCGTCGGTCCGGTTACCCGCTGGAACTGTTGGTTCTCGCCGCGCGAGCCGGGTGGACGGTGGTCGAACTCGACGTCTCCTACAACCCCCGAACCGCGGGCGTGTCCAAGGTGTCCGGCTCGGTCAGGGGAACCGTCGTCGCCGTCCGAGACTTCTGGAAGGTTCTGTCGTGAACGTGACTGCCCTCGTCGTCGCGAAAGCCCCTGTGCCCGGTCTGGCCAAGACCCGACTCGCGGCGACGCTGGGCGACGCGGCCGCCGCGGATATCGCCGCCGCTGCGCTGTTGGACACCCTCGACGCGGTGGCTGCGGCCGAGTTCTCGGCTCGGATCATCGCCCTGACGGGTGACTTCGCCCAGGCGAGCAGGCGTGAGGAACTGCAGGCGGCATTCGCGTCGTACACCGTGGTGGAGCAGCGCGGCGACGGGTTCGCGGAGCGGCTGGTGCATGCGCACGCCGATGCCGCGGGTGCGCCCGTGTTCCAGATCGGCATGGACACGCCGCAAGTGACGCCCGCGCTGCTCGATTTCTCCGCTGCCGCCCTCTCCGGCGGGGGTTCCGTGCTGGGCATGGCCGAGGACGGCGGCTGGTGGGGCCTCGGCTTGACGGACTCGGAACTCGCCCGCGCACTGCTCGATGTTCCGATGTCGACGCCCGATACCGGCGCAAAGACGAGGGCTGCGCTCGAAGCCCTCGGCGCCGAGATCCGGTTGCTGCCCGTCCTCCGCGACGTCGATCACGCCGAGGACCTGCAGCCGGTGGCGGAGAAGTGCGCGTCGGGCAGTCGTTTTCGCCGGGCCGTGCAGCGGTACATCTGAGCCGACCGTTTCCGATCGGTTACCTTTCCAGCGTTGTATTGCAACAATCGAAAAAACCGTTTTCGCAGCTTTTTCACAGGGCTGAGTGCTAAAAACGTTTTGTGACCGTACTACTGATAGGCGCAGCGATCTGGATGGTGATGGCATTGCTGGTTGCCGTCGTCCTCGGCCGCGTCTCCAGGCGTGCCGACACCGAGGAACTGGGCTCCACTCGGTGCTGGGACACCAGTGAGATCGACGAGACTCTCCAACACGACCGATAGGCTCACTCGACCCGTTCGACGATCGAGTTCACGATGTCGGCAGCTCGGGCCAGGGTTTCACGCTGCTGTGGTGTGAGCGCACCCAATTGATCGGCCAATAACAGCTCCCGTTCGGCGATGTCCTCGCTCGCCATGATTCGACCTCTCTCCGTCAACGTCAGCAGCACCTGGCGCCGGTCGGTGGCATGCGAAACCCGTTCCAGCAGGCCCATCTGCGCCAGCGCATGTGACGACCTAGAGATCGAGGGCGGCTTGATCCGCTCTCGCATCGCGAGTTCGCCGGTGGTCATCGGACCGTCCCGAAGGATCGCCGTCAGAATCGACAGCTGTGCCACGGGAACGGTGTCGCCGGCGTGCGGCAGACGGAGTCGTCGGACCAGTCGCATCGCCGACACCGCCAGGTCCCTGGCCAGGTGCATGTCCGATTTGTCGCTCACCCGCACAGGCTATCGTGCGCCCGAAGCCGCATACTCGAACCATGGACGCCGAAGCGTGGGATACGAAGTACTCGGCACACGATCTCGTCTACGGCGCACCTCCGAATCAGGTTCTGGTCGAGTTCGCAACGGCACTGCCGCGTGGACGGGCGCTGGATCTCGCGTCGGGCGAGGGTCGGAACGCGCTGTGGCTGGCGACTCGAGGCTGGGAGGTCACGGCAGTGGACTTCTCCGCCGTGGGCTTGAGAAAAGGGCACCGCATTGCCGAGCGCGCCCCGAAATCGGTACGCGACCGGTTGACCTGGGTGCACGCCGATGTGACCCAGATTGCACCCGATCCGCAGTACGACCTCGCACTGGTGCTCTACCTCCACCTACCCGCCGAGCAACGCCGAACTGTGATTCGCGCCGCAGTCAGCGCCCTCAAACCTGACGGAATCCTCATGATTCTCGGTCACCACACCGCCAACATCACGAAAGGGGTGGGTGGCCCGCAGGACCCCGAAATCCTCTACACACCAGATGATTTGGCTGCAGACGTAGGAGATTTCGTCGACATTCGCGTGTGCGAACAGCGCGTCCGACAGCTCGAGAGCGGAAACGCTATCGATTCGTTACTACTCGCCAGTAGGTCCCGCCTTGGCAGCGGGAATGAACGAGGGTAATATCCAAATATGTTACCGACGAGTAGCTAACTTGGGCGGTACTCACGAGACCGCACCACCGACTGGAGAGCGAACGCGCAATGGGCCATTACAAGAGCAACCTTCGGGACCTCGAGTTCAACCTCTTCGAGCTGTTCGGGCTCGACGAATCCCTCTCGGGCGACAACTTCGGCGATCTGGACGGTGAGGCCGCCCGCGACATGCTTCGCGAGGTGGTGCGACTGGCAGAGGGACCACTTGCCGAGTCGTTCGCCGAGTCGGATCGCGTCCCCCCTGTGTTCGATCCCGAGACACACACCGTCAAACTGCCGGACGCCTTCAAGAAGTCGTTCAAGGCGCTTTACGACGGCGAATGGTGGCGTGTCGGCCTCGACGAGGAGGTCGGCGGCATTCCTGCCCCTCGCACTCTCGGCTGGGCCCTCAACGAGCTACTGCTCGGCGCCAATCCGGCAGCGTTCATGTATTCCGCCGGGCCGGGCTTCGCCAACGTGCTGTTTCACAACGGCACCGATGAGCAGAAGGAGTGGGCCAAGGTCATCGTCGAGCGCAAGTGGGCAGCCACGATGGTTCTCACCGAGCCCGACGCCGGATCCGACGTCGGCGCAGGGCGCACCAAGGCGATCAAGCAGGAGGACGGCTCCTGGCACATCGAGGGCGTCAAGCGCTTCATCACCTC
This sequence comes from Rhodococcus sp. I2R, assembly GCF_020889545.1. Taxonomy (NCBI): domain Bacteria; kingdom Bacillati; phylum Actinomycetota; class Actinomycetes; order Mycobacteriales; family Nocardiaceae; genus Rhodococcus; species Rhodococcus sp. I2R. The sequence continues at coordinate 169,491 of NZ_JAHUTG010000011.1, forward strand.
GGCCGTGTCCGACGACCTCTTCGAGAACACCATGCACCTCGTGCTCGCGCGCCCCGAAGGTGCCGGACCCGGCACCAAGGGCCTGAGCCTGTTCTACGTACCCAACACGCACTTCGACTTCGAGACCGGCGAAATGGGCGAGCGGAACGGCGTTTTCGTCACCGGCGTCGAGCACAAGATGGGCCTCAAGGCCTCGACCACCTGCGAGCTCACCTTCGGTGGACACGGCATTCCGGCACAGGGCTGGCTCGTCGGCGAGGTCCACAAGGGCATCGCGCAGATGTTCGACGTCATCGAGCACGCTCGCATGATGGTCGGCACCAAGGCAATCGCCACGCTCTCCACCGGCTACCTCAACGCACTCGACTACGCCAAGGAGCGCGTCCAGGGCGCCGACCTGACGCAGATGACCGACAAGAGCGCCCCGCGCGTCACCATCACGCATCACCCCGACGTGCGTCGCAGCCTCATGACGCAGAAGGCGTACGCCGAGGGCCTGCGCGCGGTGTACCTGTACACCGCAGCTCACCAGGATCCCATCACCGCCAAGCAGGTCTCCGACGCAGACGAGGACATCGCCTACCGCGTCAACGATCTGCTGCTCCCCATCGTCAAGGGTGTCGGCTCCGAGATCGCCTACCGTCAGCTGGCCGAGAGCCTGCAGACGCTCGGTGGTTCCGGCTTCCTGCAGGACTACCCCATCGAGCAGTACATCCGCGACTCCAAGATCGACTCGCTCTACGAGGGCACCACGGCCATCCAGGCCCAGGATTTCTTCTTCCGCAAGATCGCTCGGGACCGCGGCGTTGCGCTCGCACACGTTGCGGGACAGATCAAGTCGTTCATCGACAGCGAAGCCGGCAACGGACGCCTCAAGGCCGAGCGTGCGCTGCTCGCGACGGCACTCGAGGACGTACAGGCCATCGTCACCACGATGACTCAGCACCTCATGGGCGCGCAGGAACAGCCCACCGAACTGTACAAGGTCGGGCTCGCATCGGTGCGTTTCCTCATGGCGTTCGGCGACCTGCTCATCGGCTGGTTGCTGCTCCGCCAGGCCGAGATCGCGATTGCCGCACTCGACAACGGTGCAGAAGGCAAGGACAAGCCGTTCTACGAGGGCAAGGTCGCCGTGGCATCGTTCTTCGCCAAGAACGTTCTGCCCGAGCTCACTGCAACCCGCGGCATCCTGAGCAACATCGATCTCGACGTCATGGAACTGGACGAAGCTGCGTTCTGATTCCCGTCAAGTTCTTCGACCGAACAACGGCCGCACCCCGCTCGGGGGTGCGGCCGTTGTCGGCGGCGGGGTTCGGCGTCTTCGAGACGCGTTACGCCTGCAGTTTGCGAAACTTGCTGGCGTGGAAGATGATCGGATCGATTTCGCTCTGCACTTCGAGCGAGTGAATACGCAGCAATGCGATGACGTGATCTCCTGCGGGCACCTGCTGATCGATGGTGGTGTCGAGCCACGCCGTCGCACCGCCGATGAACACGGCGCCCTGCTCGGTGGTCTGCAGATCGAGGCCGGCGAATCGATCACCAGTCTTGGCCGCCAGCGTGCGGACGGCCTCGTTGTGCGCCTCACCGAGGACACTGACGCCGATGCTGCGCAGCCCCTCGAGCCTGGGCCACGTCGTCGATGTGTTCTGGATGCACACCGCTACCAGTGGTGGATCGATCGACACGGCGACGAAGCTGCTCGCGGCGAGGCCCACGGGCACACCGTCGACCTCGGCGGCGATAGCGACCACTCCGCTAGGGAACTGCGCATACGCCTGACGAAGAGTCGCCTGGTCGAGATCGGTGTGCGTGAGCGTCATGGAGAAGCTCCCTTTCCTGCGATCGCTGGCAGTGCGGCGACAGGCCGAGGCCACCGCACTGCGTCCACGATACGAGTTTCCGCGGCGCAATGCGGCACCGATCTCGTAGCGCCTGCGACAAGGGCTATTCCTCGTCGTCCCCGGGATCGCTCGCCGGTTCGTCGGCCGGTTCAGGTGCGGGTTCGGGTGCGGGATCAGGCTCCGGGGAGATGCAACGGACGATCGGGATCGGGTCGTACTTGACAGTTCTGGTGTTGCGCGAGATCTCGCTGCCCGTCTCGATGTCGGTGATCACCCGGGTGTTGCTGGCCGTGAATCCGGGACCACCACCAGAGGGCACGCATCCACTGCCCGCGGGCAGCGTGATGGTGTTGGGGCTCGTCGGATTGCTGCGGGGCCCCGTGATCGACTCCACCTCGACCGTCTTGGTGCCCCACAACCGGACAGTGACGTTCGAACTGGTGCCGAACGACTCGATGACCACACCGGTCTCGGCCGTATTGGTGAACTGCAGATCGATGGCGCCCTCGAACACGGTCGCTTCACGCGCCTCCGGATACCGGCTGATGTAGTAGCTGTGCTCGGTATGGCCGGCATCCTCCATGCCCGCGAAGTACGCCGCGTTGTACAGCGTGGTCGCGAACTGACTGATGCCACCACCGACCGCACGATCGGGCCGACCGTTGTCGATGATGCCCGATTCGACGAAACCCTGCGCGTAGCCCCGGGGGCCGGTGTACCCGTTGAGCGAGAACGTCTCTCCCGGCTCGACCAGGGCTCCGTTCACGATGTCGGCGGTGAGCCTGATGTTCACTCCCGACGCGTACTCGAATCCTCCCGTCGTGTACTCACCGATGACTTCCTTGATGCCGAGTGCCTCTGCCCGCTCGGTGGTCAGCTCGGGCGGCGCCGGCTCGTAGACCGCCTCCGCGGTGCGCGCATCGGTGGACGCGAGCAGCACCGGGAGCTGCTCGAGCGTCCTCGGCCACTGCACGAGATCGCCTACGACTCCGGGTACGACAGTCGGCACACCGCCACCGAGCGCGAACGACGCGTCCTTGGGCGGTGTCTCCGTCGACGCCAGCTGCGGGGCGAGTACACCGATGGCAGCGTCGACGTCGTAGCGCGGTATCAGCGCGCCTTCACCGTCGGATTCGAAGGAGAGCACCCGCGCGATGACATCGGGCTCGAGCACAGCATTGGTGTTCTCCCGTCCCGAGAACACCACCGGCGCGGACACCGCAGGTCGTGCGACCTCGGCGAGCACCCGATCGACCTCGTCCTGATGAACCGTCACATCCACCATCTCGACGGGGACATCGACGGTACCGAAAGCCCACCTCGTCTCGACGGCCTCGCGGGCACCGGCAACGTCCATCGACCGGCCAGGGGCCGGGGTGACGGCGACCGGGGTGACGCCTTCGAAGACGATGTCTCCTTCGACGGGTACCTGGTCGACCTGTGCCCGCAACGACTCGACGGCCGCGTCGAGAGCCACCGGGTCCACGGTCGATTGGACACCGATCTCGCGATCGGAGAAGAACGACATCAGCCGCGTGAACGGATTGATCGGCTGCGAACCCGCACGATCGAGGGTCGCCGCCCAGTCGACATCGAGGCCCGCAGCCGCAGGCACCAGCTCGAGCTGCTGCTCACCTGCGTCGATCTGCACAGGCTGCTCGACGCGGGGACCGAGCTCGGACCGCAGCAGAGTGTCCGCGTCCTCGTTCGAGAGTCCACCGACCTCGATGCCGGCGACAGTGACGCCCCTGGGGACCGAACCACTCGACGACAGAATGTCAGCGGTGTAGAGGACCGCGAGGACGGCCACGACAGCGCCGGAGAGCACCGCGACCTTGACCCACGGCGGTTTGCCTGCCGCGGGCGGCACTTCTGCGGGCGGCACTTCTGCGGGCGGCACTTCTGCGGGGGGCACTGCTGCGGGGGGTACTGCTGCCGTCGGCGCGTCCGAGTTCACCGCGGCCTCATCGACAGGCGAGTCTGTCACCAGGGGAAACACCTCAGTCGATGTCTCGTCTGCTGCCGAATCGGGCTCGGAACTCTCCTCGACAGCGGCAGTATCACCGTTTTCGTTCACAGCAGGGCCATCGGCTTCCGCGTCGGGAACCGTCTCGTCGGGAACCGTGTGGTCCGAGGGAGCAGGCGCGTCAGGGTCGATCGCACTCATCACCTCGGTGACAGCGTCGTACGGGGCAATGTGTTCGGGGACATCATCGTCGAAATCAGCATCGTCGAAATCAGCATCATCAACAGAAGCGTCCGACGGTGTCGATGCTTCGTCCGAAGGTGCCGGCTCTTTCTCGTGCTTACCCTTGTCGGTACCACCGACGCTGCCGTCTCCACCGACGCTCACGTTCTCGACCCTCCCGAACCCCCGGACATCATCCACAACTTTCGTGCCGAGCTTACGCATCGACCCCGTCGACATTCTCGGCGAGCACCGAATATCCCGGAAAAGCAAGAGGCCCCACACCGCTGCCGGGTCGGGGGTCGGGCAGCAGTGTGGAGCCACTACGACTATCGCGCCGTTCTGTGATGCGTTACAACTCGCTACCGATTGTTTCAGATTTCATTCACCTGAATGACCCGGACGAACCGATGATCTCAGTCGACGCCCACAGCATGGGCCCAATGCCCGGTCTTGACCAGGGCAAGCGTCAGCAGCAACCGGTCCTGCGGATCGGTGAGGCGACGCCCCGTCAGCTCCTCGATCTGCCGCACCCGATATATCACTGTATTGCGGTGGCAATACAGCACCTTCGCGGCGTTGGTCGGCGACCCATCGTTGGCGAGGACGTACGCGAGCGTGGTCAGCAACGTCTCACGCTGCGGGGCAGGATGAGTCCACATCGCGCCCAACGCGTGATGCACCAGCAGCTCCGATGATTGGGCGTCGGCTGCCATGATCACGCGCGGCAGTCGGTCGGTGGCGAGCGCGACGCCCGGCCCGCCGTCGATGGTCTCCGCCGTCAGCGATGCCAGCCGATAGGCGGCCGCGAACGAGGCCAACCCGTCAGGAGAGTGCGCGAGGCCCACCTTCCCGGTTGCGCGCGGCGCCAAGGCGTCGACCACCGACTTCCACGAACCGCGAGTGAGCGCGACGAGGGCGAACTGATGACCGTCGCGGATGTTCCAGTGCGATACCGCGCCGATCTGGTCGAGCGCGTCCTCGGGTGCCGGCAGCGGGGGCTCACCGTGATCGTCGAGCAGCCCGACGATGCAGGCGACGTGCTGCGATGGCGACAACCCCAACGTCGCGCGGGCTTCGAGAACGAACGCGGGATCACCGCCCCTACCCGTGCGCAGACCGTCGAGGACCGCGAGAGCGTTGGCCAGATCGCGCTGCTGCATACGGGCGCTCTCGCGACGATATGCGTCGACGAGGGTCTCGTACTGCGAGTCCAGCGCACGCCACAGTTGTTGTCCGGCAATGATCAGCAGCCGATCGTCGATCACCGAGCTGTTCCGTCGGCGCTCGAGCATCAGCTCCTCCCACAGCGTGCGAGAGCCGAGCGTGTACGCCTTGAGCACGAGTTCCATGGGTATCTCCTGCCTGGCGCGCTCGCGGCCGGTACGACGCCACACTTCCCTGGTGACGTCGGTCTCGGCCGGCGCACCGGACAACGTGTGCAAACCCTGACGGATGTGCTCACGCGTACTGCGACGGATTTCGACGGCGATATCCGGTGCGGGCGAGGCGAGGTAGGCCGGTTCCTGTTCGATGAGGGCCAGCGTGATGGAGTCGGCGATCGCGTCGGCCCGGGTCAGCAGCGTCGCCCAGGCTTGCTGGATGGCCTGCTGATCCGCCTGCTTGGAGGCCCGATCGACAGGCGGGAGACCCGGTGCGTTCTCGGCCTCGGGTTCTCTCACCTCCCTACCTTTGCGCATTACGCCTACTCGAATGGGTGAATTGACCACCTCTGGTGTCCCAGGACCCAAACATTTTGTGCGCTGCGCCTATATCGCGTCTTGTGCACAGGGACCATAGTGAACGCACACACGAATGTGAGGTGCATCACTTTGCTCGACAGTTCCACCGCAACCCCCGCCTTCGAACTCGCCTCGATCGACGTTGCGTTCGGCGGCATCGTCGCACTCGACGGCGTCAGCCTGGACGTTCGCCCCGGCGAAGTCCTCGGAGTGATCGGACCCAACGGAGCAGGAAAAACCACCCTGTTCAACGTCGCCTGCGGCCTCGTTCGCCCCCAGTCGGGGACGATCACCCGAAACGGTGACATCCTCCGAAACCTCAAACCCCACCGCCTGCCTGCGCTGGGAATGAGTCGGACGCTGCAGGGTCTCGGACTGTTCGACCGCATGACGGTGCTCGACAACGTCATGATCGGAGCAGACCGAACCGCCCGCACCGGATTCTTCGCCGGGCTCCTCGGCCTGCCCAGCAGTTCCAAGGACGACGCCACCGTCCGCGCCGAGGCCCTCGCCACCCTCGAACAACTCCGCATCGGCGAATACGCCCTGAGTCTGCCGCCCAGCCTGCCCTATGCGGTGCGCAAACGTGTCGCGCTGGCCCGCGCTCTCGTCAGCAAACCATCGCTCGTACTCCTCGACGAGCCGGCCTCCGGATTGTCCTCCGACGAGATGGACGAACTGAGCACGTTGATCCGCTCACTCGCGGTGGGGCACGCTTCGGTGATGTTGGTCGAGCACCACATGGACCTCGTCATGAGTGTCTGCGACCGCATCGTCGTACTGGACTTCGGCAAGGTCATCGCCCAGGGCACGCCCGACGACATCCGCGAGAACCCCGCGGTCCTCGACGCCTACCTGGGAAGGGATGTCACACATGACAACTGACACCATTCAGATCGGCATCACCGACCTCACCGTCCAATACGGACTGGTCACCGCCCTGGATTCGGTGTCGATGACCATTCGCGCCGGCGCGACCACCGCGATCCTCGGCGCCAACGGTGCAGGCAAAACCACGTTGCTGCGCACCATCTCCGGCCTGATCCGGCCGAAAGCAGGAAGCATCACCTTCGGCGGCGAAGAACTCGTCGGCGTCTCCCCGGATCGCATGTCGCGCAAAGGCCTGGCACATGTCCCCGAAGGCCGTGGTGTCATAGCGGAACTGACCGTCGAGGAGAACCTCCGGCTGGGAGCACTCGGACGCAACCGCGCGCACGACGCCGTCACCCTCGACCAGGTCTACGACATCTTCGTTCCCCTCGCCGGGCGTCGAACATCCTCTGCGCACACCCTTTCCGGTGGAGAACGTCAGATGCTCGTGATCGGTCGCGCTCTGATGGCGACGCCGTCGGTGCTGCTGTTGGACGAACCCTCTCTCGGTCTAGCGCCGAAGATCGTCGCTCAGATCTTCGAGATCATCGCCACCCTCGTCGACGCGCAGTCGATGACAGTCGTACTCGTCGAACAGAACGCACGCAGTGCGCTGTCCATCGCCGAGCATGCCGTCGTCCTCGACCTCGGCAAGGTCGCCGTCGAAGGACCAGCGACCGTACTCGCCCAAGACCCAGCCCTCCGCCACGCCTACCTCGGATTCTGACGAACCGAAAGGACGCCACCGACAGTGCAGCAACTGCTCACCATCCTCCTCAACGGCGTGACGAGCGGCATGATCTACGCCGCCTTCGCGCTCGCCCTCGTGCTCATTTGGCGCTCGACGCGCATCGTCAACTTCGCCCAAGCCCCGATGGCAATGCTCACCACCTACATCGCACTCGTCGTCATCGACGCGGGCTACTCCTACTGGATCGGTTTCGCGGCAGCGCTCGTCAGCGGACTGATCCTGGGCGCTCTCGTCGAACGCCTGGTGATTCGCTTCGTCGACAGCTCCTCGCATATCAACGCCGTCATCCTGACGCTCGGACTGTTCATCGTCATTCACGCCTTGGCCGCGATCATCTTCGGCAATCAATTCCGTTCTTTCCCAGCACCGTTCGGACTCACCGGCCGAACCATAGGAGATATGAACATCGCCCTGACCGGGTACGACATATTCAAGGTCGTCGCAGTGTTGATCGTCTTCGGCCTACTGGTGTTGCTGTTCCGCTTCACCGATCTGGGCCTGAAGATGCGGGCCAGCGCGTTCGAGCAGGAAGTCGCCAAACTGCTCGGCGTACGGGTCAGCCGCATGCTCACCCTCGGCTGGGCGCTCGCCGCGGTTGTCGGTTCGCTCGCCGGTCTGCTCATCGCCGGAGGCTCGCTCGTGCACCCCGGATACATGGACTCGATCGTCGTATTCGGCTTCGTTGCAGCGGTTCTCGGTGGTCTGGACTCACCGGGTGGTGCCGTCGTCGGCGGCCTACTGATGGGCATCGGTCTGAGCTTCGTAAGCGGGTATCTCGGCCAGGATCTGGTCGCGCTCGCCGCGCTGATCATTCTCATCGTCGTGCTGTTGCTGAGACCGAGCGGGCTGTTCGCCGGCACCGCGGCAAGGAGGGTCTGAGATGAGCACATCCGTCACCAAGTCCCCGTCCACAGGTATCACCACGAAGTGGGCGCAGCTGACCGCAACGCCCGTTCGTAGGCACTTCGTCGCCGCGGTCATCGGACTGATCGTCATCTTCGCGGTGCTCGAAAGCGTCAGTACATTCCGGCAGAGCCAACTGACCTCTGTCGCCTACCTCGCGATCGCCGCCGGCGGCCTGACCCTTCTGACCGGCATCAACGGCCAATTGTCGCTCGGTCACGGCGCATTCATGGCGGTGGGCGCCTACACCGCGGCGCTGATCCTCCGAGCTCAGGACGGCAGCTGGGTGGTTCCCGTCGTCTTGCTCGCCGCCACTGCCGTGTCCACTCTCGTCGGGTTCGTCGTCGGAGTCGCGGCCGCTCGACTACACGGCCCGTATCTCGCCGGCGCAACACTGGCGCTAGCCGTTGCCGTACCGGGTCTCGCGCTGTACTTCTCGGAGTACCTCGGCGGTGAACAGGGCCTGACCATCCCCTCACCGGCGGTGCCGACCTTCCTCGACGACGCGATGTTCTTCATCACCGGAAACGACCTGAGCAGCACCAAGTTCATCTCGTACATCAGCTGGACGCTGCTCGTTGTCGTGTTCTTCCTGCTGGCGAACGTCTCGTCGAGTCGCATCGGTCGACGATGGCGCGCCGTTCGCGACGACGAGGTAGCCGCTGAACTGGCCGGCATCGACCTCGGTCGCGCTCGAATCCTCGCGTTCGTCGTCAGCGCCGCCTGCGCCGGAGCGGCCGGAGCCGTCCTCGCCATGGCGTCGAGAATTGCGGCGCCGAGCGGGTTCACGCTGGTGTTGTCGCTGACACTGCTCTCAGCGGTGGTGATCGGAGGTTTGGGAACCCTCGCTGGGGCTCTGATCGGCGCCGCGTTGCTGACCTACATTCCACCCGTCGTGACCAACCTCGGCCTCGACCTCGGGCTGTCCAGCCTTCAATCCGCCGAGCTCGCCCCACTCGTGACCGGAGTCTTCACCGTTCTCGTCATCTTGTTCGCGCCGCTCGGCCTCGTGGGTTCCTACCGAAAATGGCGATTCACCAGAAAGTTCGCCAGAAAAGGGGAGAAATGAAAAGTTCGATATCACTCGCGGCCCGCGTCACGGCGCTGACCGCTGCAGTCGCACTCGTCGCAGCCTGCGGCGCAGGTGGCCGCGACGAGACCGAGGAGACCTCGGAGGGATCGACAGTCGGCATCACCGACACCTCGGTCAAGATCGGTGGCCACTTTCCACTCACCGGCGTCGCGTCACCGGGATACAGCGAGATCCCGACGGGTGCGCAGGCCTACTACGACTTCGTCAACGCGGCGGGCGGCATCAACGGCCGACAGATCGAGTACGTGGTGCGCGACGACGCGTACGACCCGACAACGACGACGCAGGTGGTCAACGAACTCGTGCTGCAGGACGAGGTCTTCGCCGTCGTGGGTGGACTAGGAACCGCAACTCACAGCGCGGTCGTCGACTTCCTCAACGAAGAAGGCGTCCCCGACCTCTTCGTCTCCTCGGGCGCGATCATGTGGGGCAACGACCCCGAGCAGTACCCCAACACCTTCGGATGGCAGCCCGACTACCAGGTCGAGGGCAAAATCATCGGTGACTGGGTACTCGAGAACAGGCCCGACGCCAAAGTCGGACTGTTCCTGCAGGACGACGACCTCGGCCGAGACAGCGAGGAAGCCGTCCGGCAGTACCTCGACGACCAAATAGTCGAAGTTGTCCGATACACCTCCGGCAACACCGACGTCGCGCCGCAGATCGCGGCCCTGCAGGCAGCCGGTGCCGACCTCGTGCTCGGCTTCAACGTGCCGTCGTACACCGCGCTCAGTCAGCTGACGTCCATGCGACTGAACTACGACCCCGAATGGTTCTACAGCTCCATTGGCTCCGATGTGAACCTGGTCGGATCTCTTCTGGGCCGGTTCTCCGAGGGCGCTATCACCGGCGCGCAGTCGCTCGAAGGCATGATCTCGCTCGAGTACATCCCCGGTGTCGATTCGACCGACAACCCGTGGACTCAACTGTGGCAGCAAGTCTGGGACGAACACGGTAGCGGTGAACCCCTGACCAACTACCGCGTCTACGGCATGAGCCAGGCCTACGCATTCGTCCAGGCATTGCAGGCAGCGGGCGAGAACCCGACCCGCGAGGGCATCGTCGCCGCGATCCAGGACGGCGGAATGGACTTCGAGGGACCGCAATTGGCGCCGTACCGCTACTCCGAGGAAAGCCACCTCGGCATCTCGGGCGCCAGCGTGTTCCAGATCCAGAACGGCGTACCGGAGTACCTCACGCCCGTTCTCCAGACCGACATCGGCGACTCCCCGGTCGAGGAATACACCGGTGAACCAGCTACCCCGCCGGAAAACGGAATCCCGGAGTAAGCAGCGAATTATGGACGCGGCGCCCGAGTTTCATTCGGGCGCCGCGTCTTTTGCTCTCTGGAAGTCCGCTTTCGACAATGCACGATCGGCAGATCCGTAAACCCCTCGTTTGACGGATCCGCCGACCGTGTGCCCCCTGGGTCGAGCGCCGAAAAATCAGCGCTCGAAGTTCGAGACGCTCAGCGTTCGATGATTGCGGTGACGCCCTGGCCACCGGCGGCGCAGATGGAGATCAGGCCACGACCCGATCCCTTCTCCGCAAGCATCTTTGCGAGCGAGGCGACGATGCGGCCACCGGTCGCGGCGAACGGATGGCCCGCTGCCAACGAGGAGCCGTTGACGTTGAGCTTGCTCCGGTCGATCGACCCGAGCGCACTGTCCAGGCCAAGCCGTTCCTTGCAGTACTCGTCGCTCTCGAATGCCTGCAGCGTCGCGAGCACGACGGATGCGAACGCCTCGTGAATCTCGTAGTAGTCGAAGTCCTGCAGCGTAAGCCCGTTGCGGGCGAGAAGACGCGGAATGGCGTAAGTCGGTGCCATGAGCAAGCCATCCTTGAAGGAGGCATTGCCGTGGACGTAGTCGACAGCGGCAGTCTCGGAGTCGACGAGATGCGCAAGAACGGGCAGGTTGTGCTCCGAAGCCCACTCATCGCTCGACAGCAGAGCGGCCGACGCACCGTCGGTGAGAGGCGTCGAGTTGCCGGCGGTCATCGTCGCGTCGCCGAGCTTCTTGCCGAAGGCAGGCTTGAGCGTCGCCAACTTCTCGACGGTGGATCCGGGACGCAGGTTGTCGTCGCGGGTGAGGCCGAGGAACGGCGTCACCAAGTCGTCGAAGAAGCCGCGGTCGTAAGCCGCCGCCATGTTCTGGTGACTCGCAGCCGCCAGAGCGTCCTGCTCTTCACGGCCGATACCGAATTCCTTGGCGGTGATGGCAGCGTGATCGCCCATCGACATGCCGGTGCGCGGCTCGCCGTTGCGCGGGATCTCGAGTCCGAGCATCGACGGGCGGACGTTGGCGAGCAGCTTGAGGCGGTCCGGGGTGGACTTCGCGCGATTGAGCGAGAGCAGGAACTCACGCAGGTCGTCGTTGACGCCGATCGGCGCGTCCGAGGTGGTGTCGACGCCGCCGCCGATACCTGCATCGATACGGCCTGAGGCGATAGCATCGCCGACCGCGATGATGGACTGCAGTCCCGTGCCGCATGCCTGCTGGATGTCGTAGGCCGGGGTGTAGGGGCTCAACGCGCTGCCGAGCACGGTTTCGCGGGTGAGGTTGAAGTCGCGACTGTGCTTGAGGACCGCACCGGCGACGACGAGGCCGAGGCGCTCGCCCTGGAGCCCGAACCTGCTGACCAGACCGTCGATCGTGGCGGTGAGCATGTCCTGGTTCGATGCCTGGGCGTACTTCTTGTCCGAGCGGGCGAACGGGATGCGGTTGCCACCGACGATTGCGACCGGTCGTAGCTGCTTGCTTGTCACTTTACGTCTCCAAACATCGCTGAAAATAGCCCTGGTGGAGTTTCATCTTACTGGCGAGTAAGTTGGTTGTCGACACCCGGTCATGTCCTTCGTCTCCATCCGCGAAGGCGCCAAGTGAAAGGTAGGACAGTGGCAGCCACCAAGGGAGCCCCAGACCTGTACTCAACATTCCTGGCGTCCGCGCCGGGAGCATTCATCGCCAAGCAGGCCGGTCTGCCGCAGCCCGAGAACCTGCGGCGGTACAAGGAAGGCGAGCCACCACTTGCCGGCCCCGTCCTCATCGGCGGCAGCGGTCGACTCGTGGAACCGCTTCGGGAGCTCCTCTCGGACTACCCGCAGGCCCAGCCGCACGACAGCAAGTACGGCGCCCTGGTCTTCGACGCCACCGGCATCGGAAACGTCTCCGAGCTCGAGCAGCTGTTCCAGTTCTTCCAGCCGGTCATCCGCAACCTCGCGTCGTCGGCCCGCGTCGTCGTCATCGGAACGACTCCCGAGGAGACCGCCAGCGTCGACGAGCACATCGCCCAGCGTGCACTCGAAGGCTTCACCCGCAGTGTCGGCAAAGAGGTCAAGCACGGCGCCACCGCCCAGCTCGTCTACGTCTCCCCCAAAGCATCGACCGGACTCTCCGGGCTCGAGTCGACCCTTCGATTCCTGCTCTCGGCGAAATCCGCGTTCGTCGACGGCCAGGTCATCGCCGTCGGTGACGCCGACTCCGAAGCCCCGGCCTCGTGGGACAAGCCGCTCGCCGGCAAGGTCGCCGTCGTCACCGGTGCTGCTCGCGGAATCGGCGCGACCATCGCCGAGGTACTCGCTCGCGACGGCGCAACCGTGATTGCCGCGGACATCCCCGCTGCGGGCGATGCACTTTCCGAGGTCGCCAACAAGATCGGCGGCACCTCCCTCTCGCTCGACGTCACCGCCGACGACGCCGGCGAAGTACTTTCCAAGCACCTGCTCGAGCGGCACGGCGGCGCGGACATCATCGTGCACAATGCCGGAATCACCCGCGACAAGACGCTCGCAAACATGGACGAGAGCCGCTGGAACTCGGTCATGGGCGTCAACCTTCTTGCACCGCAGCGGATCACCGACCACCTGGTGGAGACCGGCGCACTGAAGGAAGGTGGACGCGTCGTGGACGTCTCGTCCATCGCAGGCATCGCAGGCAACCGCGGCCAGACGAACTACGGCACATCCAAGGCGGGCGTCATCGGCCTCGTGCACGCGTCGGCGCCTGTTCTCGCGAAAAGGGGAATCACGATCAACGCCGTGGCACCCGGTTTCATCGAAACCGCGATGACGGCCGCCATCCCGTTCGCCACCCGTGAAGCAGGACGACGCATGAGCTCCCTTCTGCAGGGTGGCCAGACCGTCGATGTCGCAGAACTGGTCTCGTACTTCGCGAGCCCTGCCTCGAACGCCGTCACCGGCCAGATCGTCCGCGTGTGCGGCCAGAGCCTGCTCGGCGCATGAGCGTCATCCAGCTCTCGGAGCAGCCGAAGACCTCCGATATCTACGCTGCCGCAGCACTCGGAGCCCTGCCGTTCCTCGGCTCCAAATCGTCCTCGGTACCGGACACGGAATTCGAGCTTCGCGGCCTGCGGGTGGATCCGGACAACCTGGCCGGGTACTGCCGGGCGACGGGGCTCCGGTTCGGTGACACGCTGCCGGTGACCTACCCGTTCACGCTCGTGTTCCCGACGGTGATGAAGCTGATGGTGTCGAAGGGATTTCCCTTCGCGGCCATCGGATCCGTGCACGCCGAGAACGTGATCGAGCAGCTGCGACCCATCTCGATGTCGGAGCCACTCGATATTCGAGTGCACGCGGAGAATCTGCGCGAGCACCGAAAGGGGTTGCTGGTAGATCTCATCAGCGAAGTCAGCGTCGGGCGTGAACTCGTCTGGAAGCAGACCTCGACCTTCCTGAGCCTGCAGAAGACCTCACTGTCCGGTGGGCCGCGCGAAGCTCCTCCCGCCGACGAGGTGCCGCCGCCCCCGACTCGTACGCTCCGCGTCGATCAGAGGACGATCAGCAAGTACGCGGCCATCTCGGGCGACCGCAATCCGATTCACGTCTCCACCCTGGGCGCCAAGGCCTTCGGCTTCCCGAAGACCATCGCCCACGGAATGTGGAGTGCTGCAGCAATTCTCCAGATCATCGAAGGCAGGCTTCCCGGCAAGTCGACCTACAAGATCCGGTTCGGCAAGCCGATCGTTCTGCCGTCCACCATCAACGTGTACGCAGAATCCGTTGGCGCAGGCTGGGACCTGTCGCTCAAGCACCCGAAGAAGGGGTACCCGTACCTCACCGCCACTGTGCGGTAAATGCTCCAGCATCACCCGCGGGGGTGACCGAATGTCACATTCGGTCACCCCTTTTGCGTGCCCCGACGGAGCGAATGTGACATTCGGTCACTCAGAGTGTGCGAGGGTGACATTCGGTCACCTCGGGGAGCGAAGGTGACATTCGGTCACCACAAAGCGGCTCAGGGCGTGGACGCGCTCTTCTTGCCCGCCAGTCCGCGCCAGGCGAGGTTTTCGAGGAGGTCAGCGGCGTCGTCGACCTCGATCTCTCCACCGGCGACGCGGTCCGCGACGGCTTCACCTGCGCCGACGAGGGCGACGGCCATCAGCGCGAAATTCTGGCCCGGTTCGGGGTCTTTGGTGCTCATCTCGAGCAGTCCTGCGGTGAGCTCGATGAGACGATCGCGGCTGCTCTGGACCTGCGAGGCGAACGCGGTCTGACCGATGGCCTGGCGATAGAGCACCATCCACGATTTGCGGTGTTCGCCGACGAAGCCGAGGAACCCGAGCAGGGCGCTTCGGAGTTGCTCGCGTGGAGTCAATGACGGGTCGGCGGCCGGGGTGAGCGCCTCGACGAACTTGACGCCTTCGCGCGCGATGCATGCAGCGAACAATTCGTCCTTGGAGCCGTAGTACAGGTAGAGCATCGGTTTGGATATCGCCGCCTGCTTGGCGATCGAATCCATGGAGGTCTCGTGAAAACCTTTGTCCGAGAATACATCCACCGCAGCGTCTAGCATTTGCTGTTCTCGCACGGCGCGGGGCAGTCGTTTGGTGCCGCCAGCCATGTGTCCTCCAAACAACGTCGAACCCATGACATTACTCCACGGTAAGAAAGCTCGCGTCCCCAGCGTCGACGTGTCGGAATCTAGCAGACACCCTTGAACCGCGCGACAGTCGCTGCGGAGCGATCGACCTGGTCTACAGGCAATCGTCCTGTCGAGACTGCATCCTCGAGGTTGTCCAACACCTGAGGGACGTCGTCGGTGGTGAGCCACAACGCTACATCGGCGCCGGCGACGACTGCCGCCTCCACTGCGGAGACGATGCCGAGACGGTCGGTGATGGCCGCCATCCCACTGAGATCATCGGTGAAGATCGGACCGGTGAACGGTGCCGCACCGTAGCCGACACCGTCGCGCAGCAGCGACATCGCGGCCGGACTGATGCTGGCGGGCACACCGGGGGCCGTCAACCCGGGCACGTCGAGATGCCCCATCATGACGCCGACCCCGGTGGGCGAGAGCGCCGCGAAGGGAATCAGATCCGACTGCATCAATTGATCCAGCGGCGGCGTCGACACCGCGCCCGTGTGCGAATCTCCCGATCCCGAGCCGTGACCGGGGAAATGCTTGATGACGGGCGCGATCCCGGCATCGCGCAGCCCCTGCGCGTACGCGCCTGCGTAGGCCACCACCTGGTCGGGATCGGCGGAGAAGGATCGATCGCCGATCACCGAGTTGTCCGGTTGACTGCTGACGTCGACGACGGGGGCGTAGTCGACGGTCACACCCAGATCCTTCAGCCCGCGTCCCCGCTCGAGCGCCAGCTGGTAGGTCTCGTCGACGGTCATCGTCTGCGCTGTCTCCCGCGCCGAGGGGACCTCTCCGAGCAGATTCGCGACGCGGGATACGCGGCCGCCCTCCTCGTCGATGGTGACCATCGGCGGCACCGCCGCGGCGTCGACGATCTGCGGGACCTCTCTGTTCGCCAGCGTCGCGGTGTCGGTCCAACTCCCGATGAAGATGCCGCCGACCTGCTCGCGGGCCATGATGTCGACCGCGTCGGCCGTCCCGGTGACGCCGACGGTGAGTAGCTGGGCAAGACGCTGCCGCTCGGTCAGGGTTCCGACGAACGCCGCGCACGCGTCGGCCGGAGGAGCAGGTTCGGTCGTCGGATCCGGTGTGAGCGATGTGGAGGACGCCGCAGCGACCGTCGGCGACGGAGCAGCCGCCTCCGTACCTCCCCCAGCGCACGAGGCAGTGACAGAGACACCGACCAACAGCGCGGCTACAGAGAGGGGCGAGCGGAGCTTCGTCATGGCAACCGACGGTAGCCGACACCTCCGACGCGCCGCGAAAGGACGCCG
Organism: Rhodococcus sp. I2R; assembly: GCF_020889545.1. NCBI lineage: Bacteria > Bacillati > Actinomycetota > Actinomycetes > Mycobacteriales > Nocardiaceae > Rhodococcus > Rhodococcus sp. I2R. The sequence goes on from NZ_JAHUTG010000011.1 coordinate 186,047, forward strand.
TCTCGCGATAGGCTCGGACAAACGCGACATCAGGAGGAAACACGATGCCTGCAGATCTGATTCTCATCGCCTACGACGGCTCCGACAACGCGAAACGCGCAATCGAATACGCCGGGCGGTTTCTGATGACAAAGCGCGCACTCGTCGTTACGGCCTGGGAACCGATGGTGCGTCAGGCCGCCAGACTGTCCGGCCTTTCCGGTGTCATGCAGCCGGAGTGGGTCCCCGACGACGAGGCCGAGGACGTTGCACTCACCGACGCCAAGATCATCAACAGCGAGGGCGTCAGGCTCGCGGGGGAGGCCGGTCTGAGCGTCGAGGGACACTGCACCGAATGCACCACGGCAATCTGGAGCGCCATCGTCGAAAAAGCAGACGACCTGGACGTGGACATCATCGTCACGGGCACCAGGGGCACTACCGGTCTGCGCTCGCTACTGCAGAGTTCGGTTGCCGACCACGTGCTGCGACACAGCCACCGACCCGTTCTGATCGTTCCGCCGGGCAAGTAGCAGCGCGTGCAACCCAGGACGGGCCGATCCAGGTGATAGCGTGATCCGCGCGCGGGGGATTGTCAGCCGTCGCTCGTGATTGCCGTGTCGAGGAAAGTGGAGTACCGAGATGAAGTTCGCTGTCCCGGGGATTATTGCTGCTGTGGCCGGTGCGGTGTTGGGCGCAGGTGCCGTGTTCGGAGTGACGGCGGCGGCGTCGGACAACACCCGTCCCGAGATCGACCGATCGGGCAACGCTGATTCCTCGCTGTTGAACCAGGTCGAGTACGGCAGCCGCTGACACTCGGCGCTTCGATCTCTTCCGAACCACTCGGTCGTAGATGGCTTCTCGGTGTCTCGGCTCTGGCGCTTGCGCTTTCCCTTCTGCAGGTTCCCGGCTACACCGTTGCCGATACCAAATACGACCTGACGCAGAATCCTCTCGGATTTCTTGCGCGCGCCGCACATCAGTGGACCTCTCAGGCACCACTCGGGCAGGTGCAGAACCAGGCCTACGGCTACTTCTTTCCGCACGGAGCGTTCTTCGCGCTCGGTGACGTGCTGGCGATTCCGCCGTGGATCACCCAGCGCATCTGGTGGGCGCTCCTGCTGATCGCCGGGTTCTGGGGAATCATCCGGCTCGCCGAAGCACTCGGCATCGGCAGTCGCACCTCACGCCTGATCGCCGCTACCGCGTTCGCGCTCTCCCCGCGGGTGGTCACGACCCTCACGTCGATCTCCTCGGAGACGATGCCGATGATGCTGGCGCCGTGGGTGCTCATCCCCATCGTTCGGGCCTTCGGATCCACCCCGCAGAACTGGGGGGTGCGGTCACTGGCCGCCCAATCGGCGTTGGCGGTGGCATTGATGGGTGCCGTCAATGCCGTCGCGACGGCCGCTGCCTGCCTCGTCGGCGTCGTCTGGGTCCTGTGCCACCGCCCGAACCGCCGGTGGCTCGTCTTCTCCGGCTGGTGGACGGGCACTCTCCTGCTCGCGACGCTGTGGTGGATCGTTCCGCTGCTGCTCCTCGGACGAGTCAGCCCACCGTTCCTCGACTACATCGAATCCTCCGGCACCACGACGCAATGGGCATCGCTCGCCGAGATTCTGCGCGGCACCAGCAGCTGGACGCCGTTCGTGTCCCCGGAGCGCGTCGCCGGCGCCGTTCTCGTCACCCAACCCGCCGCCGTCATCGCGACGGGCGCAATCGCGGCCGCCGGGCTGGCTGGACTGGCGATGCGTTCGATGCCTGCACGCGGTCGCCTGACGGTTCTGCTGTTCGTCGGCATCGTCGGACTCACCGCAGGGTATGTCGGCGAGCTCGGTTCCCCCATCGCCGACAGCGTCCGAGTGTTTCTCGATTCCGCGGGCGCACCGCTGCGCAACGTCCACAAACTCGAACCGCTCGTCCGAATTCCACTGGTGCTCGGGCTCGCTCACCTGCTGGCGAAGGTTCCACTGCCAGGCTCTGCCGCGCCCGCGGAGTGGCGTCACGCGATCGCCCACCCGGAGCGAGACAAGATGGTCGCCGTGGCCGGGCTCGTTCTCGTCGCGCTGACGTTCTCTACGTCGCTGGCCTGGACCGGAAAGCTGGCCCCGCGCGGCGCCTACGAGGCCGTCCCCGACTACTGGCACGACGCCGCGGACTGGCTCACCGAGAACGCGTCGGGCACCTCCCCCGACGGTTCGGACGCGCAGCGTGCCCTCGTCGTCCCCGGCGCCCCGTTCGCGCTGCAGACATGGGGCCTGACCCGCGACGAACCGCTGCAAGCCCTCGCCACGACGCCGTGGGCGGTGCGCGATTCCGTGCCGTTGACGCCGCCCGGCGCGATCCGCGCTCTCGACTCGGTGCAGCGGCTCCTCGCCGACGGTCGCCCGTCGGCTGGACTCGCGGATACCCTGCTCGGTCAGGGCATTCACTACGTCGTCGTCCGCAACGATCTCGATCCGGAGTCCTCCCGCTCGGCGCGTCCGGCGTTGGTCCATGCAGCGCTCGACGGCTCCCCGGGGCTCGAGAAGGTGGCCGAGTTCGGCAACGACATCGCGCCGGGGTCGACCGAGGACGTCACTGTCGACGGGGACCTGCGGCCGCCGTATCCGGCAGTGGAGATCTACACCGTCGGTGCTTCTACCGCAGTGTCCGGGCCGTACACCGTCGATCTCGGCCGTGTGCCGTTCGTGCAGGGCGGCCCGGAGTCGCTGCAGCGGTTGAACGAGCAACGGGGACGGGGTGTTCCGCAACCGGTCCCGCAGGGCCCGGTGATCCTGGCCTCCGATGCCGAGGCCGCCGGTTTGACGGTCGACGAGGTGACCGTGACGGACACACCGACACGACGTGAAACCGATTTCGGTCAGGTGGACAACCACAACTCCGCGTTGCGGTCGGTCGACGAACCGCGTCGCTCGCTCAACGAGGTCGCCGATTACCCGGTCGACGGCGCCGAGACGGTGAACGCCGAATGGGAGGGTGCGTCGATCACGGCATCCAGTTCGGCCTCGGACGCGACGCAGATCGGCGGCACGAAACCGGGTAACGGCGTCGCCGCGGTCGTCGACGGTGATCTCGCGACGAGCTGGGTCAGCAACGGAATCGACAGCGCTGTGGGCGAGTGGCTCCAGCTCGATTTCGACGAGCCCCTGCGAGGGGGTCTGCTTCGTCTACGGACGAGTCCCGGCACCATCGGCGATCCGGTTCGATGGCTCGAAATCACCACCGAGAACGGCAGTACCGCCGCACGGGTCGACGAGCCGGGTGAGCCCATGACGGTATCGCTGCCCGGTGGCTCCACATCGTGGCTGCGGATCACCGCACGGTCGACGGTGGGCGGCACCAACGGGAGCCAGTTCGGGATCAGCGAGCTCTCGGTCGAGGACTACTCCAATATCGATGCGCCACAGCAGGTTTCGATTGTGCACCGCACGGTTCTCCCGAAGGTCGCAACCGGTGCGGACGTCATTGCCTGGGAACTGAGCCAGGAGTTCCCCGGGCGGTCGGGCTGCGTCGACACCCAGGACCGTATTCGCTGTAGCAGCGGACTCTCCGTCGCCCCGGAGGAGCTGGGGCGCTTCACCCGCACCCTCTCGGTGCCGCAGGGGACTGCAGTACTCCCGGAACTGACGCTGCGCACGCGACAGAGCCCGGAGCTCGAATCTCTACTGTCACAGCCCGGCCGTCCCGTCGCGACCGGAGCCTCGGACGTCGGCGACCTCCAAGGCTCCGCCTTCGCGGCAACCGACGGCGATCGACGCACGTCTTGGACTGCCGCCCCGTCGAGCATCGACAATCGCGCCGGCACCCAGCCGACGCTCACCATCTCCCTGCCGGAGCCGACCCTCGTCGACGGGTTGACACTCACCCCCAGCCGCGGCGCCCTGCCTGTTCATCCGACATCGGTCGCGGTGGATCTGGGTGCCGGGCCGCAGGTTCGCGAGGTGGACCCGGACGAAGCAACGACGATCGAATTGTTCCCGCAGGTCACCGATCGAATCGTGCTGTCGCTGGTCGACTGGGACGACGTGCTCGACAAGAACTCGCTCGGCTTCGTACAGCCCACGCCTCCCGGGCTGGCCGAGGTCGCCGTACTGTCCGGCGGTCGCGAGGTGGGCGCTGCATTCGATGCGGAGCGGAGCATCACCGTCGGCTGCGACGTGGGCCCGGTCATGTCGATCGCCGGCCAGACTGTCCGCGCTTCGGTGACGGGCACTGCAGCGCAGCTTCGTTCGGGTGCGCCGATGCGAGCAACCTTGTGCGAGGGCCCATTCCCGGTCGAGAACGCCAATCTCAATCCCATTCCGCTCCCAGAGGGCCGGCAGGACATCGTCGTGGACCCGGGAGCGGCATTCTTCGTCGACGGGGTTCGCCTGCGCACCATGCCGGTTCCCGCTGTGAGTGCGACAAGTTCGGCGCCACAGGCGGTCGAGATGAATCGATGGGATGCCGACCGCCGCGAGATCGACGTGCCCACGCACGACACCGACCGATTGCTTGTCGTCCCGGAGAGCAACAACATCGGCTGGCGCGCAACGGGGCCCGACGGCAACGAGCTGACCCCGGTGACAGTCGACGGATGGCAACAGGGCTGGATCGTGCCCGCCGGAGCAGCCGGCACGGTCACGCTCGAGTTCGCCACCGACGGGTGGTACCGGCTCGGCATCTTCGGCGGACTGCTACTGCTGATTCCGTTGACGTTTCTGGCACTGCGGCGTGGCCGCGTCGACGGCGACAGTCCTCCGCTTCCGTGGCGAAACAGAGTGCTCGCCTGGGCGGCGTTGGTCGCCGCAGTGGCGGTGACCGCCGGGGTTGCCGGAGTAGTCGCGACGGTTGTCGTGGCGGCTACAGCGGAGTTCCTCAGGCGCCGATTCGGCGCAGGAGCCGAAGACCGAGTGCTGGTCGGTCTCGCCTGCGGCGGAACGTTGCTGGCGATTGCCCTGCTGTCGACGGGTCCCTGGCGGGCACCCGACGGCTACGTCGGGCACTCGTTCGCGATCCAGCTGGCGGCGCTGATCGCGCTGATCGCGGTGGCCGTGAGCGCGCTACGCGCCCGTCTGTGACGTGCTCTGTGCACGGGCGCGCCGAGACTTCAGCGCCCGCCGCGCCGGCTCCTCGACGAGCGCGTAACTTGCTGCGGCGATCGGGATCGACAACGCCACGGTCACGGCCAGCACCAGCACGAAATGCCCCGAGAACGGGATGATCCCGAATACCGGGAACACCATCGCCAGAACCACCAGGTGCCAGATGAAGATTCCGTACGACCATCTGCCCAACGTCAGCATCACCGGGTGCTCGAGAATCCGGTGCTTCGACGCAGCGCCATCGCCGAGGACGAGCGGCGCCAACAACGCGAACGCGAGGACGCCGCCGAGGGCGACCTTCATAGCGAACTGCCATGGCTCCGGACGCACCAGCCCCTCCGGGCCCGCGAGTGGCGTCGCCGACAGTACGAATGCCACTACTGCTATGCAGCCGATGACGACGCGGCGGGCAGCCAGGCGGTGCAACCACGTTTCGCGGCGCGTCGAGTACTCGGCAAGCAACATCCCCGCCGCGAACCATGGAAGGTAGCCCGGCAGCCAATTGTCGTGATTGATTCCATCCAGCGTCGGAATAGGGAGAAAGGCCCACGACAAACTCACCGCCGACACACCCGCCAGTAGCGGAATGCGCAGACGAGCACGATCATCGCGCAGCAGCGTCATCGCGAGAGCTGCGATCGGCAGCAGCAGATAGAACGCCACCTCCACCGACAGCGACCACATCTGGGTCAGGCCCTCGGTCAGGGTCAACGGCACGAACACCTGCGTCAACGACAGATTCGCCACCCACACGTTCCAGCTGCCGCCCGCATCGGGCAAGAACAGCAGGGTCAGCGTCACAGCCACCCAGTACGCCGGCAGAATTCGGACGGCACGAGACCACAGGTACGTCCCGATGGGCTGAGCGGTGCCCAGCCCCCGAGCCTGGGCGGCATGAGCGCGCCAGAGGAGAAATCCGGACAACGCGAAAAAGATCGCGACCGTCAGATCGAACCGGCCCCAAATGCGCCCCACCACAGGTGACGCCGCAGCCCCCGTCTGAAATGCAACGTGGGTGACGACGATGCCGAGCGAAGCGAACGCGCGCATCCCCTCCAGTGAAGGAATGAACCCACGCAGCGGCAACACGTCCGGCGCCGACGTTTGGATGGGAGTGTTCATTTCCCGACCAGTCAAGCATTCCCTGCACAAGCAGTGTCACTCGCGCCCACGCGAGGTGATCACTGTTACTGTCACCAAACGACGTGGCGATACCAATCGGACACTCCAGAACGGGCGTACTCTGCCCGAACCTGTCGGGTGGAAGCAGCGGCGCGCCGGAACACGACTAAGGGAGATTTTTACATGGCGGAGCGCTCGGGGCCGAGCCGGATAGTTGCCCTCATACTCGTTGGCTTGGGCGCATTCCTGCTGGTAGCGGCCATTTTGATTCCCACCTACACGGTGCCCCGTCTCGAGAAGACACCGCTCGATCTCGAGGTGACCACCGTCTCCACGGGCACCGGAAGCGTGCTGGATGCCGCATCACTCGCTGCTGGTAGCGCCGTGGTGGACGAGAACGTTCCTTTCGTGTCGCAGCGCTTCGTCACCGTCGAGGAGCCATCCGGTGCCGATGACATCACGCTGCAGGCCGGATCCACTCTTCGACGCACCGATGTGCAGGGCGAGACAGGACTTCGCTCGGCGACCGTCGACCGCGTCACCTTGGACCGCGTGACGAGCATGCCCGTCGAGAATCCCATCGGAACCATTCAGGTTCAGGCCGATGAGCCCGCCGAGGAAGTGCCGCACACAGGACTGCAATACAAGTTCCCGTTCGGCGCCGAGCAGAAGTCGTACCCGTACTTCGACATCAACGCCCGCGTATCGCAGGACATCGACTTCGTCGAAGAGACCGAGATCAATGGCACGCCGGTCTACAAGTACGAGCAGACCATTGCCCCGGTCGACCTGTCCTCCGTGGTCAACATCCCCACCAACCGCGTTACTCTGCCTGCCGCCACGTGGGGCGTCGAGGGCGGCGAAACCCCGGTCACGATGACCCGCTGGTACGAGAACACCCGCACGCTGTGGGTCGAACCCAAGACCGGCGTCATCGTCAAGGGCGATGAGCAGCTCCACCAGTACTACTCGCGCACGGCAGGCGACCCCGAGGTCGACGTCCTGCGGGTTCCGCTCACCTTCGACGAGAACACCGTCGAGTACCAGCTGCAGCAGGCCCGTGACGGCATGGACCAGATTTCGTTGTTCGGGCGCACCGTCCCGATAGTGCTCGGCATCCTCGGTCTCATCGCGCTGATCGTCGGCATCGTGCTCGGAGTCCGCGGCAATCGGGGCGACCATCGGCCCGCACGTGGCAACGCGCCGCGGCGCAGCGATGACGGTGGCGGCGCGGCTGCACCGACCGAACCCCGCAACCGCGACTGGACGACGGATCAGACCGAGGTCATCCCCCGCACGAACCTCTCCAAGGAGTAGGCGACTTCGTCGCATGTGATGCTCCTATGAGTGTCAAGCGGTGGTTTTGTGGGTGAGGAGTTGGAACATTTCGCGGGCGACGGCTCGTTTGAGGCAGCGAATGATGTCGCGTTTGGTTTTGCCTTCGGCGAGT
>NZ_JAHUTG010000012.1:0-192419 GCF_020889545.1 Rhodococcus sp. I2R
GTTACGGCGGCCATAGCGGAGGGGAAACGCCCGGTCCCATTCCGAACCCGGAAGCTAAGCCCTCCAGCGCCGATGGTACTGCACTCGACAGGGTGTGGGAGAGTAGGACACCGCCGAACACAATTTAAGAAAAAGGGGACCCACCTTGGTGGGTCCCCTTTTTTTGCGTCCACCGGAGCAGTTACACCGAGTCGTTGGAGATCGTCATCGCCCTCACAAGGAGGGGAATCTAGCGCCGATGCCGTGTGCGGTTGAGAACTGCACCCATTGCGACGGATCCCAGGATGATGCCGGTGACTGCGCTTAGGCCGGACCACTGGAAGTCGTCGGACATGCTGAAGATGCCAGTCGCGCCGACAACGAACAGGATCAAGACCGAGACAAATCCGGCACCCGCGACCCGAACCGCCCGGGCTGCGCCGTTTCGGAACGCTGTACCGATGCTTGCCGCAACCACAGCCCCGATGAACAGGCTGGCTGCGGTGGTGAAGGTAGACCAATCAGAGAGGGACACCAGAATTGGAATAGCAATCGCCGCAGCAATTAGGGCCGCCACGATGCCAATACCTGGCCCGCCGAAGAACGACCGGGTCCGGTCATTTAACTCGAGGAACGAAGTCGCCATCAGATGTACTCCCAAATAATGCCTCCCGCGCAGCTCACGGCACCCAGTACGCCAAGTCGACGAACTAAGAACTTCGCTGCGCGGTCCCAGATGGTCAGTTCAGCTTCGATACTGGCCCAGAATCCAGTTGCAGTCAAAGAAACACCGAGGCAGGCTGCGACCGTTCGTTTGATCTCGTCGACGATGCCCGCACGCAGCATTGGATTGCCCTCCAGTGTGGCAGCCGACCGCTGGTAGGTCGACCCGTCCGCCATGTAGCCGATGACACTACCGTCGGTGCGGTACTCCAACGCCGTTGTGCCAGTGGGTATTTGCTTGTTGCCAGCCGATGCCAGCCAGCGAGCCACGTGCTGGGAACGAGCTCGAGCGGGTATGAACAGCAAGCGAACTCCATCACCGATCCCACCCGAGCGAGACCGATCAAACACAGGCTTCGACCACCGGCTGACCGTACGAAGGAGGACCGGGTGGTCATGATCGACGTCGACCCGGCCGATCTATCGGCCTATGAGACGCTGTAGGTTCTTGGAATCAGGTAGAACGAACGAGATACGGCTTCCCGAATTGCGTCGCCACTCCCTCCGAGAACAAGACCGAGTCCGGTTGCCGGTCCGCAACCCCGGGGAGTCCCGCCGCCTCGATGAGACGGTCGGAGCAATGAGTTACTTCAGCGCCCGTGAGTTTCCAGCGACGGTGCACATTCGGCACGTACAGGAGTCTGCCGGCGAACATCGTGTGCAAACCCCAACGCGCTGTGAGGAACTGAGCCAACGGGTCGTCGGACACATTGGTGGTTCCCCGAGTGATTCCGAAGTCGGTCGTGGCACCACGGTGTGGAGGGGCGAGGCGTCTGCTGCGGTAGCTGATCGCATCATCGCGCACTTCTGCGGTTATCGAAGCCCAGCGATACGGAATTCGTGCGAGATTGGTCCCGATCACCACCGCGAGCCGGTTGGCCTCCAGTGAACGGAAGAACACGCCGCGCCGGCCGTCGGCATCGATCGAGTAAAGACGAACGTTGATCTCGTCGAAAGTTCCGAAGTAGGGGACAGGGCAGCCGTAGCCGAGTCCAGCGTCGACCATCTCGAAGCCGATCAGACCCACCCAGGACGAGCCGTCGAACTCGTCGGGCCGGCAACCAGCGGGGAGGAGCGGCGCGACTGCTTCACTGGGGACTCGCCAGTGCAGAAAGGCCAGGTTTTCCCACCTCTGGTCCATCAGGATCGGTCGCGGCAACTTCGGAGGTCGGGGCCACAGGCGTGGTCCATCGAGTCTGTCCACAGTTCGAGAGTAGGCGTGAATGGGCCGGGAAGGACGAACACGGTCCACAGCGGGCGTTGTGTCAGGTCGCGGTGAAGCGCGCATGAACCTCGGCCCGGAGCGTGATGTCCTGTGGACGCAGCTCGAAGCCGTCCTCCGCTCCCGCGAATGTACGAGCCGATGCAACGTAGCCCGACTGCGTGGGGCCCACGCCGAGCAGTCCGGGATCGGCGATGGACATCGCTGTGATTGCCGACCGTCCCACGCTCTGGGCATAGATGTCGGCCTTCTCGACGGCATCCTGCACAGCGAGAGTTCTGACCTCGCGGATCTTCGCTGCCTGGCTGTCCGTGGCAAGACCCCACTCGAAGTGCCCAACTTCTACGCCATCCAATGCGGACACGGCATAGACGAAGGCATCGATGACGTCTATCTGACCGAACTCGACGATGATCGTCGCGACTGCCTGGTACACGTACGGCAGCTGCTCTCCTTCGTGGTTCGACGGACGGTGGCGCGAATGCCTGACCTGATCGAGCGCCCACGAATCGATCGGACCGTGCGCCGGATTGTAGAGCGGATCGATGAGTCGACTCAGCTCATCGACCAGGCGATGAGCGGGTTCCGCAGCGGCCTCCGCGGAGCGCCCATCCGACCGCACCGTGAGGGCGATAGTGCAACGCTCGGGCGCGAATGTCGCGCTGCCCTGACCGACGACCGTGATCTCTACGGTGTTCGATTCCATGGGTTCGAGTTTCGCACAAAGGTCGTCGCGACCGCGCAAACGACAAGCGATCGGGGCGATCACCTGCGCATGTGCGGCCGGTGAAAGCGGGCAAGCGGTCTGTGCTCTATCTTTGACCAATCTATGCCGATACCAGTGGGAGCGGGGCGAAAATGTTGGGTGTGAATTCGCTGCCCCGGTCCGATCTCAGCACCACCACGTGGGTCGATTTGATGCCTTGGCTCGATGACTATGTGTCCGAGCGGGCCGGGTTGTTGGAGCCCCTCGCGCCCGGAGAGGCGTGGTGGCTCGAGGACAGCCCGTCCGAGACTGCACGAGACGTCGACCTCGAAAAGGTCCTGTATGAACTGTCCGGGCTCTTCGTCTCCAGCCATAATTCGTGCACGTTCGCCGAGAGCCTTCCGTCCTTGTCGCCTGACCTTCCGGTTGCCGTCCTGGGGTTGCCGGCGCGTCCTACAACAACCGTGCGGCGTCTGACCGATGCGACCACTCTTGCGGGCCTACTGGCGCACACTGTGCTGGACGTGTTCTCTGTGCCTGGCACAAGTGAGCAGACTGTTCGCGACATTTCCTATGCTCTGCTCTGCTGTGCAGTTCTCGACAACCCGATCTGTCGCGTGGACACGAGCGAGACGATCGCCGACGAATCACCTGTCTTGACGCAGCTGATCGACGACCTTGTAGCCCTCTCCTCGTGGAGACGGTTGCGTGGTGAACATGACAAGTCCCTCCTGTCGGTCGACATCGATGCCGAGTCGCCGGAAGAAGTACAGGAGCTCGCGGCCAGGATTTCAGCACTGCGTCCCCGCGATCTCCCAGATGTCGAGCAGGGCGATCCCGTGGACGAGATCGAGAATCTGGTCGCGCAACTGGATCGGCGTGAAACGCTTGCTCTTCATACGCGCCTCCTTGCCCGTGAGCCTGTCTCGTTGGGCGAGTTGAGCATCAGGTTGCACCTGTCGAAACCTGCGGCGGGTGCAATCGAGGCGCAGTCGAAAGCGAAGATCAACTCTGCCTGCGGGTACGGGACGGCAGTCGGTAACCTCCTCGCGAGCCTCCGAATCGAAATTCAACCGGTGGCATCGATGGAACGCCTGATCGCGATGCATCCGATCATCGACACTCCAGTGCCGAGTCTGGGCATCCCGCTGTGGCTCGTCCTCGATCGTCTGGACGACTACTTCGAGGTGACCGACGGGTGGGCGGCGAGCCCAGGGGTGATAGGTGCGAGGAAGAAAACTGAATCGCTACTCGAAGACTTGGAATCGCCGAATGGAGTCGTTCCTCTCGACCAGCTCGCGGCCATGGTGACGATGCCCCGAGATGAGCTGGAGGAGTGGCTGGGTTGGTGCAACGTACCAGTAGTGGCCAGCTCTGCTCTCACTCGAACGAAGAGGCTTGCCGATACGCTCGTCGCAACGCTCGAGGCTGTAGGCGAGCCATGCGCGACCGATGAGATCGCTGAGCTCGGACGGACTGGGAAGCCGCTAGCATCAGTTCGCAGGGCGCTTGAAAGTGACGAGCGCGTCGCACACGTGGACGGTCGCTGGCGACTCGTGGAATGGGCGACCGCGACGGAAACAGTAGCTCGACATCCAGATCGTTTCGAGGCGGTGCAGGGCATCGTTCGCCGTCGGCGTACAGGGGCGACGAAGACACCCGAGCAAACTCGACGGCTCTATCGAATCGGGCTGGCCTGGCGCTATCGGATCGTTGTGACTGCGGATCACCTTCGAGGATCCGGTTTCGCCCTTCCTGCAGGCGTTGCTGCGGCCGTAGGCTGCGAGCGCGGAAGCACCGTCGAGTTGAACAGTCGTCTGGGGACTCAAATGGTTCGGTGGACCGGGGCTCAACCCACGTCAGGAACGATCGGCCGGTTCCTCCGCGAACTCGATGCCGTAGTGGGCGACGAGATACTGCTCGAATTTTCGGCCGACAGGAGTTTTTCGGTCGTGCGTCCAGCGTCGCTGCCCGAGGACGCGACGCCATTGCGGCAGGCGCTTGCGGCTATCGGACATCCCCAACCCGCTAGCATCGCCGAACGTCATCTGATTCGTGTCCTCGCCGACGCCATTGGCATGTCAGGCGAAACTCGACCGCGCCGGTTGCTGACCGCTTACGAATCCAGTAGCGAGGAGCACGTCGTGGCACTTCTCGAAAAGGCGTGGATGCATCAGGGTGCCGTGCATGACTGAGTCGATGCGAGTGGTCGACATTCGGGCGTCAGCTGCGGATCCTTCACTGACAAGAGCTATCGGCCTGCATCACACATTGCCCACGGCAATCGCAGACCTGGTCGACAACAGCCTGGACGCAGGTGCGAAACACGTGCTGATCAGATTTGTGCGCGAGGGCACGCGCATCGTCGGGCTGCGCATCATCGATGACGGGAAAGGAATGTCCTCTGACACGATGGATGCCGCAATGGCGTATGGAAGTGCACGGAGGTACGAAGCTGGCGACCTCGGCCATTTCGGCGTAGGCATGAAGGCGGCTTCGCTGAGCCAGGCGAACACGTTGGTCGTGTGGTCCAGGGCGGATGGGCATCCAGCCCAAGGGAGAATGATCCAGGCTGGTGTCGGCACGGAGGCCACCCTGGACTCGGACGACGCGCAGTCGATTTTCGACGCTACGAAGCCGCGGTTTCCCTTCAACCGCGGAACGATCGTCGAGTGGCGTGGGATCACCACCTTCCTCATGTCGGCGAACGAGGACGAACAAGTCAGCTGGCTCGAGACTGCTATCGACGATGTACGAAGCCATTTGGGCGTCGTCTTCCACCGCATCCTCGATGGCACCAAGCGAATGACGGTCGACGTCTTCGACGCCGGACTCGGCAGAGCTGGCCCGCCGCGAACCATCGTGCCGATCGATCCATTCGAGTATCCGACGACGGGCGCCGACGGATATCCGCGCGTCTCCGCGCTGGACGTTTCCGACGGGAAGGCAGCCCTCACAGCGCATATCTGGCCGGCACGTAGCGGCCTGCCCCAGTACCGGCTTTTCGGGGCACCTGGACGGGACCGCCAAGGGTTGTACTTCTACCGCAATGACCGGTTGTTGCAGGTCGGCGGATGGAACGGCTTGTGGCATCCGCGCCCAGACTATGGGCCTGCACGCATTGCCATCGACCTCGACGAGGCATTGATGACGCATGTCCGAATCAATCCGGAGAAATCAGGCGTCACGCTGAACGCGACCGTGGCGGCAGCTTTGCAGGCGGCACTTACGCAGGTGGTCTCGGATGCAGTCGCAACGACCAAGGCTGCGCGGACACGTACCCCGAAACCGATCTCTGCACTCGAGCCCAGCTCCGGCCTGCCCGAAGACGTCCTCGATGCATTCGGTGACGCGTTCGATTTCCCCGATGGTCAAGAACCGGTCGCCATACAGTGGCGAGTTCTAGTGCGCGACAGGTTCTTCGAAGTCGATCTGAAGAACCGAACTCTCTGGATCAACGCCAGATTCCGCACGGATTTGCTCGGGCGTCGCAGCAGGGACAACACGGATGCGCCAGTCCTCAAAGCGCTGCTGTACTTGCTGGTACAGGAGATGTTCACCGCCCAGAGACTGAGTGCGAAGCAAGTCGAGCAGATGCAGGCCTGGCAGGACGTACTGATCTCGTCCCTGACCAGCCATCGTGAACAATTGGGGGCCGCGAAATGAAACTGGTAGAAGCCATCGCCCGAGAGTTCGGAGATTTCAGTCCGTCGCATCTCTTGAAGCCGGTCAACGCACGAGCGCTCGACGGGTATCCCGACGGTGTCGACATCGAGACCATCGTCGCAGTGCTCGTGGACGAGCAAGCATTGGTGGTACGCAACGCCGTCGCGTCGAGCTTGCTCAGGTGGGATGCTGAATCCGAAAGTAGCTGGACTGCAGGCACTGTTCCAAACAGTCTCGAACGAAGGGTGCTCATCTACGAGCGACTGGGGATACCTGCCGGACACGTTGAGATCACCGAGACATTCCCCCTGGCAGGTGGACCTGTAGTCATTGCAGCACCTCAGCCGTGGGGCCCGTGGTACACCGAAAAGCGTAGGAAAGAACACGATTTCTATTGGCGTGCGTATTCGCGAGTGCTCGGGCAGAAGCTCGATTCAGACACGGTCGGAAAACTGGACGTGATGACGCGCGAAATCGTGCAACGACTGGCTGATCCGACCCGCGACGAGCCGTATCAGTCCAAAGGTCTCGTCGTGGGCTACGTCCAGAGCGGAAAGACTGCCAACTTTGCAGGCGTGATAGCAAAGTCGATCGATGCCGGCTACAGACTGATCATCGTCCTCACCGGAACGATCGAGATGCTACGTAGTCAGACTCAACGTCGACTCGACATGGAACTCATCGGCAGGCAGAACATCGGCGCCGACGGCGACTATGCAGACGACCAAGACTGGCTAGCAGGAAGATTCGTCGAGCACGAGGTCGATCCGAATTCCTCGCCCAATGCACCGGCCATCCGACGACTTACGGGAGTATCCGAAGACTTCAAGTCGCTGGGCAAAGGGCTGTCGGCGCTGCAATACGAAATCGTCGACCACTCGAAGCCGTTGAACGATCCGAGGAACTTGTACTCGAGCAACGTTCGGATCGCGATCGTCAAGAAGAATTCGACGGTACTCAAGAAGCTGGTTGAGGATCTGCAGAGGGTGCCCACCGCGTTGGATCAGGTTCCCGCCCTGATCATCGACGATGAAGCAGACCAGGCGTCGGTCAACACGTTGAACCCGGACAAGTGGGCAAAAGATCAAGTAGAACGAACCGCTATCAATGGGCGTATCTCGGACCTGCTCGCGCACCTGAAGCGAGCACAGTACATCGGTTACACGGCAACACCGTTCGCGAACGTTTTCGTCGACCCAGTCGACAGCGAGAACATTTTCCCGCGCGATTTCATCATCAGCCTCGAGCGCCCAGGTCCGTACATGGGCGGAGCAGATTTCCATGACTTCGGCGAGGATTTCGAAGGAGGGCAACGGACGCCGTACAACTCGAACAAAGCCGCGTTCGTCCGCGATCTTTGGTCAGGCTGGGATGACGAGGGTCGCTTCGACGAACAGCTCCTCGCACTCGACTCGTTCGTACTTGCTGGCGCTGTCAAGCTGTACCGAGAAGCGCACGGTGCACAACCGTTCGGTCATCACACGATGCTCGTGCATCAGTCGGTGAAACAGCTCGAGCACACCGCACTTGCCGAGGAGTTTCGGCGACTGTGGAAGTCTGCGGGCTACAGTCAACCGTCTGGACTCCTACGGCTCGCAAAGGTGTGGGACGACGACTTTGCTCTCGTCTGTGCTGCTCGGCCGCAGCAGGGGTACGCAACGCCTGAGTCCTTCGAGGTGCTCGAGGAGTTCGTCGGCGAGGCTTGCGACAGAATTTCTCAGGGAACGAGCCCAGTAATCGTGGTCAACGGGGAATCCGAAAAGGACTACACCCAGGACGCGCTGGACTTCGCCGAACGGCCGGTGTGGAAGATCCTGGTCGGAGGGGCGAAGCTCAGCCGCGGGTTCACCGTCGAAGGCTTGACCACCACGTATTACACGCGTCGCACACCTCAGGCCGACACGTTGATGCAGATGGGTCGGTGGTTCGGATTTCGAAAGGGTTACCGCGATCTGGTGCGATTGTTCATCGGAAGAAATGTTCCGGGGCCGGCAGGCAAGCCGTTCGACATGTATGAGGCGTTCGAGACCATCGTGCAGGATGAGGAAGAGTTCAGGCGCGAGCTGAAGCGGTTCGCTCGTTTGAACTCCAAGGGGGAACCGATGGTGACACCAATGGATGTGCCTCCCATGGTTTTCCAATCGCAGCCTTGGCTCAAGCCGACATCTGCAAACAAGATGTACAACGCGGAGTTGGCGTATCGGGGCGTGGGCGGTGAAGCCTTCAGCTTCACCATGCAACCCCCACGAGACGACGGGGCGAACAATCTGAAGCACTTTTCGTTGGTCAAGCCATTGTTGGAGAGTTTGACCGCGGAAACGACATTCGAGATGACACAACGTTCTGGACTGCGCGGTGAGTTCTCGTCCAGGTATGGGATCGTCGACGCGAAGACTGTGCTTGCAGCGGTGGAGCAGTTTATCTGGGACTCGAACTGGGATATCGAACCGCACCTAGCCGCTATGAGGGAGAAGATCTCGAACGGGACGTTGGAAGACTTTGCGATCCTCCTGCCCCAGCCCAAGACGCGTCCCGCGCTCACCGTGATCGGTTGGGAAAGCAAACTACCAATAGTCAACAGGAAGCGCCAGGACCTCGAATATCGGACCGGTTTCACAGGGACCGCCGTCCGCGAACGACAGGTGATCGAGCACATCGCCGGAAGCCCGCAGAAGGATGGTGGCGCGAATGCTGCGAAGCTCTACAAGCCGACGCGCGGTGGGTTGATCTTGCTGTTTGCAAACGACCCGGACAACAACTCACGTCACGCCAAGAAGGCACAGACCGGCCCGGTCAATCCCCGAGACTTCGCGACGTTGTTCTCGTACGCGCTGCCCTACGCCTCGGAACCAGACCCGCGTGTTGGTTTCAAAGTTAAGAAATCCGGTGCGGGGGCAATCGTCGATGCCCGCTGAAAACGCAGTAGTCAACTCGAACGGAGCATTGTGGCCAAGGTAATCACGACCATCAGCCTGAAAGGCGGCGTCGGAAAAACGACCATTACGGCCGGGATTGCGGAATTCATGTCGGCCGAGTTCGGCCGCAAGGTTCTTCTGATCGACTTGGACTCACAGATCAACCTGACCACGATGATGATCAGTGAGGAGCACTGGTTCGACCTGAACAAGAAAGGTCTGACTCTCGCGACGCTGTTCAAGGATGCCGTCGAAGGGACGTCCAACTTCGATATTCAGGCGAGCATTCAACAGTCGGTGTCTCCGGTCAAGAAGGTAACCGGCGTGGACCTGTTGCCGTCGTCCTTGGACCTGATCGGACTGCAGGAGCGGATCAGTGCGTTGCGGGTGAACGAGGGCTCACCCACGAGCGCCGTCGATATCCTCGGAAAGGCCATCGACCCAGTCTCCGCCTACTACGACTACATTCTCATCGATTGCCCTCCAAACGTCGGCCCGATAACGCTCAACGGTCTGGCCATGGCAGACGGCTACATCATTCCGACCATCCCGGACGTGCTGTCGACCTACGGGATACCGCAGATTCAGAGTCGAATCAAGGAATTCGGCGGCGAACTCGGACGCAAGATCGTCGAACTAGGGCTTGTGATCACAAAGTACAAGTCGAATTCGTCGATTCACAGAACCACAATTCGAAACTTGCGACGCGATCCTGAAATTCAGAATGTGCTGCCGGTGTATCTGGCGGAATCGAACTCGATTGCGGCGTCAGCGCAGTTCGAGCCCTACGGCACGTTGAAGACCAAGTATGGCAACGCTGGTCAGTTCGATCAGCTTCGAGAGATCACCAAGACCATCATGACGGAGGCCGAGGCGAAGCTATGAGTAGCAATGACGAAGCGGAACAGCGCGTTCAGGTCCAAGAACTCGGAGGCGCGTTGATGAAGCTGGGCGCCGCCGACGCCACCGCGGCCGCCTTGCTGACCAAGCTTTTTCAGGTGGTGGCGGAGGAGGCCGCTCGCACGCCGCGATTCGCCAAAGCGCTGGCCACTGCGTTCACTGTCGCCCCGGCTACAAGCGGACAACCGGTTGCGGCGGTTGCAACGCAGAAGCCACCGCCTCGGAAAAGGGTACCGACCACCAAGAAGGTTGCGCGAGAGCCGGGTCTCTTCGATCCCTTCGTAGTGCTGCGTGACTCGGGCGAGAAGGCACTCGAGGAACAGCTACACAGCCTGACACTCGATCAGCTGCGGGACATCATCGCCGAGCAGGAGATCGACACACGTAGCGAAACCGGGCGCAAACGGAATCCAAAGATCATTGCCTCCTGGACCGTCGAAAGGGTGAAGGCGCTCGCGTCGAAGGGCAGCGTTTTCCGCTGACCCTCCCGCCGAGATCGAAGTTGTGTCTCGAAAACACCCGATTGCTGGTCGTAACCTCGATCTCGGCGGGAGGGGTGCAGCACAATGGCTCCATGACCACTGCGCCGCGCCGACGGTGGGTGCTGCATGTGGATCTGGACCAGTTCATCGCCGCGGTCGAGGTCCTCCGTCATCCGGAACTCGCGGGTAAGCCGATTGTCGTCGGGGGCAGGGGAGACCCGACCGAGCGAGGCGTGGTCTCGACGGCGTCGTACGAGGCACGAGAGTTCGGCGTCGGATCCGGGATGCCCCTGCGTGTCGCGGCGAAGAAGCTGCCAGATGCGATTTTTCTGCCCGTCGACGGTGATGCGTACAACGCGGCGTCGAACACCGTCATGGACGCCTTGCGCAGCCTGGACGTGGTGGTCGAGGTGATGGGCTGGGACGAGGCATTTCTCGGAGTCGAGACCGAGGATCCTGTGCGGTTCGCTCGGCGGGTACACGACACCGTCTTCGAGGCGTCGAGGTTGCACTGCTCGGTCGGTATCGGCGACAACAAGTTGCGGGCGAAGATCGCCACAGACTTCGGGAAGCCGCAGGGCATCTACACCCTCACGAAGGACAACTGGTTCGAGATCATGGGGGAGCGTTCGACCGATTCGCTGTGGGGTATCGGCAAGAAGACGGCCAAGAAGCTTGCATCGATAGGGATCGAGACGGTTGCGGAGTTGGCGGCCACGGACGATGAGGTGCTGGCCGCTGCTTTCGGACCGAAGACCGGGCCGTGGATTGCATCGAAGGGGCGCGGCGTCGACCTGTCGCCGGTGTCCGCAGAGCCATGGGTGGCGCGCTCACACAGCCGCGAAACGACCTTTCAGAGCGACCTCGAAGACTGGAACGACGTCACTGAGGAAGTACGACGCCTCGCGATGCGGGTGCGGGAGGATCTTCTCGCCGAGGATCGCTGCGCAGTTCGAGTCACCCTCAAAGTGCGGTACGCGCCGTTCGAAACTCACACCACCACAGCGCCGCTGCCGGAGCCGACTTTCGATCCGGCGGTGATCTCCGATACTGCCGTGGCACTGGTCGATCGGTTCGACCACTCACGCGCTGTCAGATTGATGGGGGTTCGGCTCGAAATGACCCCGCCGGATGCGAAGAACAGTGAGCAGGCTTAGCGGCGACGCCACTGTATTGCCGGGCAGGTGTCCATGATCATCGGCACGCCTGCGGCGATGGTTCGTTCGAATGCGGCCTCGTCGATGACACCGAGTTGAAACCACACACCTTTGGCGCCGATGGCGACGGCTTCGTCGGCGAACTGGCCGGCGGAGTCGGACCTGCGAAACACATCGACGACGTCGATGGGAAACGGAACATCTTTCAGGCTGGCGTAGCCCTGTTCGCCGAGGACTGTCGGGGCGCTGGGATGAATGGGCACGATTTTCTTGCCGTGCTCCTGCAATACCGTAGCGATTTCGTAGGCGGTCTTGGAGGGGTCGCCCGATAGCCCTACGATCGCCCACGTGTCGAGTCGGTCGAGCATGAGGTTCACTGACTCGGGTTCCTGCCATGACGTCATATCTAAAAGCTACACCTGGCGTGCAGTCGTATCCCGCGTTCGCCACGAAGCCCACGCGTCGGTGCACCACAGAGCCCAGATGATCAGCAGCGGCTGAAACACCAGCCGCATCCCGCGGGCAGCGTCGGTGTCCAGTCCGAAAGCATCGGTGCCCGTGACGAACTGCGAGATGTTGCCGGGAAACACGGCGACGAAGAACGCGGCAACGACCCACCCCACCAAGGCCCGTCTGCGAACCCACAGGATGAGGGCAGCACCGAGGACGATCTCGACCACGCCGGATGCGAGCACCACGAAGTCCGTGTCGATCGGAACCCACGTCGGCACCTGCGCCTGAAACTCCGTCCGCGCCCAGAACAGGTGGCTCAGTCCCGCAAAGACCAGAAAGGACCCCAGGATGACGCGGGCGATGAGTTTCATTGCTCCATGGTTACACGTTGGCTGCTCGGCGCAAATGCTCTCAACTGCTCCATGACGAACGTGTGATCCTCGCGGTGCGGCAGACCGGATACTCCAACGAAACCGACGATCCCGACGCCAGTCACCTCGATCGGCACGACGCCGCCCGCCGCTGCAAACGTTTCCGTCGGCAGGTGTGCTTGAGTGTCGAAGTCGCGGCCGGTGGCAGTGAAGAACTCGACGATGCCGAGCGAGCTTCGGCCATAGCGTTTGGCGGCCTCCATCTTTCGCGACAGCCAGTGATCGCTTTCTGGATACGAACCCGGAAGCGCGGCGTGGAACGCACGTTGGTGACCGTGGACAATGCCGATCACCAAGGGCAGTTGCCGCTGCGCCGCCTCCTGCCGCATCTGGCAACCGAGGGCCCAGGCGTCGTCGTAGTCGAACCTGTCCAGGCGCACTTCCTGCTCGTCGGCGACAACCGCGTCGAGGGCGTTCATGCGGTTGAGGAGGCGAGCCAGATGTTCAGTTCGCCGTCGACGGCGTACTCGTCGATCTCGGCGAGCTCGTCCGCAGTGAATTCCGGGCTCTGCAACGCCAGTACGCTGTCGGCCAGCTGACTCGGCCTCGAAGCGCCCACGAGCACCGAGGACACCTGAGGCGTTCGCAGGACCCACGCCAGCGCCATCTGGGCGAGCGGCTGTCCGCGTCGCTCTGCGATCTTGTTCAACGCTGCGACGTTGTCCAGATTCTTGTCCGACAGCATGCCGTCGCGGAGCGTCTTTCCCTGCGTCGCTCGCGATCCCTCGGGGATGCCGTTCAGATATTTGGTGGTGAGCAAGCCCTGGGCAAGTGCGGAGAATGCGATGCAGCCGATCCCTTCTGCTGCCAGCACGTCGAGCAGCGACGGAGTGCCGTCTTCCACCCACCGATTCAGGAGCGAGTACGACGGTTGATGGATGGCCAGAGGCGTCCCGAGCTCACGCAGCAGACCAGCGATTTCGACGGTACGCGCCGCGGAATACGACGAGATTCCTGCATACCTGGCTTTGCCGGAACGCACCGCGGTGTCGAGTGCGCGCGCGGTCTCCTCGAGTGGTGTGTTGGGATCGAACCGGTGACTGTAGAAGATGTCGACGTAGTCGAGTCGCAGGCTCTTCAGCGAGTGCTCGAGACTACCCAGCAGGTACTTGGAACCGCCACCGCGACCGTAGGGTCCGGGGAAAAAGTCGTAGCCGGCTTTGGTCGAGATGACGATTTCGTCGCGCAGGTTCGAAAAGTCCTCCGCGAGAATCCGTCCGACGTTCTTCTCGGCCGACCCCATCGGGGGTCCGTAGCCGTTGGCAAGGTCGAAGTGTGTGATTCCGAGATCGAAGGCTGCGCGGACGATGTCGCGCTGCTTCTGGATGGGGGTGTCGTCGCCGAAGTTGTGCCACATTCCGAGCGATACCGCTGGTAGCAGCAATCCGGATGTGCCGACGGGACGGTAGTCCATCGAGTCGTAGCGGGTGGGCGCCGGGGTGTAGGCGTCGTTCAGAAGAGAATGCATGGGTGAAGGCTCCTTATCGAGCTGCGAAGAGGTCTGTCAAGAGGTCGATTTGGGCGTTGTCTTCGAGTGCGGAACCGACGGCGACGACGCGGGCGCCTGCCGCGAGGAACTCGGGTGCGTTCCGTGCGTTCATACCGCCGGTAGCAACGAAGTTCATCGATGGGAATGGACCCTGCATCGCGGAGAACCACCCCGCGCCCAGCACTGATGCCGGGAATGCTTTCACCCACCCGAGTCCGAGGGCCGCGGCCTGTTGGACGTCTGTGCCGGTCGCGACTCCCGGTAGATGCGGCATACCAGCATTCATGCTGGCCAGCGCTACCGCTGGGTCGAATCCGGGTGCCACTGTGAACGAGGCGCCCGCTTCGCGTGCCTGCGTCACCAGTTCCGTTGTGACCACGGTGCCGGCGCCGACGGTCATGCCGCGGTCGGCTGCCGCTTTCGCGGTGGCGGCGAGCGCGTCGATCGCCGACGCGGATTGAATGGGTACTTCGATGCAGGTGATGCCTGCGTCCCATCCGCGTTGGGCGAGTTCGACGGTCCGGGCGGGGGCGAATCCGCGCAGAATTGCCATCACCGGGGCCCGAGAGAAAGCCTCGTCGAACCAGGAGTTCATGGTCTCCATCCGAGCTCCTTCGATACGTTGTCGGTCACTGCGCGTAGGTCGGGCAGCAACAGTTCGAGTGCCGTGAGATCCGCACGGCCCTTCAAAGCGGTCACCGAGACGGCTGCGACCACGCGATTGCTCGCGTCCCGCACCGGCATCGCGACACAATTGACGTAGTCCTCGTATTCGGCGTCATCGACCGACCACCCACGTTCTGCAACGACAGCCAACTCGGCATCGAATCGGCTTCTCGAGGTAATGGTGGTGGGCGTATGCGAAACGAAGTCCGCTGCCTTCATTACGGAATCGACGACGTCGGGTGGCTGGAAAGCGAGAATTGCCTTGCTGACTCCGGCCGTGTGCAGGCACACGGGCGCACCGATCTGGGAGAACAGTTTGATCATTCCGGGTTGCTCGATTTTGTCGACGTACACGATCCGGCCACCTTCGAGTGCCGCGAGGTGGATGGTGTGCGAGCACTGTTCGCCCAATTTCACGAGATACGGGCGCGCGACGTTCGCGAAGTCGAACTGTTCCCGTGCCGCATTCGCCAGCCCGGCTAGCCGGTAGCCGACGCTGTACTTTCCGTCGCTGCGTTTGCGCGTCAAACCCGAATCGGTGAGAGTCTGCAGCACCCGAAGCGCGGTGGATCGGTGCACGTCGAGGTGCGAGGCGACCTCGCTCTGAGTGCGCGGCGCAATGGCCACGAACTCGAGAATTTCGATGGCGCGTTCTACGCTCTGCGACATTGACTGCTCCTTCGGTTCTTCACGCGCCGAGCTCGACTGCTGGGACGAAGTCGCTGGTGCTCGACAAGGCGCGGGCTGCGAGATCGTGGCCCATCGAGAGCCTCCCGTGGGCATCCTTGCCGTTCGCCATTCCTGAGAGGTAACCGGCTGCGAACGCGTCCCCGGCACCCACCACTTCGACGACATCGACGGAGCGGGCAGCGACGAAGCGAGTTCCTGACGCGCTGAACTCGGTGGCCCCGATGCCACCGTCCTTGACCACCAATGTTCCTGTGCTGTATTGCTCGTCGAGAATCAGAGTGGCGATGGATGCGGCGTCTGTGGTGGACCAGAGAGTGGCTGCCTCGTCCCGGCCGACGAAAACGATGTCCGCCCGCCGCGCGAGGTCGAGAAGTGCAGGCGCGGCTTGCTCTATTTCCCAGACACCGGGACGGTAGTTCACGTCGAAGGAGATCGGTGTACTCGATGCTGCGCATCGATCGAACAGCGCGCGCATCATCTCGGCGCACGTGTCGGACAACCCGGCATTGATACCGGAGACATGTACGAGCGAAACTTCATGCAGCGGTAGTTCATCCAGTGTGGAAGGTGACATCTTCGAGGCCGCGGATCCGCGACGGTAGTAGTGCACCGTCGTCACGCCGTCGTCCGGGTCCTTGAAATAGACGCCGGTGGCGGCGTCCTCGCGCATTATGACGAACGATGTGTCGACTCCGTGCGAGGCGATCTCGTCGACGATGCGGCGGCCGAGTGGATCGTTGCCGACGTAGCTGGCCCAGGCGACACTGTGTCCTTGTTCCACGAGGTAGAGCGCCACCGTGGATTCGGCACCGCCCATGTGCAACGTGAACAACTCGGCGCACGAGAGGGGCACCGCCTCGACCGGGGCGACGAGTGTCATTGTCTCCCCGATGCAGAGAAACTCAGGCATCGATCGTCCCCTTCGAACGTGTGCCGCGCCCCTTCCTCAGGGCCGCGCGAATGTGCGGACCGATGATTGCGAGTGCGCTGAGGACGAGCAGGCCCACGGCGATACCGCTGGTGTAGATGCTGGCTGCGCCGTCGATCAGGAAAGCGCGACGGATATTGCTCTCCGCGAGGGGGCCGAGGATCAGGCCGAGGACGAGCGGGCCCGCCGGGAAACCGTTGCGGCGCATGACCAGTCCGAGGAGGCCGAAGACGAGCATGAGGCCGACGTCGAACGCGCTGTTCTGGACGGCGTACGTGCCGACCATGCAGAACGTGATGATGACCGCCCAAAGGTACTGCTGCGGGAGGTCGAGTAGCTTGACGACTCCGCGCATCCGGACGAGCGCGAGGGCGAGGGCGGCGAAGGTTGCCAACAGCATGATCGCGGCGATGCTGTAGACCAGGTCGGGCGATTCGACGAACAACGCTGGTCCCGGCTGCAGTCCCCAGATGACCATGGAACCGATCATCACAGCCATGACCGCGTCACCGGGAACGCCCAGCGCGAGTGTTGTGGTGACAGATCCGCCCATGGTGGCGGTGCTTGCCGTGTCGGCCGCTGCCAAACCTTCGAGTGATCCTTTGCCGAACTTTTCCGGCGTTTTCGATGCGCGCCTTGCCTGATCCCAGGACACGACGCCCGCGATGTCACCGCCGGCAGCCGGAACGACTCCGACGACGGCACCTACACCTGATCCGATGAGCGCAGGTTTGACGAGTTCGCGTCGTTCCGACCTGTTCGGCCACCACTTGCCGAGTTGGGTGATCGGTGCCGGTATGTGCGTCGGATGGCGGCTGATCATCTGGTTGAAGACCTCGGCGATGCCGAAAAGTCCGACTATCGCGGCAATGAACGGTATGCCGGAACTGAGTTCGTTCACACCGAAGGTGAAGCGTCCGTCGCCGGTGATCGGATCGCGGCCGATGGTACCGAGCAGCAACCCGAGGATGCCTGCGAAGAGGCCCTTCGCGATTCGTCCACCCGAGACGCCGATCATCATCGTCATTCCGAAGACCACGAGAGCGAACATTTCCGCCGGCCCGAACTCGAGGGCGACACTTGCGATGGGCTGCGCGGCGAAGACGAGGATGCAGATGCCGACCACGGACCCCACCGCCGAGACCAGCGCTGAGCTCGTCAATGCAATCCCGGCGCGGCCTTGCTTGGCCATGGGGAAGCCATCGAATGTCGTGGCGATCGACGCGGGCGTTCCCGGTGTGTTGATGAGGATTGCGGGCACCCGGTCACCGAACTGTGCGGCAACGTAGATGGACAGAAGTACCGACAAACCTTGGAGCGGTTCGAGTGTCAGGGTGAATCCTGCAGCAAGTGCGACGGCCATGGCTGCGGTGATGCCCGGAATGGCACCGACGAGCGTGCCGAGAAGTACCCCGATGATCAGGCACAGGCCGATACTGGGATCGAGGAGCGCATTGAGTCCCTCGGCGACGGCGTTCACAGCGGGACCCGCAGCAGCAAGCCGAAGACCGACC
This sequence comes from Rhodococcus sp. I2R, assembly GCF_020889545.1. Lineage (NCBI taxonomy): Bacteria > Bacillati > Actinomycetota > Actinomycetes > Mycobacteriales > Nocardiaceae > Rhodococcus > Rhodococcus sp. I2R. The sequence goes on from NZ_JAHUTG010000012.1 coordinate 17,922, forward strand.
ACAGCACTGCGGTGGTGACAACGGGAAAGAGTACGAGCGCCCTGATGCCGCGCCCACCGCCGATAGCGACGAGGCCCGCCAACAGCAGAACCGTGACGGCCCGGAAGTCGAAGTACTGCCAGGCGAGGCCGTATGCCGCGATCATCGCCAACGTCGTCACCAGAACGACACTGCCGGACCTGGTGATCGGTGACTCCTCTGACGTGATTCGCTTCAGCACCGCCTGAACAACCAGGATCAGTCCGATGACGATTGCTGCTATCGACAACGCCGTCGGCCACCAGCGTGGTCCGAACGACTGACCGTCCCTACCGACCTCGATCGCATCGGCCGCGAAATAGACGACGATGCCGAAAGCGATGACGGCAATCCCTGTCGCAACTTCGTACACGCGACTGTTGGGTCGGGCCACGACATCCTCGTGGATGTCATCTGGGGTCTGATCGGGGGTATTCACCTCTGGGAGATGCCGGGTGGTCATTGTTGCCCTGCCAGTTGTTCGAACCTGTCCGACTCCGATTCGACGAACGTGGTGGTCTCGTCGGCCGAGCGATACAGCGGTAGATTGCCGCCGGCCTCGATGAGATCGATGTATTCATTTGTTGCCGAGGCTGATTCGATGGCATCCTCGAGTTTCGTCGCAACGGCGTCCGGCAGGCCGCTGGGTGCCGCGATCACGGCCCAACTGCCGATTACGACGTCGTGTCCCTGTTCGATGGCGGTCTGGACACCGGGTAGGGCTGGTGCGGGCTCCTCGGTGAAGACGGCAAGTACCCGCAGGCGTCCATCCGCGTGGGCCGGTGCCGTCTCGCCGATGCCGGCGACCACGGCGTCGACCTGAGATCCGATCGCCGCGGTGACGGCGGGTGCTCCGCCGTCGAAGGGGACGCCGGTGAACTCCACGTCTGCGACGCGGCCGAGTTCGAGTGCACCTGCTTCCCAGATCGAGCCGGGTCCGGCGTTGGAGATGGTCACGCCTCCGGGGTCTGCCTGCGCTGCTGCGATCAGGTCATCGAGCGTCTGAAAGGGGCTGTCGGCGGGTACGGCGATGGTCCCGGGCTGTGAGTTGACCTGTCCGAGGAAGTCGTAGGCGGCCGGGTCCGTCGAATATCCCTGGTGGCCGAGCAGGCTGACTTCGACGGGGAGAACACCGATGGTGTATCCGTCAGGATCCTGATCAGCGAGATATTGCATGCCGATCGATCCGGCGCCGCCTGGTCTGTTCTCGACGACCACGCTGACGCCCAGTTCGGCCTCCATTTGTTGGCCGAGCGTGCGTGCGGTCAGGTCGGTTGCGCCGCCGGCGGCGGTAGGGGTCAGCAGGGTGATGTTCTGGTTCGGAAAGTCCTCGGCCGAGGATTCACCAGAAGCGCGATCGGCGCATCCGGTGACCGTTCCGGCCAGGATCGCCAGTGCTGCACCGGAGCCGACGAGTGCGCGGGATGGACGTGGAAGTGATGTGAACAAGGTAAGCCTCCGAGGTTATGTTGCACTGTGTGCAACACTGTTGCTCTCTGTGCACAAACAATAGCGCATGTGTGACCCGGGGCATAGTGGTTCTGAAATGTGATGTGTCGAATATGGAATGAAGGCAGCAATAAGGGGCCCCACCCGCCGGGTGGAGCCCCTTCTCGAAATCTATCCCTGGCTGCCGGAGATGTTGACCAACCAGTTGATGCCGAATTTGTCGGTGAGCATGCCGAAGGTGTCGCCCCACGGTGCCTTGTTCAGGCCCATGGTGTTCTGCGCGTCGACGGCGAGTTTGTCCCAGTAGCCGGTGAGCTCGTCCTCGTCCTCGCCGCTCAACGAAACCGAGACGTTGTCGCCGACATTGAGGGCCATGCTTGCCGGGGTGTCAGCGGCCATGATCGTCAAACCAGACGGCGACTCGAGTTGGCTGTGCATGATCTGATCTTTTTCGGTGGGATCCTCGGTGGTGCCGAAATCTGCATAGGTGTTCATCGCGAGTTCACCCCCGAATACGCTCTGGTAGAACTCCATTGCTTCACGGGCGGTCCCGCGGAAATTCAGATACGGGTTGAGTCGGGTGGGCATGATCCGTCTCCTCGTCGGTTGGTGAGAGGTCAATCGTAAGGCGCCGCGACCGCCCGCGTCAGGAGTCCGGGACCACGATTCCCTCGCGCAGCAGGCGTCGGGCAACGACGATGGCACTGCCCTCGTCCAGACCGGTGAGATCGCCCACTCGGCAGGGCTTCCCCGATCGAAGCCGAGCTACTGCGGCAGAGGCCTCGATTGGAAGTGAGACAGTCTTGGAACTCAGGGTCAGATGGACCCGGCTGTCGTCCTCGCGGACGCGCGCGGTGAGGCCTCGACGCCAGAGCACGATGCTGTCCGCGTCGAGTCCGGTCATGAACGAGACCGTATGCAGCGGGTTGACGGGCTCGGGGCGCGTGATCTCGACGAACCGTCGTCCCAGTCGTTCCGCGATGCGGCGTCTGGCCTCGGGGTCGTTCTTGATGTCGTGGAGCCTCGAGAGGACCTCGTCGATGACGCGACCCACATGCGGAAGGACTGCATCCGGATCCGTCAGATCGAGGCCGGCGGGCAACGGCCGACGCAGCGCGGGATCGTCTTGCACGAGAGCGAGGAGGTGATGCGCGACGTCGAAACGGTTGAAGGAGGCAATCCCGAGGGTGAGGTGAATCGTCGTCTCGCCCAATGCCTCGGCAGAGTGGATCCATCCGCGAGGAAGGTAGAGGCAGTCGCCCGGCGCTAGCACCGTGTCGAGGAAAGGTGTCTCGCGCGCGCGTTCTTCAACGGCGCTGCGGCGATCCGACCACGGCTGATTCGACAGCGGATGTGGGTGTACCGGCGGATGTAGGACCCAGCGCTTCTCGCCGCTGATCTGCAGCACGAACACGTCGTGCACGTCGTAATGCGGGGAGAAGCCCTTCGATGAGGCCGGTGTGATGTACGCATTCACCTGGGCGGGGTGGCCGAGATCGTCGACGAGATCGCGCACGAAGTCGATCAGCGGTGGCCACAGACGATGAAGTCCCTGAAGGACGAGGGTGTGACCGTCGGCGAAGGCCGACAGCACCGAAGCGGAATCGAGTTGATCGGGCATCTTCGCCCCGAATCCACCGGATGCGGTGAACTCGTTCTTGTCCAGGAGCGCACCGTCCTTGGCCATGCGCGCGAACGGAGTCCGCACTCCGCGACGCGAGACGAGCTCGTCGACCGAGGCGGGCGTCATCAAATCCTCGAACGGGCCGGGTAGCTCGCGCGCGCGAGACAGGAGAGGCGAACGCCCCCAATGGTCCTCGGCGAAGACGCTGCCGTCGACGGAGATCAGACGAGCGAGCGCGGACCGGGGATCCGATCCGCGCTCGTCAGCTGCGGGCTTGCTCAAGCCGAGCCGTCGGCGCCGCCGTCGTGGCCGCCGGGGTTGGATCCGCCGTCGGCAGGTCCTTCGCCCGGCTTTGCAGCGCCGTCGGCGCCGCCGTCGTGGCCCTCGGGGTTGGATCCGCCGTCGGCAGGTCCTTCGCCCGGCTTTGCAGCGCCGTCGGCGCCGCCGTCGTGGCCCTCGGGGTTGGATCCGCCGTCAGCAGGTCCTTCGCCGCCGCTCGTACCGGTTGTGGTGATGTCGTCATCGTTGATGCTCATCGAGTGCCTTTCCGTTTACGGGTCGAGGAACCTCACGGTCCGCGGACAGTATTGTCGATACCGCCCGCTTCCAAACACTGTACGAGCGTTGTTTCCTGTCATGCGCTCGCTGGAGTGGTCGGGGAACCGACTCGGACCGTCGCCGAGGTGAATGTTGCAGCGACAGTCGCAATCGCAATAGCGAAGCAGGCCAGCGTGTACCAGAGATTCCCGATGGGATCGTTGTTGCCGGTGACGCCATCGGTTGCGCCGAAGAAATCGGGCAGAGCGCTGATCCAGAACAACGCCATGATGCACAGGTACACCACGGCGTAGCCCTGTACGAACCGGTTCCGGTACACGGGAGCATCGGCAACCCCCTTCCGCAGCCGCGTCCACTGACGCGTCAACACGATGATTGCGACAATCGTCAGGATCAGCAGTTCTGCTGCGTACAGGAAACCCCGAACCGTGTCGCTTCCCACCCCGAGGACCGTCGCGGGGAGCGGGAGAATGAACGTACCCAGTGACGCAAGAACACCGATGACCAGCGTGAGCCACACCAACTGCAGACCATCGAAGCGCTTGCCCTCGTCGACGTGTCGACCGACGAACCACTGGACACAGAATGCGAGCGACATCGGCCACAGTGCGGCGAACACCACGACGCTCCCCAGCGGAACCGAATCGAACATAGGTTGGTTGAGTGGGTTGTCCGTCGACCATGCCCACCATCTGAGCTGGGGCCCTAGGTGATCGAAGATTTCGTAGAACGCATGGTGCACGAACCCGACGCAGACTGCACCGACGAGTGCACCGTATCGACGGAAGATGCCCAACATTTTCACGATCTCGAAGGCGATCGTGGCCATCAACGGGTAGATCGCAATGATGTACAGCGGTAGTCGGCCCCACATGAATTCCACGGTGAACACGTTGTGCGCGAACATCGTGTCGACGTGTTCGTCGATTCCGAACGCAGCCGGGAAATACAAGGGCGGTTCGATGATGAAAAGGTATGCGCAGGCACCGAACCACAGGACCAGGCTGGTGGGGTCGCCGTGCCGTCGGAGGCGCACGATGGCAACTACGAGCGCGAGCACTGCGCCCAGAATGATGGTGAGCTCGAGGACGGGAAGTGTCCAGTTTTCGAGCGCGAGCGGGTTTCGGAACTCGACCAGTCCACCGGCTTCGGAACACGAGAAGCCGAGGGATGTGGCCAGGGAATCGAAGGTCGGTGCGCAATGATCTGCCATCTGTCCTGCCCCTACTTCGACGAAGCGTTCTCGGCCGTGTACCAGCGGGTGACGTCGTAGCCGTCCTCGAAACGTTCGAACCACCGGTCAGCGAGTTCGGGAAGTTTCTCGTGGTCCGGGTTGTGCTTCGGCAGCTGGCTGCGGACGACTCCCACCAACGCGGTGAGTTGCTCACCGATCGGCAGATGGTCGAATGCGCGCGGCATCGGGCCGTGGTCCTCGAAACTCACCAGCGGTGTCCATTTTTTCAGATGCTGTGCGCGTCGGTGCGATGCGAACATTGCGAGCGCATCGATCTTCCGCTCGTCCAGCGGGACGTGCCGATTGAAGCCCTCGCACGCAATCTTGATGACATGCAGAACGTGCCGAAATATCGACGGCGCCATACGCATCCGGTAGACGTCGCTTCCGACGATGGAACTGAAGATTTTCAGCGCCGAGCTTCGATGCTCTACCTCCTCGACGAAGTGCCAGATGAACAACGACGCGACTCTGTCGTCTCCAGGCTGGAACAGCGTCGAATCGTTGTCGAGCATCAACTTGAAGACCGGGGTGAACGTTGCTTCGAGGTCGGCGGTGTAGGCGAGCCGGTACTTCAGCGAGGTCTCCGCGGTGAGCTTGTCGTAGGCGCCGATGACGTCGTCGAGCGTTTCCTGGAGTTGTGGATATGCCTTGATCAAGCCTTTTGCGTGTTGACGATGGGCGCTCGAATGCTGCCCCTCCTGACGTACGAACGCGATTGCTTCCTCGGCGATCGCGGGGTCGGTGATGTGGGGCTTGGCCTCGCTGATCATCTGCACGATCATCTTTTCGAAGCCGATCGCCAAGAACGAGACCGCGTTGGCCATGCTCGAAAAGGCCGGATTCTCTTCGTTCCAGAGGAACGGCACGTCATAGTCGGCGAAGGCGAAGCGCATCTTGCGCACATGTAGATCGGTCACCGTCGATACCTCGTTCTCGGGAAGCGAATGCGATTCGGCTGAGCTGGGCTGGTCGAGCGTGCGAATGATGCAACCATACACATTGCTGTCGCTTTGTATGATAGTTTTCGTGCATCTCTCGACCAGATGCCCGTGGTAGCGTCGAAAACCCTTCGACCGAGGAAGCGGGACGTGGCGCGACGACGCGGATGGAACGGCAGTCCACCGGACACCGATGACGAGGCGGCCCGGCGAATCGTCGCCGCGGCAGTAGATCTGATCGCAGTGACGGGATCAGCTGTGAGCATTGCCGACGTCGCGGAATCGCTCGGCGTCATCCGGCAGACGGTGTATCGCTATTTTCCCAGCGCCGAGGCTCTGTTGAGAGCGGCGGCCATTGCGTCGGTCGACGGATTTCTCGAGCGGCTGTCGATCCACGTGAAAGGCATCGGAGACCCGGTCGAGGCGATGACCGAGGGAGTGGTCTACACGCTCGCGGAAGTCCGTCGAACCCCACACCTGGGCATACTGCTCACTGGCACTCACTCGAACGTCCATCCGGAGGGACTCACCTCCCACGAAGCGCGTGCATTCGGCCTGACCATGATCAGGCGCTTCGACGTCGACTGGGAGTCGTACGGGTACGACGATGCATCCCTGCAGGAACTCGTCGAATACGTCCTCCGAACGATGCAATCGTTCTTCGTTTCCCCTGGTAATCCTCCGCGGGACGACGATGATCTGCGCAGATTTCTTCGCCGCTGGATGGGATCGGCCATCATCGCTCAAGAAAGACCTCAATAGGCGGCCTAGGCTTCGCTCCATGACGACATCGCCGAAGCGGCCGCCTCAACTGGATTCTCCGCTCGTACCGAAGGTGCTCAAGTATGCGTCTCGGGCGCAGGTCTGGCTGTATCAGCGCACCGGCGGGCGAGTTGGAGGGAAATGGCGAATCGGTAGCGGGTTCCGCAAGCCGGTGTCGGTTCTGTTGCTCGGCCACACGGGCCGGAAATCAGGCACGTCGTACACGACACCGCTGCTGTATCTCCGAGACGGCGACGACGTGGTCGTGGTGGCGTCACAAGGTGGTATGCCCAAAAATCCGCAGTGGTATCGGAATCTCGTCGATAGCCCTGATACCTGGATTCAGATCGGAAACGATCGGTCCAATGTCCGTGCCCATACGGCGTCGGCGGACGAGCGGGCGCGGTTGTGGCCGCAGCTGGTGCAGCTGTATGCCGACTTCGCGAACTATCAGTCCTGGACTGAGCGCGTGATACCGGTGGTCGTTCTCGAACCCCGAGGGGCGGTCGCGAGTTGAATGTGCGTTGCAGTTCCGAGCCGATCGAGTCCTGCCGGTAGCGTGCCAACGATGTATCGAGCCACGCTCCCGCTGACCCATCGACCGGCCAGAGATGGTTCGGCCGTCGAGGCGGCACACGTCCCGGCGTACTTGGCGCTGGAGCTCGCGAGCCAGGCCTGGGCCGATGCGTTGAGCCACGCCAGTGCCGGGCGCTTCACGGCGATGGACGTGATGATCGTCAACGTCACGTCGAACTTCTCCCGCGAGCTCCTGGTGGGTATCGCCGACGTCGAAGTCTCCGTAGCGAAGGTCGGGCGGAGCTCGTTTTCCGTCGATGTTGCCATCGACCAACACGGTGAACGCGCCGCACTTGCGTCCTTCACCTTGGTTCGCGTCGTCGACGGTTCGGCCAGTGCGCTGACCGACGATCACCGTCGCGTTCTCGACACGCTGCGATAGTCATGTCCACCACGCGCACCGTTCGCAGCGAGCTGGCCGACGGACGTGAGATCCTGTTCTTCTCGTTGGCGGGCAACACCGCTCGTCCGGTTCCGGATGTTCGTCCGCTGCCAGCGCGCGCCGATACCGCGCCGTCGGAGATTCGGCGCGACCGCCAGACCGGCGACTGGGTCGCGATCGCTGCGGTGCGACAGGAGCGGACATACAAGCCGCCGGCCGATCAGTGTCCGCTGTGTCCGTCGCCGAACGGTGATCGCAGTGAGGTGCCTGCAGCCGAGTACGACGTCGTGGTGTTCGAGAACCGATTTCCCAGCCTGTCGGGCGCTGGCGACGACGCACCGGCGCCCATCGACGATGCTGTGTCGGCCCCGGGAGTCGGCCGGTGCGAGGTTATCTGCTTCTCGAGCGAGCACACGACGTCCTTCGCCGAGCTCGGCCACGCTCACGCGCGGCTGGTCATGGACGCTTGGCGTGAGCGGACCGCGGCGCTGTTCGCGTTGACCGGCGTCGAGCAGGTCTTTTGTTTCGAGAACCGCGGCGCGGAGATCGGGGTGACGCTCCCGCACCCGCACGGTCAGATCTACGGATATCCGTACCTGACACCGCGGACGGTGTCGATGCTGCGACAAGCGCGGGAGTTCGCGCAAATGTACGGCCGAAACCTGTTTGCGGACATACTTTGCGGAGAAATCGATGACGGCCGTCGTATACTCGTTTCCGACGAACATGTAACGGCCTTCGTACCGTTCGCCGCGCGGTGGCCTGTCGAGGTACACATCTACCCGAATCGTCACGTACACAACCTGAGTGAGCTGACCGACGCCGAACTGGACGCTCTGACGTCGGTGTATCTCGATGTGCTCGGCCGTTTCGATCGACTGTATCCCACTCCGCTGCCGTATATTTCGGCGCTGCACCAGTATCGAACCGAGGGCATTCAGGCGCACGGCTACTTCCACATCGAGTTGATGTCGATCCGGCGGTCGGAGACGAAACTGAAGTATCTCGCTGCATCCGAATCCGCGATGGACGCGTTCGTCACCGACGTGACGCCGGAGCAGGCCGCAGACAGGCTCAGAAGCGCGGCGTCGTGAGTGCTTTCGCTGCGCGAGCACCGGGCCGCATCAACCTCATCGGCGAGCACACGGACTACAACCTGGGTTTCGCGTTGCCCATCGCGCTGGAGCGGTGCACTACCGTTCGGTTCGAGCCCGACGGGTCCGATTCTGTGACCGTGTCGAGTGACCGAGAGAACGGCGCGGTGTCCTTTTCCACCGATATACGCCCTGGTGATCTCGATGGCTGGTCGGCGTACCCGGCAGGGGCTCTGTGGGCGCTCGCCGATGCGGGGCATCCGGTGGTGGGCGGCGTGATGTCGGTGACGAGCGATGTGCCCGTCGGCGCAGGGTTGTCGTCCTCGGCTGCCCTCGAGTGCGCAGCACTGCTGGCAATGAACGCCGCTACCGGAACCGAATTGGATCGCAGCGAGACCGCACGGATTGCGCAGCACGGTGAGAACGACTTCGTCGGAGTCCCGACCGGGCTGATGGATCAACTGGCCTCGATGTACGGCGAAGCCGATCGGGCGCTGCTCGTCGACTTCGAGTCCACCTCGGTTCAGCTTGTCCCCTTCGACCTTGCGGCGCACGGACTCACACTTCTGGTGGTCGATTCCCATGCAGTGCATCAGCACACCACGGGGGAGTACGCCTCACGTCGTGCAGCCTGCACTCGGGCGGCGCGGATGTTGGGGGTGGGCTCACTGCGCGACGTGCAAGGCCGCGAGGTTCTCGACGAGATCGAGGGGGTCGTCGATCGTCGCCGGGTCCGGCACGTTCTGTCCGAGAATCAGCGGGTACTCGACTGCGCAGAGGGGTTGGCGGCCTCGGACTTCCCGCGTGTCGGGCAGCTGATGATTCGATCGCACGAGTCCATGCGCAAGGACTTCGAGATCACCACACCCCACATCGACCTCATCGCGGCCTCTGCGGTCCGGCATGGTGCTCTCGGCGCGCGCATGACCGGCGGAGGCTTCGGCGGCTGCGTCATCGCCATTGTTCCGGCATCCGAGATCGACGCCATCACCGACTCGATCACCGGTGATACCACTGCAGGCGGATTTCCCTCGCCCACGATCTTCACCGCGCGCGCCGGCAGAGGCGCCTCCCGCATGTGAGCGGAAATCCATAGTGGTGCACGTATTTCCACTCACATGCGCGGAGCGCATCACATGGCGTCGACCAGCTGGCGGTAGGCCTCGGCAAGGAGGTCGGATGCGAGATCCTCGCTGTGATCGGTCGTCTCCGGCTGAGCGTCGCCGCTCATCAGTTGTGTATTGAGGGTGTAGGCGAGATCGTCGAACAATTCGTCGTCGATTCCGAAGTCGACTTCCGCATCGTCGGTCAGGAGCGCGCCCAGGTCGATTCGCCACGTCCACACCTCGTGCGAGGAGTAGCTGCCGCGCGTCGCGGAGACGACATCGGTCGAAATGTCGAGCTGCTGGGCGGTGTACCCACCGGGGATCGCGGTATTGACGGTCATCTCGAGTTCGATCGTGTCGTCCGCCTCGTTGCTGTACTCGGTGACGAACAGCGTCTCGAGGTTGCCGCAGGTCACTGTGAGCAGGCGTCGCTCGTGATCGGATCCCGACGGTGTCAGCGCCTCGACGGTCCAGCGGTGGCGCTGTGTATTCGCGGGGTCGGAGATCGTCGAGTTGATGTAGTCCGCGACGATGTTGCGCACGTCCGGGTAAGCGATGTGTTCGGTCAGCGTCCAGAAACGCAGTCGCTCGGCCGGTGACGAGCCGGACAGCAGTGTCGTGCGCTGTGCACGGTCGGCTGGAAAGGTGAAAACGGGGTTCGATGCCATGGCAGTCGATTCAACTACATCCGTTTCGAAAGGTTCCCATTCGACTCGATCGACGGCACACTGACTGACCATGGACTCGGAGAACGCCAGACTCGTCGCCTCCCAACTCGGGCGCGCTCTCGCCGTATGGGGTGGGGGCAGCGTCGTCGCCGGTGCGATCGCTGCCGCCACCAGCAGCCGCCCGATGGTTCGCGCATTCGGGATGCAGACCGCGGAATGGGGTGCCATCGATCTCGCGATCGCCGGGGTGGCATCCCGCCTTCGCACGCCGACCTCGTCCAAGCTGCGGAAAATACTGCTGGTGAACGTGGGCCTCGACGTGGGCTACATACTGGGGGGTGCGTACCTGGTAGCCCGCCGGCCCCGGTTCGCTGGCCGCATCACCGCCGACGTGGCCCGCGCGAACGGGGTAGCCGTGGTGATACAGGGGGCCGCGCTGTTGGTGCTGGACACCACGCACGTCCGCAAGCTCTGACTGCTGTGTCCGAGCGTCGGCGCCGTCAACCCCAGTTCTCCGCGTTCGTCAGGCAGAACGGGTGTCCAGCCGGGTCGAGAAGGACACGCCACGATTCGCCCGGTTGATCGTCGGGGAGCGAGGCGCCGAGTTCGACTGCGGCGGTTGCGGCAGCGTCGAGATCGGCAACAGCGAGATCGAAGTGGAATTGCTTGCTGCCGTTCGCATTCGGCCAGGTCGGCGCAATATAGTCTTCGACGCGTCCGAAGCCGAGCGCGCTGCTCGGCCCCTGGAGCATCGCGTAGTCCTTCTCCGCGTGGACGATGCTCCAGCCCAGGAGCGATGACCAGAACGACGCACTCGCCTCGGGATCTGCGCAGTCCAGGGTGACCATCTTCAGCGTTGCGACCGGTGTAGCGCTCACAGTTGGTCTCCTTCGTAGCCGTTGCTTGTCGGTCCATCCTCCTAAACTTCGATGCGTGCCGGATAGGAAAAACGCGACAGGCTCGACGGCGACCACTGCCGGTGTTCTTCGTCCCGACCAGTTGGCGAAATGTGTCGACCTCGTTCGGCTACCGTGCGCACCGTCGCTCGCGCCTTGGGTGGAGAACTACTGGCTGTTGCACTGGGAGCTACCAGCGGAAACGTTCTACCGCAGCTCGACGCTTCCGCATCCCGCATGCACTCTCAGCGTCGAGCGGGGATGGGTGCGTGATGGTGTCGATGCGCTCGGCGGTCCCGTTGTCGTGACCGGTCTGCTCACTCGCCGGTTCGACGTGACGCTCGCCGAGACAGGCTGGGTCTTCGGTATGAAGTTTCGTCCCGGTGGTTTCACCAGCCTGACTGGGATCAACGCTCGATCTCTGCGCGACGTACCGGTTGCACCGCCGTCGGCGATCTCGTCGGAAACCGTCGACGCCTTGGGCGCACTCGGACCGAATCTGACTGCAGATGCCTGCCGGGAGCTGGCCGATTCGGCTCTGGACGTCCTCCACCGTGCCCCTGACCCCGAATACGACCAAGTCCTCGAGGTCATCTCGATGATGCTGAGCGACCGGACGTTGACTCGCGTCGGGCAGGTCGAGGAACGGTGCGGAATCGGTTCTCGGCGGCTACAGAGACTGTTCGCCAGGTACATCGGCGTCGGGCCCAAGTGGGTTCTCGCTCGATACCGCATCCACGATGTCGTCAGCGATCTCGACGCCGGCTACACCGGTTCCCTTGCCGACCTCGCCGCGCGGTACGGCTGGTTCGACCAAGCGCATTTCACGCGCGAATTCACCGAACTCGTCGGGGTATCGCCGCGTGCGTATCAGAGTTGAACACGGCCGCGCCGATACTCGCTCGGCGCGGCCTGTGTCTCGGGTTCTTACTTACTTCTTGGACACTCGCACGAGCTTCTTGTTGACGAACTCGTCCATTCCCCACGGCCCGAGTTCGCGGCCGACGCCGGAGCGCTTGATACCGCCGAACGGGAGTCCAGGGAGGGTGGTTCCGTGCTCGTTGACGAAGGCCATGCCGACATCGAGCTGCTCTGCGACTGCGCGGGCGCCATCGAGGTCGGCGCTCCACACCGAGCCGCTCAGCCCGAATGGAGACTCGTTGGCCAGGGTGATCGCCGCGTCGGCGTCGGCGACCTTGTAGATGACACCGGCCGGCCCGAAGAGCTCCTCACCGTAGGCGCGCATGTCCGGTGTGACATCGGCGAGCAACGTCGGCTCGACGAAGGCTCCCGGTCCGTCGATCTTCTTGCCGCCGGTGAGCAGTGTCGCGCCCTTGGCGACGGCGTCGTCGATCTGCTCGATCAGGTTGTCGGCGGCGGTCTGCGAGGACAGGGGCCCGAGCGTGGTGCTCTCGTCGAGCGGATCACCGGTCGCGGTGGCCGCGAACGACTCGGTGAGCTTGGCGACGAACTCGTCGTAGTACGGCTCGGTGACGAGGATGCGCTTGGCGGCATTGCACGCCTGACCGGCGTTCGACAATCTTGCGCGCGTGGCCGCGGCAACGGTGGCGTCCATGTCGTCGCTGTCCAGGACTATGAACACGTCGGAGCCGCCGAGCTCGAGCACGACCTTCTTGAGGTTGCGGCCCGCGGTCTCGCCGACGGACGTTCCGGCCCGCTCACTACCGGTGAGCGAAACACCTTGCACGCGAGGGTCGGCGATCATGTCCGCGATCTGCTCGTTGGTGGCGAAGATGTTGATGTAGGCATCGGCGGGTAGGCCTGCCTGGTGGAAGATCTCCTCCATGAGCAGAGCGGACTGCGGGCAGTTGGGCGCGTGCTTGAGCAGCACGGTGTTGCCCAGCATCAGGTTCGGGCCCGCGAATCGGGCGACCTGGTAATACGGGAAGTTCCAGGGCATGATGCCGACGAGGGCGCCCACCGGCTTGCGTTGCAGCACAGACTCTTCCGCGCCGGGGACGTCGAGCTGCTCTTCTTCGAGGAACTTCGGTCCGTTGTCGGCGTAGTACCGGTAGATAGCCGAGGACAGTTCGACCTCGCCTTTCGACTCGGTCAATGGCTTACCCATTTCGAGCGAAATGCTGCGCGCCAGTTCGTCGGACCGTTCGTCGTAGATGTCGGCGACCTTGCGGAGGGTGTCCGCGCGATGCTGCGGCGACGTGGCGCGCCATGTCTGGTAGCCGGCGTGCGCCGAAGCGAGGGCACGCTCGACGCCCGGTCCATCGAGGGTTTCGAATTCCTTGACGGTTGTGCCGTCGGCGGGATTGACAGTTTTGTAGGTTGTCATACCTAGTGCAACGGGCTGGGGGCGGGGGCTTGTTCCTGCTGAGTCGAATTGAGGCTTCCTCGCTGGTCGCAGCGGTGTCCGTGAATCACAACGTTGGCATTCGTTTTGTCAAGCTTCGACACGCGTGATTTGTTGCGCAGGCCGTTGAATTGCGCCACACTCACCACGTCAGTCACATACGTCACAGCAGTCACACGTGAAGGGTCAGGTCGTGTATGCGCGCTCGTAGTCGACAGATCGTGGTAGGCACCGTCCTCACCTTGGTTGCAAGCGGGCTGTCCGTCCTCTCGGCGCCCGTGGCGTCTGCAGAACCGTGCGGCGGTATCGGCAGTCCGGGCTCGTCGCCGCTGTTCGGATCGTCCGGCAGCTCCGGCGGCGACCCAGGCCGGGACCCGCTTGGCCCCCAGGGCCCGCTGCCCACGATCTCCGGCAACTCGACATCGGTTGCCTGGGTGACGGGCCCGCGCAGCCAAAACGACACCTACGACCGCTTCGGTATCTCAGGTACCGATCTCGGTATCAGTTGGGACAATGGCTCCGGCCAGACGCTGATGGCGTTCGGCGACACGTTCGGAAACTGCTCGATTCCGGGTACACAGTGGCGCAGCAACGCTCTCATGCGCTCCGACGACACCAATTTGTCCGACGGTATCTCGATCGAACCGGGCATTCCCGGTGATGTGACCTCAGGTGCGGTAGTCCAACCCGAGAATCCGCAGTTCGCCAGCGAGATCATTTCGAGTCTCGGTATCGCCGGTGTCGAGGACACCGTCATTCCGACAGCCGCAATCGCGATCGACGGCGTCCAATACTTGAACTACATGTCGGTGCGCGAGTGGGGTTCGCCCGGCCGGTGGGTCACCAATTTCTCGGCGATCGCCACTTCCGTCGACAACGGCCAGAACTGGGTAACGGCAACGGAAACGGTGCGGGTCAACGCCGGGATCACCATTCCCACACTCCCTCAGGTCGAGGAGAGCAACGGCAAGTATCAGATGAACGCCTACGTCGAGGGTGAGGACGGCTACATCTATCAATTCGGAACACCCAACGGGCGTTTCGGCGCAGCCTTCCTTGCCCGAGTGCTGCCTGAGGACATTCTCGATCTGAACGCGTACGAATACTCGACGCAGGATCAGGAGGAACCGTGGTCGACGGAAGTCGGTGACTCCGTCTCGGTGGTTCCCGAACCGGTGAGCGAGATGTCCGTCGCGTGGAACGACTACCTGGGACGCTATGTGATGATGTACGGCAACGAAGTTCAGCGCACCATCGTCGCCCGGACCGCCGAGAACCCGGAGGGGCCGTGGGGTCCGCCGCGGACGGTGCTCAGCCCGCTGGAGACGGCGGGCGGCATTTACGCGCCCTACATTCATCCCCTCACCAGTGGGAACAAGCTGTACTTCACGGCATCGCGGTGGGTCGACTACAACGTGATGTTGCTCGAGACCAACTTGGATCTGCTGAGCTAGAGAACGGTGAGGCGTTTTACTGCCCGGGGATGCCCTCGTAGGCGATGTCGCCGGATTCGAGGTTCTCATCCGTCAGCTCGACGAGCCCGTCGAGGAATGCCTGACGGTCGGTCACCACGTGCTCGATGGCCACATCGACGTTCTCGGCCGTGACGGCGGGCATGACGTAGACGGGTTCGGTGTCGACGTCCTCACCCTTTGCGATGCGGTTGGCGACGGCGAGACCGGCGGACAGTTCCACTGTTCCGTTCTGCAGCGATGTGCCGATGAAATCGCCGCTCTTGACGGCGTTGAGCCCGTCCTCGATACCGTCGATGCCGACGATCGGGACATCGGTTCGTCCGGCTTCCTTCAGCGCCTGCAGCGCTCCGAGTCCCATGTCGTCGTTCTGTGCGACGACTCCGTCGATCTGGTCGCCGAAGCTCGAGAGCCAGTTCTTGGTCTTGTTGACCGCCTCGGTGCGCTTCCAGTTGGCGGTGTCCTTGGCGAGGACGTTGATCTCCGGGTAGTTCGCGAGAACCTGGTCGATACCGGCGCCGCGGTTGATTTCTCCGGAGCCACCGAGCGGGCCCTGGAGGATGACGATGTTACCGCGGCCACCGAGGGCGTCGGCCATCATTTGCATTTCTTGCGCGCCGGCGGCGACGTCGTCGGGCTGGACGTTGCCGGAGATCTGGTCGGACTCGAGCGCGGCGTTGACGGCGATCACCGGAATGCCCTGGTCCGTTGCCGCCTGTACCTGCGGGGCCAGCGAATCTGCCTGTGCCGGTACCACGATGATGGCATCGACGCCCTGATTGATCAGCGAGTCGACTTGGCTGGCCTGGGTGGAGACATCGTTGTTGGCCGAGTTCCACAGCAACTCGATGTCATTGGCGGCGGCATAGGTGTCCATACCCTCCTTTCCCGCGGTGATGAACGAGCTCATGTCGTACACCGTGACGCCGATGCGGGTCTTGCCGTCCTGTGCGCTGGTATCGCCGGCTCCGCAGGCGGTGACGCCGACTGCGAGCAGACCGGTGGCTGCAATGGTCAGCATCTTGGAAGCAAACTTCATTGTCATCTCCAGATCGAGGGGTGTGGTTCTTTCAGGGAAGGGGCTGTGTCACGTTCTTCTTTTGGACGACCAGACGTCGACCGAGACGGCCGCAACGATGAGCACGCCCTTGATGACGTCCTGCCAGTAGGCGGGAACGATGAGAAGGTCGAGACCGTTGTTGAGCGTCTGAATCATCAGCAGGCCGAGCGCGGTACCCCAGATGGTTCCGCGTCCACCCATGAGGCTGGCGCCGCCGATGACCACTGCCGCGATCGCATCGAGTTCGTAGCCCTGGCCCAGGTTGGGAGGGCCGGAAATGACCCGCGATGCGAGCATGACGCCGGACAAACCGGCGAGCAGACCGGAGAGCGCGTATACGCTGAAAAGGATGTTCTTGGCATTGATTCCGGCGATCTCGGCCGCGGTACGGTTGCCGCCGACAGCGTAGACGCGCATGCCATAGGCGGTCCGCTTCATCACCACCGCCAGCACGATGATGCCGATGATCATCACCAGAACGGGGATCTGCAGGCCGAGAATCTTGGTGTTGGCGATCTGGCCGAACTCCGCGGGGAGTCCATTGATGGGTGCGCCTCCACCGATAACATATGCGAAACCCGAACCGGCTGTGAGCATACCGAGTGTCGCGATGAACGGTGGCACATTGATGCGAGAGACGAGAAATCCGTTGATGCATCCCGCGATGAGGCCGACTGCCATCGCCACGAGCACCGTCAGGTACACCTGGCCGGGATTGGCTTTGGCGACCGCAGCCGAAGCCATGGCCGAGACCGCGATGACGCTGCCGACGGACAGGTCGATGCCTCCCGTCAGAATGACGAGTGTTTGGCCGAGCGCGATGAGCGCGAACGGTGCGGCGGCGACCAGGATGGTCTGCAGGTTGTCGACGGTTCCGAATCGCGCACTGCGGTAGGAGAAGTACGCGATGACGAGCAGCATGACGATGACCATGGAATAGCGCATGGCCATGGCTCCCGCCCAAGCGCTGGAGAATCGGCGCGCCGGTCCTCCCGTTGTGGCCGAACTGGATTGCTCAGAGTCCTTTTCGGCAACGGGTGTACTCACTGGTATGCCTCCTCGAGTGACGACGGCGTCGTGGCCGGGTCGGTTGTGCGTGTGTCCAGGGCGGTGGCCAGACGGAACACCGAATCCTGCACCTCTGGATGGTCGAGCGCGTCCCGGTCGAGCTCACCTACGAACCTGCCCTCGCGCATGACGAACGCGCGATGCGAGAGACCGACAATTTCAGGCATGTCCGACGACGCCATGACGACGGCCATTCCGCGTTCGGCGAATTCGGTTATGATGCGGTAGATCTCGGACCGTGCGCCGACATCGACACCGCGAGTCGGTTCGTCGAGCAGAAGCACGTTGACCGTACCGGTGAGCCATCGCGCCAGCACCACCTTCTGCTGATTTCCACCGGACAGAGTGCCGACGCTCTGGCTCAGGCCGCGACTACGCAACCGGACCGAGTCCATCGCGCTCGATACTGCCTCCGAGCGTGCCTTGTTGCGCAGCCATCCCGCGACGTCGAACGAGGACAACCGGGGTAGTGATCCGTTGTCGAGCACACTCATCGACAGCACGACGCCGTTGACCTTGCGATCCTCCGGCACCATGGCCATGCCCGCGGTGATCGCCGCGGCGGGTTTGCCTTTCGGCACGCTCTTCCCAGCGACCTCGACCGAACCGGAGCTGACGGCGCGCATCCCGAACAGTGCTTCCAGCAATTCGGTGCGTCCGGCGCCGACGAGTCCGGCGAGTCCGACGATCTCACCACGTCGTACCGTGAGGTTCACCGGCCCCGACGCGCCCACTACCTGGAGGTTCTCGACTTCCAGAACCACTTCGTCGGTAGCGGAACCGACACTGGGGAAGAGATTTTCGAGTTCGCGTCCGATCATTGCGGTGACGATCTCGTCATCGGTGATGTCGCCGAGCATTTCGTCGGTGATGAGCTTGCCGTCTCGGAGAACGACGACGCGGTCGGCGATCGCCCTGATCTCGGCCATCTTGTGCGTCGTGTAAACCATGGCCACTCCGCGATCACGCAGCTGCTGCATCACCTTGTAGAGGCCTTCGACCTCCCGTTCCGAGATGGCGGAGGTCGGCTCGTCGAGCATGACGACCTGGGCGCCTGTCCGGGCGGCCTTGACGATCTCGATGATCTGGCGCAACCCGACGGGTAGTGAACCCATCCGCGCGGTCGGCGAGATGGTCACGTCGAAGACGCCCAGTGTTTCGGCGGCTTCCTTGATCATGGCCCGGCGGTCGAGGAAGATCCCCCTGCGCATCTCGCGGCCGACGAACATGTTCTCGTAGACGGTCATGTCGTCGATCGACGCGAGTTCTTGAGGCACGATCACCACGCCGCGGCGCACCGCGTCGCGTGGATCGCCGGAGGACAAGGTGTGTTCGCCGATCGTCACCGTGCCCGTGTCTGCGCGCAACTGGCCAGTGGCGATCTTCATCAGGGTCGATTTGCCTGCGCCGTTCTCACCGGCGAGCGCGGTCACCGTGCCCGGCTCGAGGTCGAGCGAAATGCCCTTCAGGACGGGTACGCCGCCGAAACTCTTGGTCACCTCACGGCAGGCGAGCAGTGCGGTCACGGTGCACCTCCGACGGTGCTGGCAGCTTCGGTACTCACCATGCCGTGTAGCCCCCGTCCGCGACCAGTACTGATCCGGTGATGAAGCTGGCGGCGTCACTGGCCAGGAACACCACGCTCGGCGCGATCTCCTCCGGCAGGGCGTAACGCTGCATCGGCGCGTCGTCGATCCAGTACCTCTTCAGGTCGGGGCGGTCGACCGGTGCCATCTCCGTCTTGCAGTACCCGGGGGCCACGGCATTGACGCGAATTCCCAGCGGACCCCATTCGGCAGCAAGTGATTTCGTGAGGTGATGCACCGCTGCCTTCGACGCGTTGTAGGCAGGTTGCATCTGCGGACGGTTGACGATGATTCCGGACATCGATCCGATGTTGACGATCGATCCGCTGCCCCGTTCGCGCATATGCGCGCCGATGGCGATCGTGCACTCCCATAGTGCTTTGACGTTCAGGTCGAAGACATTGTCCCATTCAGTCTCGGTGACATCCCAGGAGTCGTTGTGGTAGCAGGTCCCCGCGTTGTTGACGAGGATATCGACGTGTCCGAGTGCATCGATGGCTTCTGCGGTCATCCTCTCGATATCGGGGCGGCGGGTGATGTCGGCGGTGATCGAGGTGAATTCGTATCCGGCGGTGGCGGCTTCGGCCAGGACCTTCTCGTTGCGTTCGGCGCTGCGTCCGGCGATGGCGACGCGGGCGCCGGCGGCGGCCAGCCCGAAGGCGAAGGCGCGTCCGAGTCCTTGGTTCCCTCCGGTGACGATGGCGGTACGTCCGGTCAGATCGAATGGATTGTTGTTCATGCAGGCACCACTATCGACTTGAGGCTGGCTGGGTCGTTGTCGCTGTCGAGAGCATCGGCGACGTGTTCGAGGTCGTAGCGTCCGGTGACGAGACGGTCGAGGTCGACCAGACCGGAGGCGACGAGATGTATTGCCGCCGGCCATGTGTCGGTGTAGCGGAAGATGCCGGTCACCGTGATCTCGAGGTTTTGGATGTGGCTGACCGGGAGCGGGTAATTGTCGGCGCCCATTCCGACGAGTACCACTCGACCGGCGGGGCCTACGGCGCGGATGCCGCTCTGTACGGCCGGAACTGCGCCGCTGGCGTCGACGAACACATCGACCTGTGGGTCGAGGGCTGCGACGTCCTGGTTCATCGGGTCGATCACCTCGGTCGCGCCGAACTCCTTGGCTCGTTCACGGCGGGATTCGACCGGGTCCGACACGACGATGCGTGCGGCCCCGAAGGCTCGGGCGGCCTGTGCGGTGATGATGCCGATGGGACCGGCGCCGGCGATGAGAATCGAAGACCCGGGAACGATGCCGGCCTTGCGCATCGTCGCCACCGCTACGGACAGCGGCTCGAGCAGGGCGGCTGCCTCGTCGGATACCGAATCCGGTACGGGATGCGCAAAGTCGGCGTCGATGGTGACGTACCGGCAGAACGCTCCGTCGACGGGCGGCGTCGCGTAGAACTTCATCTGCGGACACAGGTTGTAGCGGCCAGCCATGCATTGCGCGCAGCGACGGCAGGGGTGCTGGGGTTCGACGGCGACGCGTTGACCGATGCGGCCCGCGTCGACACTCTCGCCGACTGCAGCGATGCGGCCGGACAGTTCGTGACCGAGGATCATCGGGTCATCGACGACGAAGTCGCCGATGCGGCCCTCGCGGTAGTAGTGCACGTCCGATCCGCAGACGCCGACGGCGGCGACCTCGATGAGTACTTCCTCGCGAGCGGGCTTCGGGACGGGGCGGTCTTCGATCGAGAGCGTGCGTACCCCGGTCATCACGCTCGCGCGCATCGACGACGCAGGTGGGGATATGTCGGTCGTCGTGATGTTCTTTCCAACGCGCTCCAGGGTGGCGTCGTCGAGCATGCTCATATGATCTACCTCACTGCTCATGTGAATGGTGAAGAGGATCATGCATCGTTGTTTGCTCATATGTCAACGGCCTTGCCCATGTGAGCGCATGGGAGGATGATGGTGGCCATTCACATGAAAGGTGGGGGGATGCCGCAGGAGATCGACGTCCGCAGAGTCGGACCCGAGGAGCTCATTCAGCGCGGCCTGATCGCTCGTCGCTACTACCTCGACGGACGCACTCGGGTTCAGATCGCCGAGGAGTTCGACCTCTCGCGCTTCAAGGTCGCTCGCATTCTCGAAGACGCCGTCGCGTCGGGAATGGTCGAGATCACCGTGCACGCACCGGAATCGATAGACATCGACCTTTCACGCGCACTGAAGGACAAGTTCGGGCTGCGAATGGCCTTCGCGGTGCGCACGGCCAGCGACGAACAGGACGAGCTCTGGGATGCCGTCGGACGCGTCACCGCCGATCTGCTGAGCGAGATCGTCACCGCTGCTGATGTTCTCGGTGTCGACTGTGGGCGCACGCTCTCACGGATGGCGACGCACATCGACGCCATCGCTGCGTGCGACGTCGTGCAGTTGACGGGAATGGCGGGCGCCGTCGGTGCTACGTCCGCCGACCTGGTCCGCCGCATCACCGAACTCGGAGGGGGGCGAGCGTGGTCGATGTACGCTCCGCTCGTGGTCTCGGAGGCGAGCACCTGCGCCGCACTGCGTCGCAGCCGAGGGATCAAAGAAACACTCAAACATCATGCTTCGGTGACGAAAGCAGTTGTCTCCATTGGTTCGTGGAGCCCAGGGCTCTCTCAGGTGTACGATCTCTTGGCGCCGGAGGAGGCCGAGAAGTTCGCAGACAGGGGAGTCGTTGCTGAATCGTGCGCGCTGCTGCTCGACGCCGAGGGCAACCACGTCGAAGGCTTGGCCGACCGCCGCATCGGCGTGTCCGAGGAAACTCTCCGCGGCATCGACCATGTCGTCGCCATCGCGGCGGGTGAGAAGAAGCTCGCGGCCGTCCGGTCGGTCCTCGAATCCGGGCTGGTCTCCTCGCTGATCATCGACGCCGGAACTGCCGCCGGACTCGTGCGCTAGTCGGGTGTCGCTGAGATTCGGGTGTCGGCGTAATTCGAGATCGGCTGACGGCTTATCTGCCCGTTGAATTCTCTTACCACATTGTCACCCAGAAGACATTTCTTGGTCCTATCAATTCCCTGACAACAAGATGCCACGAGAGTACCGTTATTTTTCCCAGTTCGTCCATGCGAGTGCGGCAAGGGGAACGATCATGTCTGATAGAACTCTGGTCAACCAAGGTGCGGCAAAGGGAACTTCGATGGCAGGGGCGGTTCTCCTCCTCACCGTCGGCATACTCGAAGCCCTGCAGGGAATCTCTGCTATCGCCAAAGACGATCTCATTGTCGTCGGCGACGAATACATCTACCAACTCGACGTCACGACGTGGGGATGGATACATCTCGTGCTCGGCGTGATCGTGGCTGCAGTCGGTGCGGCGTTGTTCACCGGAGCAACCTGGGCGCGCGTCGGTGCGGCAATGGTGTGCGCCCTGTCGATCATCGTGAACTTCATGTGGTTGCCTTTTTACCCGTTGTGGTCGATCACGATCATCGCGTTGAACGCGGTTGTGATTTGGGCGGTCGCGACGTGGAATCCTGAAAGAGTCTGACATGCGATGGACAACGTAGCGAGCGCAAACCCGCTCGACGAGGACGAACGCGCTGAACTTCTTCGGCTACGCAACGAAGTATCGACACTGCGCGCTGGGGCCGGTGGCGAGGCCGTCGCCGGCCCTAGCGTGCAGCGTTCACCGCGGAACGGGCTACGCTGGACGGCGGTCACAATATTGCTGGTTCTGGTCGCTGTTCTGGCGATCGCATCGGTCACCGCCCGCTTCACGAGAAGTCAGATCCTCGACACCGACCGCTACGTGGCCACGGTCGCACCCCTCGGTGAGAATTCGGCCATCCAGGCGGAGATCACGAACCAGATTACCGACGAGATCTTCACCCGGGTCGACGTCGAGGGGACCACCAAGAATGCCTTGACTGCGCTGACCGAAGTGTCGAACGCGTCCGCGAACGCTCCGCGCCTAGATCAGGCCGTTATCGGACTCACACCCGTGATCACCAGCCAGGCAAGAAACTTCGTCCATGACACCGTCGGTTCGCTAGTGCAGTCCCAGCAGTTCGAAGATCTTTGGGTCCAGGCGAATCGGGCCGCACACGACGCACTCGTCTCGGTGATGACTGGCAACTACGGCGTGAGCTCGGTTGCGGTCGACCAGAGCGGAACCGTCAGTATCTCCCTGGGCACAGTGATCGACAACGTGAAGGCCGCACTGACCGAGCGCGGTTTCGCCTTCGTCGACGAGATCCCTGCGGTGGACAAACAATTCGTGTTGTTCCAGTCACCCGAATTGGTGAAGGCACAGCGAGCCGTCTCCGCGCTCGATCGTGCCTCTGTGATCCTGCCGTGGCTGGGGATCGCCTGCGCTGCAGCCGCTGTCGCCCTCGCGCCCTCGCGCAGGAGGCTCCGTGCACTGGGCCTCGTAGGGTTGTCGATCGCACTGGGGATGCTTGTTCTGGCAATCGGACTACTCGTCGGACGCGCGAGCTACCTCGCCAGCGTTCCCGCCGATGTTCTCTCACCCGATGCTGCGTCTGCGGTGATCGACACCGTCTTGGTTCCGCTCCGCACGAGCCTGCGCGCGGTTGCAGTCCTCGGTCTGGTGGTCGCTATCGGCGCCTACCTCATCGGTGGCTCGGCATCCGCCGAAGCCGTGCGTCGCGGCTACGGGCAGGTGTTTGACGCCTTCCGCCGATCGGGAAGCGGCAGGCCACCGAACGGGGTTGAACGTTGGGCGAATCAAGTGCGAATTCCGCTGCAGTACTTCATAATCGGAGTAGGAGCGGTGGTGCTGATGTTCTGGCCGTACCCCACGGGGATGGTCGTGTTGTGGATCGTTCTCGGCGTAGTGCTGGCCCTCGCGGGACTTGAACTACTCGTCCGACCGGCTCGAGTGTTCGCCTCGTCCACGGGCGGAGGGAGAAGCCTTGAAAAAGAAGTCGAAGCATGACGAGCCTGAACGCGACTTGCCTATGCCCCACGCCGACCAACTCCCCGGGCCGTCGAGCGACAAGCCCCTGAAGAACGACAAACCCATGAAGAACAAGGAGTACCGCCGACTGCTCCGTCCGCTTCACGGTGAACTCGTCGCAATGCAGGAGTGGGTGAAGTTTTCGGGTGCGAAGATCTGCATCGTGTTCGAGGGGCGCGACACCGCAGGGAAAGGCGGAGTGATCAGGGCAATCACCGAGCGGGTCAGTCCGCGGGTGTTTCGCGTCGTGGCCCTGCCGGCTCCGACGGATCGTGAGAAGACGCAGATGTACATTCAGCGGTATCTGCTGCACTTCCCGGCCGCCGGGGAGGTTGTCATCTTCGACCGCAGTTGGTACAATCGCGCCGGCGTCGAACGGGTGATGGGTTTCTGTACCGAGGATGAAGCGAAACAGTTCCTTCAGCTGACCCCGGCCGTCGAACGTGCGATGGTCGACTCGGGGATCATTCTGCTCAAGTACTGGCTCGAGGTGAGCGAGGAACAGCAGACGCTTCGGTTGCAGAACCGCATCGACGACCCGCGGAAGACATGGAAGCTGTCGGATCTGGATCTGGAGTCCTACACCCGCTGGTACGACTACGCGCGGGCGCGTGACGAGATGTTCCACCTCACCGATACCGGCTGGGCGCCTTGGTATGTCGCCGTCAACGACGACAAGAAGCGCGGTCGACTGAACATCATCAGCCACCTCCTGAGTCAGATCCCGTACGAACCACCCGAGCGTCCCCGCATCACCCTTCCGGAGCGGCGGGGCGCAAGCGGTTACGAGGCGCCGAGGCAACCATTGCATTGGATCCCGACGCCGTATTGAGGTTCGCGCCGGAAAGGTCGAGAGGTCGAAGTCAGCTCGGGAAAGCCGTCCGCCACAGCCGAACCCAATCGAACACCGGTGCAGCAACACGTACCCCCGGCCTGTCTCGGGGAACCAGCACCCGCAAGGCGCCTGGGTGTACGGTGCACCGCACGGGAGTGCGGAGCAGGAGCGATTCACCGTCGACGCCCACGGGGATCTCCGGGGTGTCGGCCTCTACAATCACCTCTCTCGCCGTTGTCTGCGTCAAACCACGAACATTGTTGAGGCGCAGTAAGTCGACCGCTTCTCGGGTGTTCGATACAGACAGCGTGACCACGCCGAGGACGCCGCGATCGAGACGGTCGCGGCGGCTCAGACCCGCAAGGTCACTGGTGCCATAGGAATTGTTGCTCACCAGAACTGCTTGCGGCTCTTCCACCGCATTGGCACCGATATGCGCAACCAAACGTGGGCCGGAGTGCCCGGTCAGCAGATCGGGGAGCAGTTTCAGGACAGTTGCAGCCTTGTCGTCACGGTATGCGGGGCTGCTTACGATTTCGGCGTACACCCCGAAGGATGCGTTGTTGACGAAGGGCCGTCCATCGACCGCGCCCAGATCCACGCGCAGCTCGACACCATCCCGGAGTGCATCCAGCGATCGGGCCGGATCGGATCGATCGAGTCCGAGATCCATCGCGAAGTGGTTGCGGGTTCCGGCGCTGATCACCAAGAAGGGCAGGTCGTGTTCGGCCGCGACCGCCGCGACGAGCGCCTGGGTACCGTCCCCGCCGGCCACCCCCAGCAGATCCGCCCCCTGCTCGACAGCCTGCCGGGCCAGAGCCGCGACATCGATGTTGCCAGGGCCTTCCAGTAGCACTACCTCGGCGCCCAAAGCCTCGGCTTTGCGCTTCAAGTCGAATTTTGCGACCTTTCCGCCACCGGAATGCGGATTCATGATCATGAACGGATGCTGCGCTGGCGAGGCAGGGTATTCGGGCATGGTCGCCTCCGCGCGATGGGTACGCAAGGCGGCACGGGCGCAGACGCCCGCTGCCAGCGCGAGCAGGTAGGCAAGTAGGACCACCCACAGCAAGTGAGCCCGCACGAACACGGCGAGAACGATGACCGGTGTCACGATCGCCACTCCCAGGGATATCCACCTGAGCACCCCGCGTCGGGCGAGGAACCAGTACAACGACGCCACCGTGACCACGACGCCACCGATTTCCACGACGAGCAACGCCACGGCGCCCAGCACCCCGGCAAACAGCACGGGTACCGCCGCCGCAGCCACTGCCAACGCGAATGCCCCACGTGCCCACCAGCGCCGACCACGGTCACTGAAATTGGCAGAGTCTGATCCGTTCACGTGAGGGCCCCTCCCGGTTTCGCGTCCATTCCTTGCGACGGATCGACTTTTCATCGTATGTCCCATCTTCCACCTGTGGGAGAGGAATTCTGGGCGGTGTCCAGGAGTGTGCGCCGAGGCATCTCATCCGAGACGGGTGATTCGGAATCGACCGACCAGCTGCATAGTCGTGGGACCAATGCTGCCAGGCGGGTGAGTTCATGACTGCTGCAACGAAAACAGGTTCAGGGCTTGTGCTGACGGTGTTGGCGTCGAGTCAGTTCTTGATGACGCTGGACAGTTCGGTCATGAACGTGTCGATGGCTCAGGTTGCTGCCGACCTGGGCACGACAATTACCGGGATCCAGACAGCGATCACGCTCTACACGCTGGTGATGGCGACGCTCATGATCACCGGGGGCAAGATCGGCACCATCATCGGAAGGCGCCGAGCGTTTGCCCTCGGTCTCATCATCTACGGCCTCGGGTCGCTCACCACGGCATTGGCACCGAATCTTCCGGTGCTGTTGATCGGGTGGTCGTTACTCGAAGGCATGGGTGCGGCGCTGATCATGCCTGCCATCGTCGCGTTGGTTGCGGCGAACTTCCCTCCCGAAAAGCGATCAGCAGCATACGGTCTGGTCGCTGCGGCGGGCGCGATGGCGGTGGCGGCGGGACCCCTGATCGGGGGAGCGGTGACCACGTTCGCCTCGTGGCGGTACGTGTTCGTCGGTGAGGTCGTAATCGTCATTGTGATCTTGTTGGTGCTGCGTCGCATCAACGATGTTCCGCCTGCAAAAGTTCGGCTCGATCTGGTCGGCTCCGTGTTGTCGGTGGCCAGCCTGGGTCTGATCGTGTTCGGCGTGCTCAGGTCGGGTGAGTGGGGGTGGATTCAGCCGAAACCGGGAGGCTCCGAAATCGCGGGCTTGTCACCGGTGATCTGGCTGCTGCTGGCCGGAACGATGCTCTTGTACGTATTCATGAGATGGCAGACGCATCTTGCCGAGTCCGGCAGAGAGCCGTTGATCGATCCGCGGCTGTTTCGCAACCGTCAGTTGACCGGTGGGCTCACCATGTTCTTTGCGCAGTTCACCGTCCAGGCGGGCGTCTTCTTCACCGTGCCGCTGTTCCTGTCTGTCGTACTGGAATTGAGCGCCCTGCAGACCGGCATACGACTCATCCCGCTGTCGATTGCGTTGCTCGTCGCGGCTGCTGGCATTCCGAAGCTGTGGCCTCGTGCGAACCCGCGTCGAGTCGTGCGGTGGGGGTTGGCGTCGATGACAATCGGCATCCTGGTGTTGGTTGCCGGGCTCGATCCCGGTGCCAATGCCGGCATCGTTGCGGTACCGATGCTTCTCATGGGCCTGGGGCTCGGGGCCCTGGCCTCGCAGCTCGGAGCGGTGACGGTATCGGCCGTGCCGGATTCGCAGAGCGCAGAGGTCGGCGGATTGCAGAACACGGCTACCAATCTCGGTGCATCACTCGGAACTGCGCTGATCGGATCCGTTCTCATCGCAACCCTGAGCGCGACGATCGTTGCGGGCATTCAATCGAATCCCGATGTTCCGGCCGCAACGAAGGAGCAGGCTTCGACCGAACTTGCCAGCGGTGTTCCGTTCCTGTCCGATTCCCAGCTGAGAGTTGCCCTGAACGAGGCGTCGGTGTCGGAATCGACTGCTCAGGAGATTGTGGACCTCAATGCGGATGCTCGGCTCGAGGCACTGCGAGTAGCACTGGCGCTGGCAGCTCTGCTGGGGCTGACGGCCTTGTTCTTCACGGGTAACATTCCGCGGCAGGCGCCTGCCGCTCAGGTGCCCGAGAACCCGTAGCCGAGAACCCGTAGCCGAGAACCCGTAGCCGGGAAGCTGTCAGCGGTGAGAACTGTTTCACCGCAATGGATATGGCGCGCGTCCACCCAACATGATGTTGCTCGAGATCAAGTTGGATTCTCAGTTCTACTCCATCCACTGTAACGACGTGTCAGCGGTGGGCGGCCGAGAGAAATTGGCGCGTCGCAGCGTCGACGATCTGCTGCGGTGTCGCGTCGATCTCATCCCCGAGCCATGCGACGACGAGTTCGGCGAGTCCGCCGATGAACAGGAGTCCGTGAATGGACGATTGCGGCTGCGGCCAGGCGCGCTCGCCGAACAGTTCATGGGATTCCTCGGCGACGATCCGCGAGAAGTCTCGCATCAACTCTCGGCGGTGCGTGCGAAGGGATTCGACTGCGGACGACTCGATCAGCGCCACGCGACCCTTGCGCCTGTCCTCGGTGAGAACGGCGACAAAGGCTGCGATCGCATTCTCGACCTGCTTGTCGACGGTTGCTGCGGGGGAGTGCAGGGCGCTGAGCGCGGCGAGTTTGATTTCCTCGGATACCGCGTCGACGACGTGCCGCAGTAGATCGTCTCGGCTGGTGAAGCTTTCGTAGAAGTAACGCTCGGTGAGCTTCGCCTGCGCGCAGACAGCCGTCATCGTCGCCCCGGCAGCTCCGGCGGTGGCGAACACCTCCAACCCGGCTTCGAGCAAGCGTGCTCGACGCTCGGCAGCGCGGTCGTCGGCGCTCATGCCTGCGTAGCGACGCGTGGTGGGTGTCATGGATAGATGTTGACAGATCCGAGGAGTGTGACGCACACTACATCCAATCTGACATGACCCCCTGTCAGATTGACGGAGGTGCACATGACACGCGTTTTGGCTGCTCCACCAGCGGAGTCTCGACTCCAGGCTGTATCCGGCGACGGCGGCTTGCCGGTCGTCGGGCACACGCTGAACTACATCCGAGATCCACTCGCCCTGTTTCAGCAGCGTTGGAACAAGTACGGCGAGGTGTCGTGGATGACCATGGCAGGGAAGCGATGGATCACGGTCCTCGGGCCCGACGCCTGCCAGGAGGTTCTGCAGAACAAGGACAGGGCCTTCGTCAACAGCGACGGTTGGTCGCTGCTGATCGGCCCGTTCTTTCACGGCGGATTGATGCTCCTCGACTCCGAGGAGCACATGCGACACCGCCGGATCATGCAGCAGGCCTTCACCCGGGAACGGCTCGTCAAGTCGGTGGCGTCATTGAACCCGGTCGTCGCCGCAGGTCTCGACGCGTGGAACCCGTGCTCTGGCTTTCGTGTGTATCCCGCGCTCAAGGCGCTCACACTCGACGTGGCCACCGACATCTTCATGGGCGGGGCGGAGGGGAGCACGCCTGCCGAGATCGCCGAGATCAACGACAGCTTCGTAGCGTGCGTGCAGGCCGCGACGTCGATCGTGCGGTATCGACTGCCGCGAACGAGGTGGAAGCGTGGCCTCGACGGGCGTCGGATGCTCGACGAGTTCTTCCGGCGCTACCTTCCGGCGCGGCGTGCCACCGAGACCGACGACATGTTTTCGGTGCTGTGCCACATCGAGTCCGACACCGGTCAGCGGTTCACCGACGACGAAGTGGTCGATCACATGATCTTCCTGCTCATGGCCGCCCACGACACGTCGACGATCACGCTATCGACCATGATGCAATACCTTGGTCAGCATCCCGAATGGCAGGACAAATGCCGTGCGGAATCGCTCGGGCTCGGCACGGATTCGCCGACGCTCGGTCAGTTGGATCAACTCGAGAGTGTCGACCTGGTGATGAAGGAATGCCTCCGGTTGGTATCCCCGACGCCGGTGGTCGCCCGTCGCGCGATCAAGGACACCGAGGTGCAGGGGCACTTCGTCCCGGCCGGGACCTTCGCGGCGGTGGCGCCGCACTTCACCCATCACATGTCCGAGTACTGGCCCGACCCCGAGGCGTTCGACCCCGGCAGGTTCGCCTCGGACCGCCGCGAGGACAAGGTGCATCGCTACGCGTGGGAGCCGTTCGGCGGTGGCGTCCACAAGTGCATCGGCATGTTCTTCGCGGGCGCCGAGATCAAGACGATCATGCACCACCTGCTGCTGAAGTTCGACTGGTCCGTCCCGGCGGATTACGTTGCGCCACTGAACTTCACCTCCCTGCCCTTTCCTGAGGACGGGCAGCCGGTGAATTTGCGACGCCGGTAGCTCAGCCGAGTCGGTCGGTCAGCCAATCGATGATGTCGGAGGTGACCTCGTCGCGGTTGGTTTCGTTGACGATTTCGTGCCGGGCTCCGAGGTAGATCTTGACGGTGACCTCGCTCAGTCCTGCTTCGCGGTACCGGGAGGCGAGTAGTTCGATGAGCTGCCCACCGTCGGCCAGCGGATCATCGGATCCCGAGGTCAGGAGCAACGGTAGGTCCGAGCGGATCTCGCCGAGCTTCCTCGGGTCGGCGAGCTCGTCCGCACCGGTGAACAGGGCGGGCACCGTGGTGTCGGGAAGGTCGAAGCCACACAGCGGGTCGGCAACGTAGGTGTCGACTTCTGCCTCGTCGCGGGTAAGCCACTCGTAGCCGGTGCGGTGCTCGAACGCGCTGTTGAAGACGCTGAGGTCTCCCGCGGGGGCGTCGGCCATGTTCGCTGCCAGGACGTCGAGCGTCGTCGATCCGGACAGGACGACCCCGTCGTACAGATCAGAGCGTTCGATCAGAACATGTTGCGCAGCAAAAGATCCCATCGAGTGAGCAAACAGGAACAGTGGCAGGTTCGGGTGGTCCAACCGTAGTGACTCCCCAAGTTGTTCGATGTCCGACCACAACGCGGCAAATCCTTGTGCGCCGAAATCGCCCGGTGTGTCGGTGATCGACGAACCGTGTCCGCGGTGGTCGGAGGCAATGGCATGGAAGCCGGCGCTGTTCAGCGCTCCCGCGAAGCGGGCATAGCGGCTGCCGTGTTCGGCCAATCCGTGCGCGATCTGAACCACTCCGCGCGCAGGCTCGGCCGTGGTGGGCCACGTGTAAGTGCTGATCCTCAGCTCGTCCTGCATGGAAACGTACGACGATGCGTTGGCCACGGATTGCTCCTTCGACGGTGAGGGGGTCGTGGTCGAACATATCGCCAGCCGGGGCTCCAGCGGAGGAGATTGCAGACCTTTACGATCCGCCGAGGACCGGCGAGAAGTGCTCGACGATCGGAAATGGATCGTAGAAGTGGTGCAGCAACTTTTTCCACTGCAGGTACTCGTTGGACTGCCGAAATCCTTCGGTGTGGTCCTCGAGCGTCATCCACTCGACCAGTAGAACGTAGACGTCGGGGCGCTCTATCCCGCGCGAGAGCCTCAACGACACGAAGCCCGGCATCGACGAGATGATCGACTTGGCTTCCGCGAAGGCGGTTTCGAACTCGTCGGATCGGGAGGGTGCAACGTGCAGCAGTGCGTGCTCCAAGATCATCGGCACAGTATGGCAGTGCGCGCTCGAGCTCTGAATCCATGAACTCCCCGCACGTATGGCGTGCGGGGAGTTCATGCGGCGGAGTCGTGTCAGCTGACGCTCAGGGCCAGTTCGTCGTCGGCGACGTCGACGGCGACCTTGCCGCCCTCGATGAGGATGTCGTCGAGCAGCAAGTCGGCGATTCGGTCGTCGAGTGCACGCTGTATAGAGCGACGCAGCGGCCTAGCGCCGAACTCGGGTTGGTGACCGTTCGCCGCCAGCCAATCGACCGCAGAGTCACTGAAGGTGATCTCGATGCCCTTCGCCGACAGGCGCTCGCGGCTCTCCTCGAGCATCAGGTCGGTGATGCGGTGCAGCTGCTCGGTGTCGAGCTTTCGGAACACCACGATCTCGTCGATTCGGTTGAGGAACTCGGGTCGCATAGCCTCCCGTAGCCGTCCCATCACGCGGTCCCGCAGTGGTTTGTCGTCGGCGTCGCCTGTCGTGAAGCCGAGACCGCCCGACTTGCTCGAGATGATGTCCGAGCCGAGGTTGCTCGTCATGATCACCACTGTGTTGCGGAAATTCACCGTGCGGCCTTGCCCGTCGGTGAGCCGTCCGTCGTCGAGCACCTGCAGAAGCGTGTCGAACACATCCGGGTGAGCCTTTTCGATCTCGTCGAGCAGCACCACCGAGTACGGGTTGCGCCGAACCTGTTCGGTCAGCTGGCCTGCCTCGCCGTATCCGACATACCCCGGAGGTGCACCGACCAGCCGGCTTACCGTGTGCCGCTCGCCGAACTCGCTCATGTCCACGCGGAGCATTTTCTTCTCGTCACCGAAAAGCGATGCAGCGAGGGCCTTTGCGAGCTCGGTCTTGCCGACGCCGGTCGGGCCGAGGAACAGGAAGCTGCCGACGGGACGGTCGGGATCGCTCATGCCGGTCCGGCTGCGGCGTACCGCGCGGGCGATGGCCTCGACGGCTTCGTCCTGGCCGACGACGCGCTCGTGCAACTCCGACTCCAGTCGACGCAGGCGTTCCTTCTCCTCCTGTGTCATCTGGCTGGCGGGGATACCCGTCGCGCGAGAAACCACGCCGGCGATGTCCTCGGCAGTCACCTCCAGCGTGACTTGCTCGGTAGCGGTGCCGGTCAGGCGGGCCTGGAGCTTCGCGGACTCGTCGCGCAATTGCGACGCACGCTCGTAGTCCTCTTGCGCGATTGCTTGTTCCTTCTCGGCATCGAGTGCCGCGCGCTGCTTTTCGATGGCCTCGACATCCACCGACGGGCGGCTCAGCTGCTTTCGAGCGCCCGCCTGATCGATGAGGTCGATGGCCTTGTCAGGCAGGAATCGGTCGCCGATGTAGCGATCGGACAACTCGACGGCCGCGTCGATCGCCTCGTCGGTGTAGCGGACGCCGTGGTGCTCCTCGTAGCGACTCCGCAGACCCGTGAGTATTGCTTTCGCGTCGCTGATGCTGGGCTCGGGGACCGTGACCGGCTGGAACCGGCGTTCGAGAGCGGGGTCTTTCTCGATGTTGGTGCGGTACTCGTCCTGCGTGGTCGCACCGACGATGTGCAGCTCACCGCGAGCCAGCTTGGGCTTGAGGATGTTGCCGGCGTCCATTGCTCCCTCTGCGCCTCCGCCCGCACCGGCGATGGTGTGGACCTCATCGATGAAGACAATCAGCTCGTCCTTGTTGGCCGAGATTTCGTCGATCACCTTGGTGAGGCGTTCTTCGAAGTCGCCGCGGTACCGAGTGCCGGCGACCATCGACGAGAGGTCGAGCTGAACTATTCGCTTGTTCAGCAGGCGATCCGGTACATCCCCGTCGACGATGCGTTGGGCGAGGCCCTCGACGACGGCCGTCTTGCCGACGCCGGCTTCGCCGACCAGAACGGGGTTGTTCTTGGTGCGGCGCGAGAGGATCTCGATGGTTTGCGCGATCTCGTCGGCGCGTCCGATGACGGGGTCGACGCCACCCTCGCGTGCGCGTCCGGTCAGGTCGACGCCGTACTTGTCGAGCGTCGGCGTGCCCGAGTCGGACTTGGGTTCGACCGAGCCGCCCTTGATCGCAGTCTGCAACCCGTCCGGGGTGATCCCTTCGGACGTGAGCAGACGGCCGGCGATGTGGTCCTGATCGGCAGCGAACGCGAGAAACAGGTGCTCGGGGTCGATGTATGTGGAGCCCAACGTTTGGGCGATGTGATGAGCTTCGAGAATTGCGGTCTTCAGGGTGCTGCTGAGCACGGTGGCGTTGACTGCAGCGCCCGCACGCGATTGCGGGAGCCTCAGCTCCACGGCATCGACCACGGCGGGGGACTGGACGCCCGCGCGCTGCATGAGGCTGCGGGTGGGGTCGTGCTGCGCCATGACGTGCAGCACATGCAGCGCGTCGAGCTCGGCGTCGCCGCGACCGGCAGCAAACGTGGCTGCATCGCCGATGAGCGATTGGGTCGACCTGCTCATCAGGCGACTGATGTCGATGCGACGCGGGCCCTCGGGTCCCAGGAATGCCGGCATTGAGTTCCTCCTACGGAAGATTGAGCGACTTCGACTCAACTAACGTGCTCGGAGGCGTATCAATTCCCGCCGGACAGAAAAATCTTCAGCGCTTCTTCGTGCCCGGCAGAATTCCCGCGGTGAGGACTGCCTTGACGTAGGGGCGCGCGCTGGTGATCAGCTCCTCCGCGTCGGAAACGTTGCGCCAGATCGAGGAGGCCAGCACATCGGTGCGGCCCTCGATATGGGCATCGAGCGCGACTCCCTCGTCCGTGAGTGCCTCGCCGTCCTCGGAGTGCGTGAGCAGCCCGCGGGTCTGCAAACGCTCGGCCGCCGCGTTCCATTCCTCATCCGACCACTGCCGAGTGAGCTGCGTTATCCGCTTACCGAGCACCTTGCGCGCCTTCGGGTCGGGGTGCGTCGCGTCGTGGAACACGACGGCTTCGATGGGATCCAGTTCGGCGTCGACGAGGGTCGCAATGTGGCCGTCACCGCGCCACTCCCTCATGACGGCGATAGCGTGCCACAGGGCGAGGTGCGGCAATTCGGGACTGGGCGAGCAATGCCATGCCGCGGACAGCGGACGTCCCGCGAACACTGCGGTCTCGCTGATCTCGTGGAGCCGTCCGGCGATCTTGGCCAGCTCGGGATCGGTTGCGAGTGGGCCGAGAGCGTCGCTGAGCACGTTGTCGAGCATCGCCCAGCGTCGAGCTGACACGGTGTCCAGCCCGGCTTCGACCGCCTGCGGCCACACCCGCTCGATCAGCTCGGGGTTGAAGTTGTAGAACGCGGACGTGACGACGCTGGCCGCGCACGGCCCCATCGGAGCCGCCCGCGCACCGACGTACCAGGCGTGCCCGTCGAGCCCTGTCTCCTCGCCGACCGACCTCAGCTGCGGGTTGAAGTACGCGGCGAGGTGGTAGGGCTCGAGGGTCTTGTACGCGGCCCGGGCAATGGCGGTCGATGTGTCGTTGCTCATGGTGCCCGAACCTACCTGCTCCAGGTGACACCTCGGCTGATCCTGAAGTGGAACCGATTCGTCCCCGTTCGCGTCGAAATCTATGAACGACCGACCTTCCGATAGGAGTGCACCGACGTGAACGTGGATCCGGCAATACTGCGTGCGTTCGCGGGGATGCTCGGGCAGTCGGCAGGTGCATTGGATGGGATCGACGCCCTGGCACCGTTCAGGGCCTCGGAGGGGGCGGTCAAGGGCACCGACTTCGACCAAGCCAACACGCTGTCTGCCGCTGCTGCTGCGGCCGCTGTTCAGGGCCTTGCCGGGCGCCTCGGTTCGGTCGCTGAAATCGCTGCCGGCGTAGCCAACGACTATCAGGTTGCCGAGAGCGAGTTCACTGAGAAGCTGGTGTCGATGGGCGGACCGAAATGAGCCTCACTGTCTCGCAAGTGCGGAGTTGGAAGCCGGACGCGCTCCGTTCGACGCAAGTCGCCCTCACGGAGGTTGTGAGACGTGTCGATGGACAGCGCACGAGTGTGCTCCGAGAACAGGACGATCTGGCTGACTCGTGGGGTGGTGACGCCGCAAACGCTGCTGCTGCTCGCATCGTCACAGAGTGTTCGCGAATGGGCCACGTCGCAGGACACCTCGAGGTACTCGGCGCAGCGTACGAGGCAGCGGCGCGCATGTTGGAGGCTGCAAGAGAACATGTCGAGTTCGAAGTCAGCGCAGCAACTTCCAGTTCCTTCGACGTCAACGACGAGGGAGTGGCGAATGCCGAGGCGGCTGTTGCGTTGTTGCCGGCCGGTATCGTGAACGTCGGCGAACTTGCCCGCGACCTCAGGCACGCCGCTGCGGAGCAGTCCGTTCGAATCGCAGAGGCTCTTCGCCAGGCTGCTGAGACGGCAGCCGAAGCCGCAAGCCGGCTCGACGAGCCCACCTTGCAGCTGGCAAAGCTGGGGCTCGAGAATCCACCGGGTCGATTCGTCGAGAACGCGGAGGGAGAGTTCACCTGGAAACCCGATATTCCGGCAACGACGGCGTCGTCGATCATCTCCGGGATGACGACCTCGGTGACGGAGGGATTGAAGAACGCTGCCGCCGGATCCGTTGATGATGTCGCCCGAAATATCGGACGGGGATTCGGGGCCTTCGGGGCAGTTCTCGGTACGGTGCCTGCCATCAAGAACGACATCGACGGTGGCATGGATGTAACCCAAGCGGTGGTCACGAATTCAGTGGGGACGTTGGCCGGTGTGGGAACAGCTATTGGAGTGGGTGCCGCTGCTGGGTCGGTCGTCCCCGGTGTCGGTACCGTCGCCGGCGCGCTAGGTGGACTGGTTCTGGGTGGACTCGCTGCGTATGGAGTCACCAAGGGTATGCAATGGGCTTGGTGAGCATTGAATCGCGGGACGGGGAAGAAACGTGAACGAAGAGGGGCTCGAATCCAGGGTGCATGTGGCTCCAACCTGGAGAGCATATTGGCCGAGGCGTGTCGGCATCGTGCTGTTGGTTTCGGCAAGCGGCATAACGCTCGCCGGGGCGTTGTCACTGGCGATGGCCTTTTCGGGAGTTAAGGATAAGGACTGGGGTATCGCGCTTGGAGGCGCGGCCTTCGGGCTGGGAATGCTGTTGCTCAGCTCGACAGTCTTCGCCTTGGCAGGAATTCAGCTACGCAGGCCATGGCGCAAGGTCAAGTTGATCATTGATGAGCACCGGGGGCCTGGGCTTCAGCTCCGGCGTCGGTTGACGGGTCTCCTGCTTGCCGCATTTCTCGCGATGACGGTATGGGCCGTGGTTGCCGTTGTTGTGCAGTTCCGTGGAACCTCGGAGTCCTTGCTGCCATCATCTCGCAACAATGATGAGGGTGGTGTGATCGTGCTTGGCATGACAGTTGGTCTGATTCTGTTCATCATTGTCTGCCTGCTACAGGCGCGAACCGATGTGTCGCTGTACCCAGATGGAATCCTGCGTCAGGCGCGTCGTCGTCGGTTGTTGCGGTCCGAGTGCGTCGAGGAGTTTCTCCGATGGGAGGATATCGACGAAGTCAAGGTCGATACACACGATGTGCACACGGCTTACTCGACGGTGAAGAATCCGATCATCAGACTCGTCTCCAGTAGCCTCGATCCCTCTCGGAAGTTGGAGCGTTTCGATACCGAAGACTCCATGGCATTGAGGGCGTACGAGCTGGGCGCTGAGCCGAACGCGATCATGGCTTTGGTTCTGTGGTGTCACGAGAATCTCTGGGCAAGAGAGCGGTTGGCCCGCGAGGACGCGCGTGAATTGCTTCACGCGCCACCTCTGAGGGAACGGCTACGACTCTCCCGCGAGGCGGTGAAGAAACCACAGTGAGCAACCCCAAGACCATAAGTCAGTACCTCGACGAACAAAGAGTCGATCTGTCCACCGCCTCTGTCGACGAATGTTCGCGTCTGGACATCGTTCTCACCCAGCCCGCCGGATGGAACCGGGCACCCGAAACCATGTTTCCGCACGCCGCTGCCGTGTTTTTCGACGACACGAGTGTCGTCGACGGATTCGCACCGAATGTGGTGATACTGGTTGGCGCGTTGTCCCGAGCGGTCGATGCGGAGGAGTTGCTGTCCTACGGGTTCAACGATTCGCGCGCCCTCCCCCAATGGGCCGAGATCACCCGTGATCGCGACCAATTCTGTGGCCTACCGTCCGTGTCCATCAGCGGGCGCTACCGAAACAGTGAACATCAATTGGTCGGCCGCACCCGATACACCGTCGTACATCCCCTCGTCGATCAGTATCTGGTGCAGCTAACGGCCACGATCTCGGCCTCGCAGTGGGCCACATTGGGTTCGCGCATGGAAGCTTTGACCGACTCGGTGACAATCGGGCGTCAATGACTCACCGGCCGAGGCTTTTTGCCAGGTAAACCCCAGTGTGCGTATCGGACTTGACCAACTCGTCGACGGTTCCGGTGAAGACGACCTTGCCACCGTTGTGACCGCCGTCGGGACCGAGGTCGATCACCCAGTCCGCAGCCGCGACAACGTCGAGATTGTGCTCGATCACGATCACAGTGCGGCCCTCGTCGACCATGCCGGACAGCAGCCCGATGAGGTTCGCAACATCCGACGGGTGCAACCCGGTCGTCGGTTCATCGAGAACAAGGATCGGTGATGATCCGACGAGCTCTGTTGCCAGCTTGAGTCGTTGACGCTCGCCACCCGACAAAGACGAAAGATTCTGGCCGAGAGACAGATACCCGAGACCGACGTCGGAGCAGCGATGCAGAATGTCGCGTATCTTCTTGACCTCGAAGAAGTCTTGGGCGTCCTCGACAGACATCTCGAAGATGTCCGCGATGCTGATGCCGTCGACGGTATGCCGGATTGCTCCGGGGCGAAACCGTCTGCCCTGGCACGTCTCGCACGTGCTCGACACTGGGTCGGTGAACCCCAGGTCGGTGAAGATGATCCCGCTGCCCTGGCAGTCCGGGCACGCGCCGTCGGAGTTCGGCGAGAACAGCGACGCGGGTTGGCCCGTCTTCTTCGCGAAGTAGGCCCGGATGGGATCGAGTAGCCCGGAGTAGGTGGCGGGGGAGGAGCGACGCGACCCGCGGATGGGTGACTGGTCGATGATGACGGCCTCGGGTGCCACGGAACGTAGATGGCCGTGGATGAGAGAGGACTTGCCGGACCCGGCGACCCCGGTGACGGCAGTCATGACCCCCAGCGGCACGTCGACGCTCACGTTCTGCAAGTTGTGTGTGTTCGCGCCCGCGATGTGCAAGAAGTCGGTCGGGGTCCGGGAAGTTCGGACGATGGCGTTGTCGCGGCGGAGCGCGGTACCGGTGCGTGTGTCGGCCGTCCTGAGTTCATCGAACGTGCCCTCGAAGACGACTGTGCCGCCGGCCTTGCCTGCGCCCGGTCCGATTTCAACGATGCGGTCGGCGATCGACATCACCTCGGGATCATGTTCGACGACCAGCACGGTATTTCCCTTGTCTCGCAACGCAAGCAACATCTCGTCGAGGCGGTGTACGTCACGTGGATGCAGGCCTGTGGTTGGTTCGTCGAAGACATAGAGCATGTCGTTGAGCGTTGCGCCGAGGTGTCGAACCATCTTGATGCGCTGCGATTCCCCGCCGGACAGCGTCGATGTTGCGCGGTCGAGGCTGAGGTAACCGAGTCCGAGGTCGACAAGTCTGCGCAATTGGGTGACGATCTCCGAGCGCGGAGCGTCGAGATCCTTCAGCGTCCAGGTGTCGATGAGCTCGGCGAGTTCGGAGACCTGCATGGCGAAGGCGTCGGGTAGCGAGAGTCCCTCGAGCGTCGCGCCGCGGATGGTCTCGTTATAGCGTGTTCCGCCGCATGCGTCGCAGACTCCGCGCGTGACGATGCGATCGAACGCTGCTTTCGCCTTGCCCTTCAAAGCGTCGGCGTCCTTCGACAGGTAGCTGCGCCGGAACCGCGAGACGATGCCCTCGTAGGTCTTCATGATCGCGTCCGGATTGACCATCGCGACCTCGCCGGGCTTGGCATCGAAGAACAGGTGACGCTCACGGGCGGAGTACTGCTCGATCGGCACGTCGAGGTCGAACAAACCGGAGTCGGCGAACACACGGTACGGCCACTTGCCCGGCTCGAAGTCCGGGTGCTTGAAGGGGCCCTCGCGCAACGACTTCGACTCGTCGACGAGTTGATCCATGTCGATCACCTTGGCCTCGCCGAGGCCCTCGCATTCGAGGCACATCCCGGCGGGGTCGTTGAAGGAGAACGCGTTGGCGTACCCGATCGACGGCTTCACCCCGCGCGACCACAGCATTCGCAACCAGTCGCCGATGTCGGTGATGGTGCCGACCGTCGAGCGCGGACCGCCGAACAACCGCTTCTGGTCGACGATGATGACTGCCGAGAGATTGGCGATGAGATCGGCGTCGGGGCGGCCGTACGACGGCAGAAACGTTTGCGCGAAGGCGGTGAACGTCGAGTTGATTTGCCGCTGGGCCTCGGCCGCGATGGTGTCGAACACCAACGATGACTTGCCGGAGCCGGACACCCCTGCAAAGACCACCAGCTTCCGCTTGGGAATGTCCAGATCGATCTCGTGCAGGTTGTTCTCGCGCGCGCCTCGAATGACGATCGTGGAGAGTGCGTCGGCTGGATTCGTCTCGGTTTGATTCGACGCGGCAGGGGTCATCTCGGGAGGGCACCTTTCACCGGGCATGGTTAGTCCACGCCGAAACTGACGGGGACGCGACGAGTCTACCGTACACCGTACGACAAGAAGCGCTCAAGTTCGCCGCGAGCTATTGCGTGACCCACGCCCGTGTGGCTGTTCCAGCCTGCGGCGCCAGTCCGATTGTGAAGTAGAACACACATACCCCCTATTTGGTCTGAGGCATCATGACTACACCCAAGAGTCGACCGCCGCGAGTACTTTCTCCAGGCCCCACACCGAATCGTGACCGTGCGATCCGTACCCTCGTGGCAGCGCCCGTTCTGGCATTGTCATTTTTTCTCGCAGCGTGCGGCGGAGAGTCGACCCCGTCGAGTCCCGAGGCGCCAACTCTGACCGGCACAACCTCGTCGCAAGCGTCTTTCACCACTTCAGCCACAACCACTGCTCAGTCGTCGACCACGACGGTGCTCCCGGATCTGCCGCGCGTAGACAATTCGGACGACGATCGCAACTACGTTCCGGTACCCGCTGCACCACCACCACCACCACCGCCACCGCCGCCGCCGCCACCACCACCACCGGAACCAGAACCGGCTGTCGTTCCTCAGGGGGCGGGATCCGTCTACTACAAAAATTGCACGGCAGCACGAGCCGCCGGTGCGGCGCCTGTTTACGTTGGTGAAGCTGGCTATGGATCACACTTGGATCGCGACAACGACGGCATTGGATGTGAGGTTTCGTGAAGGACGGGAGCTGTATTGCGCTGAGTGCCTACTGCTCTTGATGATGCAGTGCATGTTTCGCCCTTCAGGCTCGTGCAGACCCATCCACGTTCATGCTCAGGATCAGGCCGTCACCTCAGCATCGTTGATTGCGGTCCCTTCAGTCGCCGTCGATCCTCGTCCTCGGTGTTCGTAGGCCACACTTCGATCACGTAAATTTCCTGTGTGGGTGGATCGTTGGCGTCTCGATGCTCGCCCACTGCCAACCGTCGGTTGCGTTCGTATGCGCGTCCTCGATAGAACCCAGGTCCGCTCGGTGTCACCGATGACTGGAACAGTCCCGCTCCCTCGGCCGCAAGGGGTAGTACTCGCCTGAAGCAACGCGCGTGAACGCGCTCAACGCCCGAAAACTGATCTCTTCGATCGTGTCCCAGTCGCCCGAGTGCAGCTGTGACGGTTCGCTTTCGAGTGCCCGGACCGAAATGCCGACCTGCCCCGCATTACGCCGGTGGTAACCGTTGCGATGCCCGGGGCCGCGGTGAGGAAATCGAATCCCTCCGGTGGATCGGGTGGAGGTAGGTAGTCGTCGACGTCCTCGGTCGATTCCACGTCGGGATATGCCGGATCTGCCATTGGAACATCAATCAACCAGCGGGACCGGTATTCGGCCATGACTCAACCACGCATTTCGATCATTCGTCGAACACCGTTCTCTCTCAACGTGAAATGACATTATCAATGCTTCCTGCCGAAGTACGACTCATCAGCTAGCACCCTGAACCACTCCAGGCCGCTCCCAGGTGTTCGACGGGGTTTCTGCGGGCGGGCCCAGCAGGAACCCCTGTCCCTGAACCGAACCGGGCAAGGCATCGAGTTGGTCGGTGGTTTCGATTCCTTCCACCACGCACCCTAGCTGCAAGTCGCGGGCGAGGGCGATGATGGCTCGGACGATGCTGCTGCTGGTCGAGTCACTGGTCATGGTTGCGGTGAACGACCGGTCGATCTTCACCGCGCTGACGGGCAGGGTGGCGAGGTAGCGCAGGCTTGCGAAACCGGTGCCGAAGTCGTCGATGGCGATGCCCACACCACCGTCGCGCAGCTCGCCGAGTTGACGCAGCATCGAAGAGCCCGACTCCAATAGCACTGACTCGGTGAGCTCCAGCACCAAGTCTTCGGGTGATAGCCCGTGTCGGTCGAGGGCTGCTCCGACCACAGCGGACATGTCGACATGCTGGGCCTGTCGGGGGCTGAGATTGACCGCGACTGTGACGGGCACGTCCTTTGCGGAGGTGGGCGGGTGCGCTGTTCGCCACCGCACGAGCATGGCCAGGGCGTCATCGAGTACCCGCTTGCCGAGGCGAGTGATGAGTCCAGTGTCCTCGGCGACCGGGATGAAGCGCTCGGGTGTTATCTCCGCACCGCTCGCGTCCTGCAAGCGACTCAGAGCTTCGAAGCTGACCAACCGACCGCTGTCGAGCTGGTGTATCGGTTGAGAGACCACACTGAGGGTCGCTGTGCAATTGCCATCGGAATCGAGGGCCTCCCGCAGGGTCTGCTCGATGTGTGCACGTTCTAGTGCGTTCGCGCGCAGGGCATCGTCGAACAGTTCGATTCTGTCTTTGCCGAGCTGTTTGGCGCGGTACATTGCGGAGTCGGCGTCCCGTAGCACCTCCTGTGCGCTGGTTCCTTTGCGCGCCAGTACTATTCCGATGCTCGCTGACACCACGTACTGGCGGCCGCGGTGCTCTATCGGTGCGGCCAACACCTGTCGGATGCGTTGGGCGACTTTCTCTGCCACGCCGACACTCGTTCCCGAGGAGGAGTCGTGCTCGGCGGGCATTGCATCGACGACGAGTACGAATTCGTCGCCCCCGACCCGCGCGATCGAGTCGTTCGCCCGCAACACAGAGCGCAGGCGGTGGGCGACCTCGACGAGCACCGCGTCACCAGCGTCGTGCCCGCCGGTGTCGTTGACGCGCTTGAAACCGTCCAGGTCGCAGAACAGTACGGCAGCGGCCGCGCCGGCTAGCTCGCCACGTTCGATAGCGGAGCCGATCCGGTCCAGAAGCAGCATGCGGTTGGGCAGCCCCGTCAGCGGATCTTGCAGCGCAGCGCGTTCGAGGGCCCGCTCGGCCTCGACGAAATCGGTCACCTCACGGACGACGGACAATACCTCCGTGACCTTCCCTGACGGCCCCCGGCGGAACGGTGTGCTGCGGCGCGAAAGCCATCGGGTCTCTCCGTCGGCCCCTCGC
The DNA here is from genome assembly GCF_020889545.1 of Rhodococcus sp. I2R. Taxonomy (NCBI): domain Bacteria; kingdom Bacillati; phylum Actinomycetota; class Actinomycetes; order Mycobacteriales; family Nocardiaceae; genus Rhodococcus; species Rhodococcus sp. I2R. The sequence goes on from NZ_JAHUTG010000012.1 coordinate 60,682, forward strand.
ACTCGGTATCGAGTAGTGAGGCTCTCTCCGTCGGGTAGTGATGCTGCCTGCCGGTCGGCAGTGCGGAGGCGGTCGACATCGTCTGCCAGCACTGCGGTTTCCAGGTGGTCCTCTTCTGTGCCGTCCGCTCGGTCGAGCCCGTGCCAGGGCGGCAAGTCGTCCGGAAGGGGGCCTTCCAACAGCGACCGGAGGCTGCGTGAGGCCCACGTCAGATTGCCGGTGCTCACGTCGGTCACGGTGGTGATGTCTGGCGAGGCGGTCAACACCGCGTCACGGAACGCCCTGGCCCGATCCAGTTCTGACTTCGCCTCGCGCTCGGCGGTGACGTCCTCGGACAGCACCATGGCCCCGATGATCCGATCGGACCCATCGCGTAGCGGCCGGGCTCGGACCTGGAAGGTTTTGCCGGTGCGGGAACTGATCCAGTCGAAAGACGACTCGTTTCCGGCAACCGCTGCCGTGTAGTGCGGTTCCAGCTCGGCGTATACGTCCGGAGGCATCGTCTCGCGCAGGAGCTTCTTCTCCAGCAGCCGCCTGTTGTACCCCTCTGCTGCGAGATCCGCGCCCTCGACGAGGACGAAGCGTAGGTCGGGGTCAAGCAAGAACACCATGGTGTGCGGCAAGTTCGCTGCCAGCTGCCGGTACCGGGCCTCGCTCGCATCGTCGAACATGGCAGGCGAGCGAAGCAGTGGACCGTATGACCGACGCAATCCGAGGTAGACGACCCCCGCCAGCGCCGTCGACGCGGTCACCGCGATGTCGATGCCGCCACCCATCGACTCCCGCATGATCGAGATCACTCCGGCGTCGGATCCTCCGAGATGCGAGGCATGGTGGTCGGATCCTGCCAGCAGGTGCACCGCGTGCAGCACATGGTGCGCAGCGCAGGTAACGAAGATGGCCGCTGTCGCCAGCGCCAGTCGATTGTTTCTCAGCTGCCCGGTCCGGCGAAGGCCCCGGACGATGAACAATACGATCCCCAGGTATGCCGCAGCAGTGACTACGTTGAAGACCACCACCCATACCCAGCCGCTCCCCACGGGCCGAGAGTATCCCAATCTCACGCCAGCGTGAGGTCGGGAACTTTTCGGAGGTGACGCGTATCGGCGATCTACCGCCTACCCACAATTCGGTGCTGAAACCCCGGCTACTTCTTACCGGCCGCCCATTGCATGCCCCAGCCGTATTTCTTGTCGAGATCGGACTGGCTGCCCTGGATGTATTCGACCTGCCTGGTGACGGTGAAACCCTGCTTGCCGTTCTCGAGCAGTGCGATTGCGCAGATTCGTGCGGAGTTGCTCTCCGAGTCGAGTTTGACCTCGATCTGTGGTCCGGAGGTGGGGAAGAGCGTCACGACGCCATCAACGGCTGCCCAGTTGGGTGCGCCCTCGTAGATCATCGCGAAAACGAGGATCCGCTTGAACAACTCGGGACGGGCGAGGTTGATGTGCATGTTCTCGCCGCCGGTGACCGAGCCGGAACGGTCGTCGCCGTCGAGCGCGATGTACGGGGCTCTGTCGACCGCACCGAAACTGTTGCCGAGAGCCTGGATGACACCTTTGGTGCCGTCGGCAAGCTCGTAGAGGCAGCCGAGGTCGAGGTCGACGCCACCGCTTCCGTACGACGCGGCCGCCAGCTTGGCGAAGAAGCCCTTCTTCTTCGGCTGCGGTGCCCCAGCGCCCGTCGACCAGTTCAGGTTGACGCGCATCGAGCCCTGCTTCTCACCAGACTTGGTGAGGCTGACCGAGGGCTGCGCCTTGGACAGCGTCACCTTGCTGAGGCTGACCGGTGGTTCCGCGGGGGTCGAAGGTTTGCGGGTGTAATCGATTGCCATGAAGAGCCTTCTGTTCGGGATGTCCGGTTTGCACCGTTGAGCCTAGTCGCGATGGCCACGGGTCGGCCATTGGCCGATCTGCCGCGCGAGCTCAGGCCTGTACGACGCCCACGACGGGCGCGAATTCGCACGGCGGCAGCGCGCTGCGATCGGGTGGTGCGTCAGAAGGGGTTGTAGACGTAGACCTGTCGGAGGCCTGCGGCAGATCCGGTCTGTGGTGTGATCGGAGTGAGAGCGTGATTCTTGCCTGCGAGATCGGTTTGTGTGCACCAGCTTTGTGCGTGAAATGAATTGCATTCGATCTTGTGGCTGGTCCCGAACGGGCTGATGATGATCGAGCGGTCGCTCTTGCTCCCGTATGCAGCCGGATCGACAACGCTGACAAACTTGTCCGTGTAATCCCACGGCCCGAAAGGGTTCTCGTTGGACGGCTGAGCACCCGCAGTCGGGGCGAACGTCAACAAGCTTGCGGCAGATATTCCCAGTACAGCTAGCGCCTCCTTCAGCATGAGGTCTCCATTCATCGGCGATCGCGCGTGATTCCTCTTCATCGAGACCGCAGGAACGTGCGTTACCTCAGGCGCGACGGCCGAGGCTCTTCAGTGAATGGAAAACGAAGTACAGGAAACGCAGCGGTGGCGGGGGAGTAAACGGTGTTTGCCCTCGCTCGAAGGACATATCCGTCATGCGAACATGTGGGCCGGTCGAGCCGAGGGGGAAGCGGACAACATGCTGAAAGCTGCACGGAGAGCGCTCGCGATGGGATTATGCGTTGCGTTCGCTGCGATAGCGATGGGCGGTGTTGCCACCGCAGAAACGCCGTCGCCGACGCAATTGCAGGAAGCCGTCGTCAACTGGGCGTCGGAGATCGGCGCACCCGGCATGACCGCGCAGATCGTCGATACCGACGGGGTGCTCGCGGCAGCATCGACCGGTATCGACGGGAACGGTGACCCCGTCGACGACGGCTCCCCGTTCGTTTGGGGGTCGGTGTCCAAGCAACTGACCGCCGCCACCGTGCTCGGTCTCGAGCAAGAGGGTGTCATCGACGCGGAAGCTCCCGTCGTCGCCATCGTGCCGCAGGCCAGTGGCATGCTTGCCGATCCCGCCACCACCGTCGACGATCTCGTGCACCATACGAGCGGCCTCCCGCACGATCTCAGCGTCACTGACGATTGGACTCGGCGGGAGTCGGCAGCCGAACTCGCGGGTTCGCTTCCGCAGCCGGCCGGCGTCTCCGAGCGCGGTGAGTTCCGGTACTCGAGCTTGAATTACCTTCTGTTGCAGGCAGTGGTCGAGGAATCCACCGGTGGCTCGTTCGCGGACGCCCTCGAAAGTGAGGTGCTGGGGCCCGCCGATGCGACCGACACCATCACCGACCCGACCCAGTACACCGAGGATGTTCCGCCGGGGCATGTGCCGTTCTTCGGCTCGGCCAAGCCGATCGACGTCGGCGTCGACTCCGCGGGGCTCGGCTACGGCTATCTGGCTGGATCCATCGAGGAGTTGGGCCGGTACGCGTCGTGGCGTCTGGGGGAGTTGCAGGACGGGGAAGCCTCCATGCCCGCGGTGGACACGGGGCAGGGGACGGAATACGGCGCCGGCTTGTTCCACGAGAACATCGACGGACAGGAGGTGTGGTGGCACTCGGGTGCAGTGCCCGGCTACTACACCTATGTCGCGTTCGTTCCCGGTGAGAACACGGCAATAGTGTTGGCTACCAACAAATACGGAGAGATCGAAGCCGAGCGCATCGCTGCAGTGGGGCGCAATCTCACAACATTGGTGCTCGATGGGTCGACGACAGCGTTGCCGAGTTCGCTGGCGTTGCCGGCCCTCGGCATTCTGCTCGGCCTCGTGGCGGTGCTGGTCGCGGTGATCGCGTGGGTGATCACTGGTCTGTTCACCGGTAAGACTCGTGAGCGATCCCTCGTCGGCGCCGGTGTGCGTATCGCGATTGCGGCGCTTGTCGGTGGCGCTGTGTTGTTCGGCGCCTTCATCGGCGTGCCGTCACTGGTCGGGGCCTCACTGTCGGTCATGTGGCTCTGGGCTCCCGATGTCACCCTCGTGTTCTGGGTTCTGCTCGGCACCGTGTTCCTCGCCACGGCCCTCGTGGTCGCCAACGAGGTGGTCAATTACAAACGTTTCCGTATGGACTAGTCCCGCCTCCGCCGAGATCGAGGTTGTGCACCGTTTTCGCCTGAAAACCGTGCACAACCTCGATCTCAGCGTGCCATCATTGAAGTTCCGATCCCATGACGCCGCAGGCTATGGAGCAGAACGTGGACGATTACTACGATCTGGGCAATCACTCTCGGCAAGTCACCACATCCGTTCCGGATGCGCAGAAATGGTTCGATCGCGGGCTCGTGTGGTCCTACGCGTTCAATCACGAAGAGGCTGTGAAGTGCTTCTCGAAAGCGATCGAAAAGGACCCGACGTGCGCTATGGCGTACTGGGGTCTGGCCTACGCGCTCGGTCCCAACTACAACAAGCCGTGGGAGTTCTTCGACGAAGCAGAGCTGACGACCACCGTGGCTCGTACGCACAGAGCGGCCGAAGATGCTGCCGGAGCCGCCGACGACAACCACACGAGCGTCGAACGGGAACTGATCGAGGCACTGCGGTACCGCTACCCTGTGTCCGAGACCGCAGTCGGAGCGGACTCGTCGGAACAACCCTGGTCCGTGTGGAACGACGAGTACGCCGACGCGATGCGCGCGGTGTATCTCAACCACCCCGCCGATCTGGACGTCGCGACGTTGTTCGCAGATGCACTCATGAACCTCACGCCGTGGGAACTCTGGGACCTACGCACTGGTGAACCAGCGCCAGGTTCACGAGCGCTGGAAGCCAGGGAAGTCCTCGACCGCGCGCTCGAATCGGATGGCGGCCATGGCCACCCCGGCGTGCTGCACATGTACATCCACCTCATGGAGATGTCTTCTGCTCCCGAGCAGGCGATGGTCGTGGCAGATCGATTGCGCGGGCTGGTTCCGGATGCCGGCCACCTGCATCACATGCCAACGCATCTCGATGTTCTGTGCGGTGACTATCGACGCGTCGTCAGCTCGAATACCGATGCGATAGCGGCCGACGAGCGATTTCTGAGCCGCGAAGGGCCGATGAACTTCTACACGCTCTACCGTGCGCACAATTATCACTTCAAGATTTACGGTGCGATGTTTCTCGGTCAGTCCGCGGTTGCCATCGACACCGCTACTGCGCTCGAGTCGGCGATACCAGAGGACCTGCTCCGCGTCGAAAGTCCGCCGATGGCGGATTGGCTGGAGGGTTTTCTCGCAATGCGGGTGCACGTGTACATCAGATTCGGTCGATGGCAGGACATCATCGAGTTGGAGATGCCGTCGGATCCGGACTTGTACTGCGTGTCCACAGCGATGATGCATTACGCCAAAGGCGTTGCCTACTCGGCGACGTCGCAGGTCGAGCATGCTGAGCGGGAGAGCGATCTGTTCAGGAGCGCATTGACCCGGGTTGCACCCTCGCGCACTCTGTTCAACAACACGTGTCTCGATATTCTCGCCGTCGCAGGTGCCATGTTGGAAGGTGAGCTCGAGTACCGGAAGGGCAACTACGACCGAGCCTTCGACGCGTTGCGTCGGTCGATCGAGCTGGACGACGGTCTTCCCTACGACGAGCCGTGGGGATGGATGCAACCGACACGGCATGCCTACGGCGCCTTGCTGCTGGAACAGGGTCACGTCGAGGACGCTGCGGCGGTGTACCGCGCAGATCTGGGTCTCGACGCCACGTTGCCGCGACCCCTGCAGCACCCGTCCAACGTATGGGCACTACACGGGTACCACGAGTGCCTTCTTGCTCTCGATCGCAGCGCCGAGGCCCACATCATCGAACAGCAGCTCGAGCTTGCTGTCGCCATGGCCGACGTTCCGGTCGAGTCGTCATGCTTTTGCCGAATGACCGCGACGCCGGGCGACCGATCAGGTGCGCATCACTGCTGTTCGGACTGATTGCCGTTCCGGCGGGATGCGTACGAAAGACCTTGTCACCAGGCTATACAGGCCGCGTTCGGGCCGGCGCGTTCGGCTACCCGTGAGTAACTACGGCGGCTCGAGTGAGTGATATCCCTCCACCCCGCACAAGATCGCGTTCGAAGTTTAAAGTGAAGGCGGACGCATCCAAAAGACGACGTTGAAACTGAGGCAAAGGCGAACATGACTGCGAAACAGCCGACCATTATCTATACCTTGACCGATGAGGCGCCGATGCTGGCGACTCACGCGTTCCTGCCGGTCATACGCTCGTTCGCCAGCGCGGCCGACATCAACATCGAGTCCAGTGACATCTCCGTCGCCAATCGCATCCTCGCCGAGTTTCCCGACTACCTGACCGAAGACCAGCGCGTCACCGACAACCTGGCCGAGCTGGGACGTTTGACGCAGCTGCCCGAGACCAACATCATCAAGCTCCCGAACATCAGCGCCTCGGTGCCGCAGCTGCACGCAGCGATCAAGGAACTGCAGGACAAGGGCTACGCGATTCCCGACCTGCCCGACAACCCCAAGACCGAAGAAGAACGCGAGATCCGCACCCGGTACACCAAGTGCCTCGGCAGTGCGGTCAATCCCGTTCTCCGCGAGGGTAACTCGGACCGGCGCGCGCCCAAGGCCGTCAAAGAGTTCGCGCGTAAGCACCCGCACAGCATGACCGAGTGGTCGATGGCCTCGCGCACCCACGTCGCGCACATGCGTGAGGGCGATTTCTACCACGGCGAGAAGTCGACGGTCGTCGACGGCGACCGTGAGATCAAGATGGAACTCTTGCCCGCCGACGGCGAGCCGATCGTGCTCAAGGAGAAGGTCTCGCTCACCGACGGCGACGTCATCGACTCCATGTTCATGAGCAAGAAGGCACTTCTCGAGTTCTACGAGGCGGAGATGCAGGATGCCTACGAAACAGGCGTCATGCTCTCCCTCCACGTCAAGGCAACCATGATGCGCGTCTCGCACCCGATCGTGTTCGGTCATGCCGTGCGCGTGTTCTATAAGGACGCGTTCGCAAAGCACAATGAGCTCTTCGAAGAGCTGGGCGTCAACGTCAACAACGGTCTGTCGGATCTGTACAGCAAGATCGAGGCCCTTCCGGCGTCCAAGCGCGACGAGATCATCGAGGACCTGCACAAGTGCCACGAGACTCGCCCGGAACTGGCGATGGTCGACTCGGCACGCGGTATCTCGAACTTCCACTCGCCCAGCGACGTCATCGTGGACGCATCCATGCCCGCGATGATTCGCGCCGGCGGCAAGATGTGGGGCGCCGACGGCCGGCCGAAGGACACCAAGGCCGTCAACCCCGAGTCGACGTTCTCCCGCATCTACCAGGAGATGGTGAACTTCTGTAAGACGAACGGCCAGTTCGATCCGACAACCATGGGTACCGTCCCCAACGTCGGCCTGATGGCGCAGCAGGCCGAGGAGTACGGCTCGCACGACAAGACCTTCGAGGTGCCGACGGCGGGCATCGCCAACATCACCGATATTGCGACCGGCGAGGTGCTGCTTACGCAGACCGTCGAAGAGGGCGACATCTGGCGCCTGTGCATCGTCAAGGACGCGCCGATTCAGGACTGGGTTGCGCTGGCTGTGCGACGCGCGCGCGAGTCGGGAATGCCGGTTGTCTTCTGGCTCGATCCGTACCGCCCGCACGAGAACGAGCTGATCGGCAAGGTGCGCACCTACCTGTTGGATCACGACACCGAAGGTCTGGACATCCAGATCATGTCGCAGGTTCGCGCGATTCGGTACACGATGGAGCGTCTGGTCCGCGGGCTCGACACCATCTCCGCAACCGGCAACATTCTGCGTGACTACCTCACCGACCTGTTCCCGATCCTCGAACTCGGCACCAGCGCCAAGATGCTCTCGGTCGTGCCGCTCATGGCCGGCGGCGGACTGTACGAGACCGGTGCAGGCGGATCTGCACCCAAGCACGTCAAGCAGCTGATCGAGGAAAACCACCTCCGTTGGGATTCGCTCGGTGAATACCTGGCGCTCGCAGTCAGCCTCGAAGACCTCGGCCGCAAGACCGAGAGCACCAAGACGACTCTGCTCGCGAATGCTCTGGACGCGGCGACCGGCAAGCTCCTCGAGAACAGCAAGGGACCCTCGCGTTCGACAGGCGAGCTCGACAACCGAGGCAGCCAGTTCTACCTCGCGATGTACTGGGCGCAGGAACTTGCTAACCAGACCGAGGACGAGGAATTGGCCAAGCATTTCGCCGGTCTGGCGAAGACGTTGGCCGAGAACGAAGAAACGATCATCAAGGAAATGAACAACGCGCAGGGCAAGCCGGTCGACATCGGTGGCTACTACTACCCGGACCCCGAAGCCACCGCCGCCGTCATGCGCCCCAGCAAGACGTTCAACGACGCGTTGGAGTCGGCTCAGCAATAGGCGCCTTCGGCGCACGTGAGCGGAAATGCGTAGCCCGCTATGCATTTCCGCTCACATAGGGTGGGTCGGTCTACCGCATGAACGGACCAAGCGCACCCGGAGTGCTCCTCAATCCAGCTGCTGCGCAGTGTCTGCAGTCTTCAGCGCGGGCAGCTCGACCGGATACAACTGAAAATGGCCTTTCATACCCTTGAGCGCAACCTCGCGCGGAGTGCCCAGCGAGATGTCGTAAGCCTCGCCGAGAGCGTCTCGAACCGGTTCGCTGACCAGAATTTCGCCACCCTCGGCCTGGCCCGCGACGCGCGCGGCCATAGCGACATTGAGCCCGAAGAGATCGTCGCCCCGCCTTACCGAGCTGCCCACGTGGACGCCCATACGCACCCGAATGTTGTTCCAGCGATCGGGTTTGTCCGCCAGAGCCTGTTGCACGCGAATCCCGCATCGCACAGCCTTTGCCGGGTCGGAGAACGCGATCATGAAGCCGTCGCCCTGATTCTTGACGACGTGTCCGCCATGGATTTCGACCTGCTTGGTGATCAGCCTGTTGTGCCGTTCGAGCAGCTTCAACCAGCCCCGGTCTCCCATGTCCTCGTTGCGTGCGGTGGATCCTTCGATGTCCGAGAACATGACGACGATGTCACCGTCGGCGGTCATTCTGGCGAGGTCAGGCCGTTCGACCCTGGCCCAGCCCGCCAAGTCCTCCACGGAGTTGCGCACGGTCGCGCCGATACCTTTGTTGAGCAAAGAGTCAGCCGTATGGAAGACCGTTCTGATCGCTAGCGGGGCCACGCCACGTCGCAGACGTCGACCAGGTGTGTTGTTGCGGGCGCGCTCGAGTGCGCGCCGCGCTCCGGTGAGCTGTCGGCGCGAGACGATGATCCATACACCGAGCCCGATGATCACGGCGAGCTCGATCGAGGCTGCAATTATCCACAGAGTCACACGTTCATCATTGCCTTCGACGCCCCGTTGCAGCGAATAATCTCGACATGTCCGACAAAACCATACAGTCGGGTTCGGCTTGAATTGGGGACGGAAACGTATGCGATTCGCTTTCAGGGGCAAGTGGTCCTTCAAATGAGGACTGTCGACCCTACCTGGGGGAGCGGATGCGGAGTGGAATCGAAAGGGTCGCCACTGATGAACCCTCACGCTTGGAGCCAACGATGAGCACTCTGTCCCCCCGCAGCCCTCGCCAGTCTTGGATGACACAGCCGTTCTGGTCGGATTTGATGAGCAGGTTCGAGGACATTTCCCCCGGGGCCGCACTCGACGGTCAGATGATCCGCGTCGAGGAACACCTCGACAAAGGCCGCTACACCTTGCGTGCCGAACTACCCGGGATGGACCCGGACAAGGACGTCGACATCAGCGTCCGCGACGGACAATTGACGATAACGGCCGAACGCACCGAAGAGCGGCGTGAAGGCATCCGGTCCGAGTTCCACTACGGCAGCTTCTATCGGTCGATGCCGCTACCCGTCGGCGCACAGGAAGACGAGATCGACGCCTCCTACACCGATGGTGTCCTGAGTATCACGATGCCGGTGACCGACTCTCCTACAGCGGAGAAGCACATCGAAATCAAGAAGACCAACGGCGACGCCGCCAATGCCGAGGCCGACACCAAACCCGACGCCGACGTCGAGGCGAATGCCGACGGCGAAAAGAACGACTGACCACACCGTCTACACGTCGAAAGGCGTTGCACCCAATGATTTTACCGCCGGGATAGGCCGGATTGCCTTCCCTCTACCCGAGGAGCTGATCACCATGTCGTCATCGACGCATTCCACGATGCACACGCACCCGGATATTATGGCGCTTCGCGAGCGCTACGACCAGGCAGCAGAAAAGCCCACCGTTCAGGTTGCGGACGGTGTGATGATGATGGCGGGGTTGTACGCGGCGGGGTCCGCCTGGATCATCGGCTTCGCCGACCAGGCCCTGGCTGTGCCCAACCTGATTGCAGGTATTGCGATCGCTCTGTTGGCGGCCGCGTTCGGTTCGGCCTACGGCCGAACTCACGGCATGAGTTTCATCGCACCGCTACTCGGTGTCTGGATGATCGTGGCCCCCTGGGTTGTCGCAGACGTGACCACCAGTACCGCGATGATCTGGTCGAACGTGGTCGTCGGTGCGCTGGTGTTCGTGCTGGGGATGGTCGCCGTGGCTACGGGCACCGACATGCTGAAGCGATCATCCTGAGGCGCGGTTGCGTCAGGTCGTGAGTTCGAGTTGCTGACCGCTCGGTCGGATCCGAGTTCGGTGGGGGAGTCGCGCGCTCAGAACGAATACCAGTGACTAGATGACGACAGAGCCTGCGTTACCTCCGTACGCCGGTGTCACGCGTGCGCGAACTGCCTCCTGTACGCCGTCGGATTCACCCCGAACGCGGACGTGAAATTCTGACGGAACGTTGTTGCGCTTCCGAAACCGCAAGCGTCCGATATTCTCTCGATGCTCTGGTCGGTCGTCTCGAGGAGGCTTCGCGCCTCGTTCAGTCTTTGCTCGAGCACCCATCGCGCTGGGGTTGCGCCGGTAGCACGCTGGAACTGCCTGATGAAACTTCGACGGCTCATCCGCGCCTGCTCGGCGAGCCGCTCGATCGACAGCGGCTCGTGGAGTCTTCCGAGGACCCATTGCATGACGTCGGCGATGGCGGTGTCTTCGGCGGCTTTTGTCAGTGGGCGTTCGATGTACTGTGCCTGCCCGCCGTCTCGGTGCGGTGCGACGACCAGGCTTCGGGCGACGCGGGTGGCCGCCGCGGAACCGAGGTGCTTGCGGACGATGTGCAGGCACGAGTCGATCGACGACGCCGTTCCAGCCGAGGTCATGACGTCACCGTGGTCGATATAGAGCACGGATTCGTCGACGTTGGCCTGGGCGTTGCGCTCGCGGAGATCGGCCATCTTGGTCCAATGCGTTACGGCGGCGCGGCCTTCGAGCAAACCGGTATCGGTGATCGGGAAGGCGCCGAGGCAGAGTCCCGCGACCTCGGCGCCCCTCCGATGCGCCGTGCGGAGCTGTTCTCTCAGAGCGTCGCCGATCGGTGGCAGTGCATCCGGCCACGACGGGACGATGACGATATCGGCCCACTCGACGGCGGCGGGCCCCGCGATGTCACCGAGGGTGTAGCCCTCCATCGTTCTGACCGAGCCCGCCTGATCGGACCACAGCTGCGTCTTCCAATCAGAGGCAAGGCCGAGGCGGGTCACCTCACCGAACACCATCAGTGGTGCAGCGAGATGAAACATCGTGATGCCGTCGAAGGCATACAGCGCGATCTTCACGAGACCTCCGATCTTGGCGCAAACTCATCGAAAGTATGCATCCGTGCCACTCGTGGATGCAACACCGGGGACCAATGATGGAAAGCAGATCGCACCACCATCGAGGAGAAATCGACATGACCACACCGCACCGCGCACTCATCGTCATCGACGTCCAGCAGGAATACTTCGACGGCGTTCTTCAGATTCAGTACCCACCTCGGAACGAGTCACTCGCGAATATCGTCAACGCACTCGACGTGGCCGCTGCGCAGGATCTGCCCGTCGTCATCGTGCAGCACGAGATGCCCGCGGGGGCTCCGGCATTCGTGAAGGGCACTCCGACGTACGAATTGCACCCCGACATCGAAGCTCAGCTCCAGCCGTCCTGGAAGCGCGTGGAGAAGCAGTACAGCAGTGTGTTCGCTGGCACCGACGTCGCCGATTGGTTGAAGGCACAGGGCGTCGACACCGTCACCATTGTCGGCTTCATGACCAACAACTGCGACCTCGCCACCTCCGCCGACGCCGAGGCACTCGAACTGTCGGTGGAGATCCTCTCCGACGCCACCGGCGCAATCAACCTGTCGAACGAGGCGGGCTCGGTATCCGCTCGGCAAGTGCACGAGACGCTGATGGTGCTTCTGCACTCGAACTTCGCCGCCGTCGCTACGACTGCCGATTGGACCGAGGCAGTCAAGTCCGGGGAAGCCCTCCCGGCAAGCAATCTCGTCATTTCGGCTGCCCAGGGAAACGAGGCAGCTCGCCCGACCGCATGAGGCACAATGTCGGTCATGAGCAGTGCGGGTATCAGCGCGGTGTCGCGTGTCCGATGATCTCGACACACGGCTTCGCGATTCCGCTATGGAGTGGCTCAAGCTGAGGACCAGCGACGGATTGGAGTCGATCAGCTCCACGGACCTGCTCGACTTCACCTTCGACGACCAGCATTTTCGGTTGATGGATCCGCAACGCGGTATTCGCAAGCCCAAGGAGCTGGCGGCGGCTCTGTCCATCCGGACCGTGTATCGCCCCGACGGCGCCAAGCGTCCGTACGAGGACGAGATGGGTGACGACGGACTGCTGCGCTACAAGTGGCGAGGTGAGGATCTCGATCATCCGGAGAACAGGGCGCTGCGGGCGGCGATGGAGCTGGAGTTGCCGCTGATCTGGTTCTTCGGGGTCGGTGTTGCGATGTATCAGCCGATCTTTCCGGTCTACCTACTGGCTGAGGAACCGGAACGGCATCAGTTCGTCATCATTCCCGGTGCGATTCGAGGACTCGTCGACGCCACCTCACCTGCGGAAAGCCAGCTTCGACGCTACGTGATGGCGGAGAGCAAGCGCCGACTGCATCAGCCGGTATTTCGGGCGACCGTCATGCGTGCATACGAGACCCGTTGTGCTGTCTGTTCTCTCGCGCACGGCCAGTTGCTCGACGCCGCACACATCGTTCCGGACTCCGACGAGGCCGGAATCCCGACTGTGCGCAACGGTTTGGCGATGTGCAAGATTCACCACGCTGCCTATGACGCCCACATCATGGGGGTATCCCCGGACTACGTCGTCAAGATTCGGGCCGATCTGCTCGACGAGATCGACGGCCCCATGCTGCAATACGGGCTCAAAGAGCGTCACGATCAAAAACTGATGGTGCTGCCGTCCGTCAGGGCTCAGCGGCCGGATCGGGATCTGCTGGCCCTGAGCTACGACCGATTCCGGTCAGCGTAGGGCTCACACTTTCAGAATCCGACGGGCAGCTTTCGAGATGTCGCAGTCCCCGCTCGCGACGGAGTGGACGATCCCGTTGTAGACCAAGTCCCACAGTTTGGTGTTCTTTTGCGCGTGCCGGAGGACCAGTACGAGCTTGTGCCCGTGGTTATCCTCGAGCTTCATCGCGCGTTGCAGTCCGACGTTGGTCGACCGGATTCGTGTGAGCTCATAGGTCGACACCCACTCTTTCCGCGTCTGTACCCATTGCGAACCAGCTAGGACGCGGTCTCGGCGAGCATCGAAATAGATCAACAAACTCAGTCCGCCACTGAAGCCCCAGGGGAACCAGTCGGTCACCCAGTCGAACCCTCCGGTGATGACTGCGAAGGCCGCTAGACAAAGCACGAAGAAGCCAACGCTGCCCTGGAAAATGTCGCCGCGAGGTTGGGAAAACCACTCCAATGCGACGCCCCACTCGGATGGCGGCCCTCCGGCTTTGTCTGGCATGTCCGGAGCGCTCGTGTGAATCGAGGTCGTCTCGGTTCGTGGCGCCGTAGGCGGGCGCGGTTCGCCGGTCATCTTGTCCGGAATGGGTGAAGGCCTTCTTCTCGATCGCATGTCAGTCAGCGGCCAACTCGATGATCTCGCCAACGCCCCAACCTACAAACACCCCGATACCGACAGCGGCAAGTGTTGCGGGTCCTCCTGCGACACTGGTAAGGAGCAACGTCGTGGCGGCCGTGCCTGCCAAGAACCCGCCAGCGTCCTTCGCGACGACCTTGGCGGCCTCACCGCCGCTCTCGACGCCCTGCAGGTTGTTGTAGATCTGTGCCCCGGTGATCGCAGCGCCGGCAATCGGGATCTTGGACCCAACCGAACCTGCCAAGGGCAGCCCCCTCGTCGCTTGTTCACCAATTTTCTTCGTCAACGACCCCGGTAGCAATGCGCTGTTCTGCGCTGCGTATCGCGCCGCATCGTCCGCTGCAGAAGAAAAAACTGTTGATGCGCGGGCCGCCGAAGTGCGGACGGAATCAGGAAGTGCCTCTCCGGCGATGTCGGCCAAACGCCCCACCTGCGCGGCTCGGGTTTGCGCGATGGATCCCCACTGATCGGCTTGCTGAGCCGCTGTGCCTAGATAGCTGACCGTTCCACCGGCAATCATCCAGGGCGCCGAGCTTCGTAGGCGGTCGAGCCAGCCCTCGCTGTCGGCGAACGTTGCCGAGAGCGTGGAATGAGCGCCGGCCTCGATTGCACGCGCATCATCGACCATCTCTAGGGCGTCGTTGTAGGCCGAAACTTGGGTCGCCTGCTTCGTTCGCTGTTCGATCGTCCATGGACCGGTCAGGGGCAGCGGTTCAGGGTCGCCGATCCACGTCGCGTCGCACGAATTCGGACCGACCCAGAGTCCAGCTGATGCTGCCAGCGTTGCTGCTCTGTTGAGGTGCTCTTTCGCAGTGAGCATGGAGTCGGTGAAGACTCGTAGAGCTGCTGCGAGCGCTGAGGCGTGATCGGATGTTTGTTCGGCTGCTTTGGCCAGCGTCGTGATGGTGTCTCGAAAGTCGTTGCCTGTGGGTGAGTCCCAGACGTACTCCGACTTGTCTCGTGCTTGTTTGAACTTGTCGGCACTAGACTCAGCGACCGTGCTGAGTTCGTCGAGCGCAGCAGCACAGGTGCGGCATGAGTTGATGTCGACGTCGAGGTGTACGTAGATCGGCATCAGCGTGTCCCGTCCGCTGCGTCTGCGATGTCTGCGCCGTTCATGTATTCGGTTGCCGCGTATCCTTCGTCGCAGTCTTGGACGGCGTGCGCGGCCCGCGCGGATGACACGACCAGGTCGGACATGGCCTGTGCCAGGGCAGCGATCCCGTCTCCGATCAGGGCAGTGGACGGTCCGGCGTTGGGCACCTCGGGTGCCTCGTTTCCTGCCGCATCCAGCGTCTGCCCATTGTCGACGAGGAGTTTGGCGGGCTCGTTGAGGTCGCCGATGTCGAGGCCGTACCAACTCATCGGACCGGGTCCGTCATGTAACTCGATTGCCTGGCCTCTGGTTCGCGGAACCGTTTGTCACGTGCAGGGAGTTCGGCGTCCAGAAGAACGACGTCGATGTCGAAGGATGCGAGTATGTCGTCGAGTCCGCCGTCGTCGACCAGCCCCCACGGTTGCCCGTCGCCGCAGCTGCGAACCAGTGAGGCGAGGGAGGTGTAGGCGGTCAACCCGACGCGTCCGTCCGCGAGCCCACGCAGTTCGACGGATCGTACTGTAGCGCCCCCGACTACTGGTTTCAATGGAACGTAGAGCCTCGACGAAGCCCCCTGCTGCTCGGACACTGACCCCCCCGGTAAACCAATGCCGACACCCCCGTCGCGTCAGCGTTGCGATGGAGTGTAGCCGGAGGGAGTGACGGGGTTAGAAGCTCGCCCGGTCGATTCCTTTCGGATCACTCGCTTCGTTGCGTCACCTTGGTGAGGGAGTGTGGACCCGCGCTACTGACGAGTCGTGAGGTTTTCGGTGTGGCGTGCGAGAACGATGGCTCCGTGGGTCGTGCTCCAAAGCCGTTGGGCGTCGGCGGGTGATCCGCACTTTGTGTGGAGCGAGAACTGTGCCAAGACCTGCTCGATCAACGTGGTCCGGTGGGAGGTCTCGACGCCCAAGGACGCGAGATCGTGCTCGAACAGCATTTGGTAGAGGCCAGGGTGGTCGGCCGCCCACTGTGAATAGCGGTCCATCATCGACTCTTGGTCGCCGCTGGGTTCGAGTGCGGCCAAGCACTGCTCAGCGGCGTCGTCGAAAACCGCGGTCAACAATGCGGATCGGGATCCGAACTTGGAGTAGACGCACATCGTCGATCGCCCGGATGCGGCGGCAAGTGCGCGGACCGAGGTATCGCTCGCGGTGCCCGACGACAGATACGCCAACGTGCCGGACATCAGCTGTTCGCGAACCGTGGGTGACGTCAATTCACACTCCATCCGTTGACTTTCGGCGCCTGCCACACCACTATAACGACTGTTATCAATAACAGTCGTTATCGAGGAGGCATCATGTCCGTTACTCCCGTTCAGCAATCGATCACTCGAACCCTGCCGCTACGATCGGCCGCCTGGTGGGGCTTCGCAGCAGCTGTGGTCCTGCTGGTCAACGCCGCCAAACGAGCTGAACTTCTGCCGACGGCAGCATGGACGCAGCTTCTCGCACCAGGTGCAGAAATCTTCGCGATCTTCTTCGTCATCGGCCTTGCGGTCGTCACCGGGATGAGCGGACGGTTCGCTGTCTTGGCGACATCCTTGAACATTGCGGCCCTCGCGGCCTTGGTGGCAGCCGAAGCGGTCATCAATCTGGTGTTCATCGAACTGCCGCAAGAGCAGATCGATGTATTGCTCGACGGCCCGCTCGGAGTCGCCTTGGTCATCGCGTCAATGGCATTCTTGATTGGCACCTTGTGTTTTTCTGCGGCGTGCGCGTTGGCGCCGACTCGCCCGCCCATGCTCGCTCTGGTCGGCTACGCGGTGTCGGGGACTGTGATTGCGTTGCGCGCCTTCGTTCCCGAGGCTGCCCTCCTGGCTGGTATCAGCGTGTTGGCGATATCGATCGCCGGGCTCAGCGTCTGGCTGTTGCGTACGATTGCTCGGACTTCGGTGGCTTCAGACCACGCGACCGAACGACGTTCATAGCGGCCGCAGCACAGATTGTCAGAACAGGGTCGGCGCGGCGTGGCTACCGAAACGTGCTTCGCGGACTCGGGCGCTCCAGCGCTGCACGAGCCACATCTCGACGAGTTCGGGTCTGGTGCCGATATCGGTTGCCCACCTGGTGAGGAGGGCGACGTAGCGGTCGTAGCGGCGTAGCGTGAACCCGGTGACGGCGGGGTCTTCCAGCCAACCTTCGTGGATGAGGGTGGACACCCCGAATTGGTCGATCAGCTGTGCCGGGCCGCCTGCCACGGATCCTTTGACGGCCCAGAGAAAAGTGGCCATCAAAGACACACCGACGCCCGGAGCATCCGGCCACCCGGACCAGGATTCGGTCGGGAGGTCGGGGAGTCGACGGTCACGTACGCAGCTGTCGAGGACAGTGAGTGTCTTGGCGAGCGGACTCTCGTTGGGGCGGGTCAAGTGCGGGTTGTGTCACCACCTGCGAGGTCGGTGCCGATGCGAAGGTCGTTGCGCTGTACCGTCGCGAAGCCGTCGGTGACGAATTTCCCGTCGAGATTGCGTCCGCTCAGTCGAATGTCATGACCCGCGCGCTCGAGGTGCTTGTTCCACCAGTCAAGGTCCACCACGACGCCGTCGTCTAGGACGTTCAAGTCGTAACTGCGGAGTTGGCACCATTGCACACACGCCGTTGGGGGCGCGAATCCCTCGTCGAAATGTGACATGCCGACATCCTGGCAGGACGCACCGACAAGAATGATCGAGTCTCACCAGCTCGATGTCTTCGTTGCTACGCTCGGTGGAGGACGCTGATGTGACTCCAGTCGTCTTCATCGGCAACGGATGTGGCAGCGGGTTCCGTTGAGTCTGGACTGTGCGTCAATCCGAGTGCGTCCAGAATTTCGGCGCCGGCAGGGCTGACACCCAACTCTCCGACAGTGCCAAACTCTCTTCGTTTACGTCCGACCATTCTCGAGCGGTCCTTGGGTATTGAGGCACAACAGTTCCCGTCAAATGTAGTAGCCGAACAATCGTTCAATCTCAGCGATCGCCAACTGGATGGCTGGCGTGGTTCCTTCGGCGAGGATCGTCCTAGCTTCCTGCAAGATCTGTGCACGGCCGGACCCCTGCAACTCGTCAAGCTTGGTAACCATCCTGTCCGTATCGGGATCCTCCAGCCTCTCTCTTAGGTCCTGCAGCACGGCGACCAGTCCAGACCTTCCGACTCCAGTCACGAGAGATTCGGCTACAGATACCTGCACAGCAATGTCATCATCATGCAACATCTCAATTAGCCGGAACTCCAAATAGGGGGTCAGGCAAGAACCTGGCCATTCTTGACGCTGCTTGGTCTCTCGAATAATAGTCCGTCGTGTGCGAACTATCTATCGACCGGTCTATTGGATTGTCAGTCATGGGATCTCATCCGGGGTGGCAGCGCGCACATTCCGAGTAAGTTCACGTGGGAAGGTCTGCCCGGTGGCGGGGTTTCTGTCATGGACTATATCAACCACATGTGGTGTCGGTATTTCGTTGTGGCTTTAACCGGTGACGTCCATTCGTTTGATGCTCCTTCCCTCATCGTAATATTGGATGTAGTGGGTCACGTTTCCCTCATGGTCGCGACGGGCCAAGAACCCGTTGGCGGTCCGTCGGTGTTCGCAAACTTTCCTCGGACAGTTTGCGCTAGGTCCAACTGTTGACGCACTGGAATCCGGTTCAGTTTGTCAACGCCCGGGATCCTGCTCGGCAGGGGCAATTCCCCTGACGTGGTGGATATTCGGTGAGGCGGCGTAGCCGCAGCTCGGGCGCGTCGTGCCCGTGTTGTGGGTGGGCCATCGTGTAGTGATTGACGAGTTACCTCTCACAGTGGCTCGACCACAGGACCCACGCGATGACCCACGACCATTCTGCCCTGATCGCCCAGCTCGACGCACTCAAGTGCCGACCCGGCGCGGGTGTTCGCCGAACGGCCTCTCGGGGGTGCATCTGGTGATCTCCGATGCGCATGCGGGGTATAGAGCTGCTGTGACGCAGCAGTTCGCTGGTGTGTCGTGCAGCGGTGCCGGGTGCATTTCATGCGGAACGTCACCTCGGCGGTCTCGTCGAAGCAGGTACCTCCGGTGACGGCGGCAATCAAGACGTTCTTCGCGCATACTGAGCCGGAAGCTGTTGCCCATCAATGGGATCAAGTCGTCGACACCCTGGCTGAGTCGTTCCCGAAGGTGGCGGCGATGATGGAAAGCGCGAAGGCGGCCCTGCTGGCGTTCCGGTCGTTCCCGAAATCGCATTGGCAGAGGATCTGGTCGAACAATCCGATCGAACGGCTCAACAAGGAGATCATCGCCAGGAAGAAACGCGCAGCAGCATCACCAGACACAACCGCCGAACCGTTGACACCGCAACTCGAAAGCGCCTATCATGCAACATAACTCGTTGATCACGAACCAGATGGTGCACCGAACTGCACCACTTCATGGGGCGCTATCGGAGTTCCACGGACCTACCGGAGCTGCCCCATCTTCTTGATCCGTCTGCCAGCAGAAGGACTGTGTCCCAATTGCTTCTCGGGCGGGTCGCGTCTACCTTCGGCTCGCTCGTAGACTCGAGCGATGGATGCAACGGGCACAGGGGCGAGAGATCGACCTACTGACGTGCGCGCCGCGCTACTCGACGCGGCGGAGGTCGAGGTCGGCGAGCGCGGTGGAGGCAAGCTGAGCCTCCGCGCCGTGGCCCGGCGGGCGAACGTATCGCACCAAGCGCCAGCCCATTTTTTCGTCAACCGAATGGGATTGTTGACGGCTCTGGCCACCCGGGGCACGGAGCGTCTCCGCTGTGCGCTCATTGACACCGTCGCTGCCGCGGAAGGGCAGGATCCCTTGGTGCGCCTCGCAGACCTGGGCATGACATACGTCGACTTCGCAGTAGTCAACAGAGGGCTGTTCGTTCTGGCCTCGAGTCCGGACCAGATCGACATCCGAGACCCGGAGCTCACCCGCGTTCGTCGCGCTGCGTGGGACGTTCTGGCCGACACGGTCGCCGAAGCCCAGCGTGACGGTTGGCGCACGGACCAGGACACGGACATCGTCGCCATGCTTTGTTGGTCCATGGTGCACGGCAGCGCAGGTCTGTGGCGGGACGGATGGCTTGAATTCCAACACGGCGATGAGGCTCGGCGCGCCATTCGGAAGATGCTCACGACCATTCTGTAGGACGCGATCACTTGACACTGGCAACCATCGGTTGTCATCATCAGACATGACAATCTCAACTGAATCGCCTGGCGTCGTGACGAGCACTGCGGATACCGATGTGGTGATCGTTGGGGGAAGCGTTGCAGGGTCCACTACTGCGACGCTGTTGGCCAGGCACGGTGCACGGGTCACCGTGGTCGAACGGTCCGCGGATCGGCCACAACAAGCAACTGTGCACCCACGAGATCATTGCCCTCTCTGTGCCGGTCGTTGAGCGCCTCGGCATCCTGGGCGAATTGCGTAAGGCTGCCGGGCCGCAGGGGCCTACCGACATCTGGACTCGATACGGCTGGATAAGGCCGGGCTTCGGTGGTGATCTGTTCGCAGAAGGCATCAATGTGCGACGGTCGGTGCTGGATCCGCTTGTGAGGTCCGTAGCTTTGGCAACCGAGGGCGTCGACTATCGCGCGGGACCACGGGTCTTTGCCGTGCATCGCGATCCGGGCGGTCGTCTCATAGGAGTTCGCGTCCAGCGCGGCGGACAGGTCGCCGACATCTTTGCGCGAGTCGTCATCGGAGGGGACGGTGCCTCGTCGGCGGTGGCGACCCTGGCGGGGTGGAAGCCAGAACGCTGCCGCACAACAGGTTCGGGCATGCGGCGTATTGCGAGGGCATGCCGCGCAACGAAGACGACGACGGAATCGCTCGCTCGCGGATCTGGATGCTCGATCCCGACATCGCCTACCACTTTCCGACCGATGGGGGTCTCACGATGGGTGTGCTCTGCGCCGATGCGAACAGAAGAACGTATTGCTGCGTTCAAGGCCGACCTCGACGGGGAAGTTGTGTCGATGATGTCTTCGCTACCGGATGGCCCAGATCTCTCCTCGGCGCACAGAGTCGGTACATGGCGCGGCGTCGTTACAAGTGAGAACTCCCGGCGACAGGTTTCGTCACCAGGGCTTGCCTTCGTTGGTGACGCTGCTCAGGTCACGGACTTCGTGTGGGGTACCGGGTGCGGCTTCGCCGCTGCGGGGGCGCAGTGGTTGGCCGACGGCCTCGGCCCTGTCCTTGCGGAGGGCAAGTCGGATCGAGCAGTTGACGCAGCGTTAAGGTCGTATCGCCGCCCGCACCGGCACGAATTCGGGATGCATCACCGACTGATCGCCGGGTTCTCCACAGGCCGTACGTTCAACCCGATCGAGAAGCTCGTTTTCCGCGGCGGTGCCTGGAGCGACAGGGTTGCGCAAGCGGTCTCCACGATGGGTGCGCGCACAGTCTCGCCGCTGCGCGCGATCACCCCGCCCATATTGGCCAGAGCTGCGCTCGCGCGGCGCGTGAGGCCCTCACCGATCGGAGTCTGACATGTTTGTCCGCTTTCTCGCTGCGATGACCGTCGTCGGCTTTCTCATACCCAACGCTATGGTCATCGCTTTCGTCGTCCAGGAGGGCCTCGACCCCGGCCGGTATTTCGGGTTGTGGGTCGACTCGCTTCCCTCGTTGCAACTGACGATCGACCTGGCGCTCGTGTCGCTGGTTTTCGCCGTCTGGTCCATGATCGACGCACACCGTAGATCTGCTCGCTGGTGGTACGTGATTCCGGCGACACTCCTCGTCGGCATCTGTTTTGCCGTTCCGCTCTACCTCTTCCTGCGAGAACGACAGCATGCCGGTGTATTCGAGGTCGAGAACGCAGATCGGTGACAAGCGAGCTTGGCTGATCTGTAGCAAAATGATTCCAGGTACCGGTCTCGGAATGTTGCCGCCGCACCGTGTGGCATCACGGTCCGAGGTGGAAGAAGTCCACTGCACTTTGTTCCACCTGTTTGCGGTCAGGCCTTTCTCCGGTGCACGTATGCGCGAGACCATCACCAGCGTCGAGACGCTGGTTTCCTAGCTGCGGTCCCGTGCGCCGGCCCGCACGTCCTCGGCCTGTATGCCCGGCTTCGAACCGGCGGGCACACGACAATCGAGAACATCTCCGAGTGACAGACCACCGAATATGGTCCTGTGCCGATAGCAATAGCGCGTGTAGGTGGCCTGCCGATCGTGCAAGGCTGAGCGTTCAGCCAGGAATGCCGAGCAGCCCTCGGGCGGCCTGGTCTATCACCTGAACGGTCGCGCCCGGATCAGCTACTACGAAGCTCGGCACGGTGGTGACGTCGCACCCCGATCGTCGGGACGGTGCCGGCTCTGTCGTTCTCCGATCGAGCCAATCGAGACTCAGGGGCAACCCGGTCACTGCGGTGGTGAGGTGCAGGGACAGAGATTCGCGTCGGACCGTCAGGTCGGCACCGCGTGCACATTCGGATGCCACGTAGTCGTCGACATCGGCAACAGGCACGACCTCGTCTCCCACACCGTGGTAAATCAGTCGAGCTTGCTCGACAATCGACCGGATTTCGGGTCCGCCCAGACGGCCCGGAAGTCTTCGGTGAAGGCGAGATCAACTGCCGGTGCGCCTCTCCCACATCCGGTCAGAGGACTCCCACCGTGCGGGCCGCGGCGGCGATCGTCGCCACCCGTCGGCCGAGGTGTTCGGCTGTGCGCAAATCGGATTCGGATGGAGCGACGGCAGGTGCGGCGTCCGACGCCGAGAGCGCCATCGCTCCAAGGAAGCTGCCCAGCCTGTTCGGGTCTTCCGCTGTGCCCTCTGCGGAGTACAACCACCCTGGCGGCAGTCCCAGGTTGATCCAGTGCATACCGTGTTGAGCGGCCAGTATCGCGAAACTCATGAGGGTAGCGAGTTTGTCTCCGTTCACCCCGGCAGAGTTGGTGAATCCGGCCGCGTACTTGTTCCGCCACCGTTGGCTGGACCAGGCTGCAGATGATTCTTCGGCGAAGCGCCGAAACTCCGCCGATGCCCCGCCCATGTACGTCGGGGATCCGAAGATGATGGCGTCGGACATGTCGAGTACGTCCCACATGTTCGTGGGCGGGTCGGCGACGTCGAACAAGTGAACTGTGGCGTCGTCGATTGCGGCGCCGCGGGCGACTGCGGCAGCCTGTCGGGCCGTGTGGCCGTAACCGCTGTGAAAGACGATGGAAATGGTGACGGCGTTCATGAATTGTCTCCTGTGACATGGTGTGTGGTCGGTGTCGGCGCTGAGCGCAGGCTGTGGTCGGTGGCGGCGACGAGGTGCTCGAAGAGGTTCGTTGCGTCGCGGTGATCGGTGAGGAGTGGGGCGCCCTGACCCGACCAGAGTGCGAGCAGTTCGATCTCGCCTTGGCGGGCCGCCGCCGCTCTGATCGGTGCCGTGAGCCAGTTCTGCTGTGGATACGTCGGCACGTCGACGGACTCGAAGGCGTCGAGAAAGTCATTGCGAATTCCGCGAGCGAGTCTGCCCGAGAATGCCGTGGTGAGGGCGGTATGCCGGGCACGTGGTGATCGAAGTGCGTGTTTGTGGGCGTCGGGAGCGCCGGACTGGTCGGTGGCGAGGAATGCTGTGCCGATCTGGACGGCCTCGGCGCCCAACATCAGCGCCGAAGCAATCCCGCGTCCGGTGGCGATTCCGCCGGCGGCGATGACGGGGATGTCGAGCGCTGCCGAGAGTTGCGCGGTGAGTGGGCCGGTGGCGACGGAGTCGGCGGCGGGACGAAGGAACGCAGGACGGTGCCCGCCGGCCTCGTAGCCAGAGGCGACCACAGCGTCGACACCGGCATCCTGCAATGCCCGCCCTTCATCGAGATGCGTGGCCGCGCCTACAGTTCGGATTCCTCTGTGTCGGCATTCGGACAGTATTTCGGGGCGGGGGATACCGAAGACGAAGCTGAACACTGCAGGTCTACGTTCCAGCACGGCCTCCACCTGCGCTTCGAAATCTGGGGACGACGCATCCTGGTAGGCGGGGGGTTCCAATCCGACTCGCTGGAACCACGGCCGTAGCGCACCGGAGTAGGTGTCGTGGGTGGTCCGATCGAGGTGGCGCGGTTGATCGGGTAGCGGCACCCACAGATTCACCGCGAACGGCTGATCCGTTGTGGATTGCAGCTGGCCGATCGTGGCGTCCAGATCCTGAGGGGAAAGGTGGTGTGCGCCGAAGGACCCGAGACCGCCGGCCTCGGAAACGGCAGCCGTCAGCGCTATCCGTGAGATGCCTCCGCCGAATGGGCCCTGCACTATCGGGTATCGGAGGTCGAATTTCTGTGTGAAAGGCGTGCGGGTCCAATCTGTCATCACGATGCTCCTGGTCTCGTCGAGATCTTCCAGACGAAGACTAGACGACCGGTCAACTAAAAAGCAATCAATAGTTGACCGGTTGTATAGTGGCCGGATGGGACGGACCAGTACTGCTCGCGATCGGATGCTCGACGCTGCCTGCTCGCTCATCCGTAACCAGGGGTACGAGGGCGTCGGGGTCGCTGAAGTGTGTTCCGTGGCCGATGTGCGTAAGGGAAGCTTCTATCACTACTTCGAATCCAAGCAGGCGCTGACCCGCGAAGTGATCAACGAGCAGTGGCGGCACGAGCGCGCACGATGGGTCGCAGTGCTTTCGGCGCCGGGACAACCCTTGACGCGTTTGGAGGCTTTGTTCGGCATGCACGTGGATGACATTCGCGAACAACAAGATTCGAACTTCGTCAACGGTTGCCTCTTCGCCAACTTGTCGTTGGAGTTGTCGACGCGAGACGCGGCCATTCGGTCGGACCTGCAGTCGGTATTCGACGATCAAATCGCCTTGGTCGCAGAGGTCCTCGACGACGCAGTCGCCGACGGTTCCCTGCGCGTCGCAGACACCACTGCTCATCTTGCGGCAGCAATGCTCGCCCAGTTGGAGGGAACAATTCTGTTCGCGAAACTGCGGAACGACGCCTCGGTCCTCGACGGGTTGTGGAGTCAGATCAGCCGCCTCGTGGCCTGACCTTGGACTCAACTCGCGGCTGTTTGCAAGCCCTCCGCAACCGCCGGAGCGGGGAACGCGTCCTTGCCGTCGACCTCGAACGTGTTGTCGCTGTTGGTCAGAACGATGACCGTCGTATCGAGGTCGTAGTTGTGGGACAGGTTGCTGTTGTATCCGGGGATGTCGCCGTCGTGGCCCCACCATCCGTTGCGATCCCCGATCCCGATGCCGTACCCGACCGTCGCGGTCATCGGGGGAATGTCGTGGATGATGGAGTCTCGACGAAGCTGCTGAGTTGCTGCATCGAGAACGCCTTCGCCGGTGAACAGGGCGTGAGCCCATTTCGTCAGGTCGTCCAGGGTCGAGATGACGGCACCGGCGGTGAAGGCGAACGACGGGTTCCAGTTCGTCGAATCGACACTCTGCCCGGGCGGCTGGTTTTGATCGGTGGACCCATCCAGGTGCGGATCTCCGATCTCGGTGGACCCGCCCGGAAAGGAAGTGTCCGACATGCCGAGCGGTTCGAACAGGCGCTCCTCGAACACCGCGTCGATGGGTTGGTCGAGAACTTGCTCGATGACCATTCCCAACAGGACGTAGTTGGTGTTCGAGTATGCCCACCCCTCACCGGGAGCGAAGTCGGCGGGCAACGGCTTGACGGCGTCGACGAGTTCCTGCGGTGGCCAAGCGTATTCGGGGTCTGCGAAGTACTTACTGACGACCGCGTCGGAAGCGGTGTAGCTGGGAATGCCACTTGTCATGTCGGCGAGCTGTAGCAACGTGGCGTTGTCACCGTTCGGAACGCCGGGCACGTACGTGCCGATCGTCTCGTCGAGCGAGAGCGTGCCCTCCTCGACCAACTGAAGCAGCACCGTCGCTGTCATGGTCTTGGTGAGCGAACCGATGCGGGTCAGGTCGGACGATGTCGGAGGCTCCGACCGGCCCGCGCCGACGGTTCCCGAAGTCCCCGTCCATGTTCCGGCCGGCGTCGCCACCTGCGCGATGACGCCGGGGAATCCCGCTGCGGCTCGGGAATCGTCGAGCACGCCCTGAAACGCCTCGGCTTCGGAGGCCTCGATGGTCGGCGAGGTCGACGGCGCAGGTTCCTCCGTTTGCGAGCAACCAGATGCAACCAGCGATACAGCGGTTACCGCAGCGATCACCGAGAGAAGCCGAGATGCGAGGTTCATGCTGGTCTCCGTCGATCAGGGGCGATTGATGGTGTCATCGAGCCAATCGAATACCTTCTGGCTGAACAAAGCGCCCGCACCGGCCTCGTCGTGCTCGCCTGCACCGTCTGCATTGGAGAACCGGAAGTACTCTTTCGGGGCCGTGAGTTCGTCGAACAGCGGTTGTGCGTCGTTGCCGCGGACGTCGTTCTCGCCGGTGCACAGCAATGTAGGACAGCTGATCTGCGCGGCGAGGCCTTTCAGCGTGTAGTGCTTCGTCTCCCGCAGGTATTCCAGCGGAGTGTCGAATCCGTGGGTGAGCATCCCCCGGTCCATGGTGAACGCGAATCCTTCGCTCTTCGCCATCTCGTTCTCGAGTACCGCGTTGAGTTCGTTCGCGTCGCCGGTGTACAGCTGCTCTCGGTACTGCTCGGGCATCAGATATTTGGCGTTCTGCCCGGGAGTGAACTGAGGGGCGTCGGCGACGAGCGCGGCAATTCGATGCTCCGCTGTGGCAGCTCGCGGAGCGAGATATCCACCCCAACTACGTCCCATCAGCACGATGCGGTCGGCGTCGACATCCGGCCTGGCGAGCAACCAATCGAGCTGCGGCGTGACCACCGCTTCCCAATCCGGGCGAAAGACCAGGCCTTGTTCGATCAACGCTCCACCCTGGCCCGGTCCGTCGATGAGCAACACTGCGTATCCGCGACGTAGTGCTGCGACGCCTCCGGCGAAGAATCCTTCCTCCTTCGTACCGTCGTAACCACCGACCATCGTCAAGACGGGGTAGGGGCCCGATCCGTGGGGCTTCGCGAAATACGCCTCGAGCTTCTTGTCCTCGTACGGGATGGTCACGTTCTCGATCGCCCACTCCGACAGTTCGATGGCCTTCTGAAAGGAGCTCTTCTGCTGTTGGTAGGACTTGACGAACGCGGGGTCGAGCGGGGGTTTGTACAGAAAGATGCCGGAGGTCCGGTAGTAGGTGACTGCTCGCAGGTATCCCTCGTAGGCGCTGACGCGGTGGCCGGCGGCGACGCTCGCCTCAGCCTGCGCGTAGATGCGGTCGGCCGTTGCGCGCCACTCGGTGAGCCATGCGTCGCGGTCACCGACAGGGATGCGTCGTGCGGTCATGAACGCCTCGCCGATGTCCGCGCCTCCATATGGGATCGTGTCGAGCGCCCTGAGGAACTGGCCGTCGAACATAGGATCGGTGAAGCCGATGTCGGTCAAACCCATGAGGTCCTCGTTTCCAGCCGGAGAAGGAGCTGGGCTCGACGTGGCCCCGAGGCCGCGGAAGTCCACCATCGAATTTTAGCGGGCTTGATCTCGCTATCCTCCGTTTTCGGCAGTCAGTTCGTTGAGAATTTGACCGCTGTGGGAGGACCCAGGCATCCAGGGTTCGGTATCTCACCGCTCGGCTTGAAGCCCTGTTCGGCACGCACGCCGATGACATTCGTTGACAGGAGGATTCGAAGCTCCATCAATGGGTGCCTCTTCATCAGTCTGTTGTTGGAGTTGTCGACGCATGACACGACTATCCGTATGAATATGGAGTAGGACGTGATTTCGGAGTCCATGCACTTGGTTGATCGTTCAGATTGAACTCCGAACAATGGCGAAGACTCAAGGGATGGCGTTTTCCAAATGGCGACACTGGATGACGCGATGGCCGGGTAAGACCCACGGGATGGTGACGACGCTGGGCGGCCGCAGCATGGGCGTGTCCTACCGGCGTTGAGGGTGGGCTTCGCGCTCGCGAGGGGTCGAACTGTCATAGTTGTTGTGCAATAAACTATTTCCGTACATGCCGGTTGCGGCTCTTCTTGACAAGCCATCTCAGACCCGTCACAAAACGCGATGCAGAATCAGTGGTGAGGATCACAAACAATCAGTTGCCAGAGCTTAGGGCGCCTGGAACTGCACATGTTTTCGCTTGTTGCCAGAACAGGCTCGCGCAAACTTCGGACAACCATGTACCGTCCTTACCGGTCAGTAGGGAAGACAGCTGTCTGGCTGTAATTGATTGGCGAAATGCAAGCGACAGTGGGTTGTTCCTGTTCGACCGCATTCGAGAACCTAGGGGTGAATTGCATGACGACGACAGCTGCTCCGACGCCCGATGAGGCGAAACGGTACGCACGTGAGTTGCGAAAGGATCCACGCTACGTAGCCGATATTCGACGATTCGATGCGCGGAGCCGCCGCAAGGTGTTTCTTTTGAATTCTATCTTTGTTGCATCTTTGCTGCTCTTCGTTGCTGCTGGCGAATCCTGGTGGCTGGTTGCCCCATTGGTTGCGGTCAATGGAATTTTCGCACTGCCGAACCTGCGCGTGTTCATCCACTCCGAAGCGCATTGGGGACTGTCGGAGAATCGGATAGGGACCTGGTACATGCGGTTTCTCGCATTCGCTCCCTACCAAGTTCCCTTCGAGGCGTACCGCGTCGGACATTTCGCTCACCACCAATACGACAACGATGTGCCGGAGCGGGACCACACGTTGGCCAAGGACCGGCAGTCCACGTACCTGTATTCACACCTCGGCAAGCCCGTGGCCTTCGTGGTGTGGGCTCTCCATTATTTGTTTGTCTACCAGTATCTCAACCAGTTCGTACTGGTCATTCGGCGTACCAACGCCAAGAAGATCGCCAGCATGATCGCGCAGGCGTTAGTCATCGTAGCCCTGGACGTCGCGATATACCTGATCAGTGCAAGGTTCTTTCTCGTGATATTCCTGCCTTCTTTGGCGATCGCATGGATAGGCTCGGCGATTGTTCTCTATATGATGCATAAAGTAAAGTTTTCGGATGCCAAATATCATCACTCTGTGAACTCGTATTCGTCTTTCTTCAACGGATTCGGGGACAACGATGGAATGCACGTGGTGCACTCGATGGTTCCGTTTCTGCACCCGTTCCATCAGGCGCGAGTGAACAACCTGATCAAAGACAATCTGCACCCGGATCAGGCACTACGTGGGCACTACGTGGTGGAGTTCTTCAAGGATCAGCTCCACCTGAACCGTCGGTCGTCACCATGATGATTGGTTCAGGGGCTGTGAGCAGCGACGGAACGGCGCGGCACGTCGAGCAGCAGGCCGCTCCGTTGCCGCAGACTCTCGACTACCGATGGCGTTTCAACCGCGAAGTCCTTCTGCCCATGGCTGACCAGTTTTTCGAGGCCCGCTTCGAGTCGGAGGATATTCTCCGCCGCGGTGTCGAAGGCAAGCGGCAGATCATATTCGTGGGAAACCACTCCGGGGGATCGATGTCGTGGGACAATGTGGTGTTTCAGGCATTGTTCGATCGTGTCGTCGGATGCGAACAGCCGAGGTTGCGGCGGCTAATTCATCCACGGCTATACCACGACAGCATCGCGCCCTTTCGAATCCGCGAGTGGTGGAAAGAAATGGGGTGTGTGGAAGCCACCTACGACAACTTCGATGCCCTTCTGAGCCGGGGTGAGCGATTCCTGTACCTGTCGCCAGAGGGCGTCGACGGTCTGAAGAAGCCGACCTGGCGGGCAAAGAGACTGCGCCCGTTCAGTAGTTCGTTCGTTTCTATGGCCAAACGCCACGACGCACTCGTCGTGCCCGTGGTGATCCACAACAGTCAGTACCTCAACCCGCTGTCCTGGACATGGAAATGGCTGGATGCGCTCGCTGACAAACTGTTCGGGTGGCCGTTTCTGCCGCTTGGGCCGGCACTCCCTCTGATTTTTTTCGCAAAGTTCTTTATTCAAGCATGGCCGACTCGGCTGACATATGAGCTTCTCGAACCGATTTCGTTCACAGGTACCGACTCGTTGACGCGGAACAGGCACGACGCGCAGGCAGTTCGGTTTCGGATCGAAGACGCGCTGGGTCGGCGGAAAAACTCTTTGTGCAGGGCCACTCACTGGCGAGCGCTGTTCGATACCCGAATCACCTTCTGGAATACCTACCGATTCTTCTTCGAGGCACATGCGGGACGGCCTATACGCGCAACCGAGCAGTGGGGTTACGCGATTCCAGTACTCAGCTACCTGCTTGCGCAGCGGGCAACGAATAGAGCAGCCCCGAAAGGACGAGACTAGCGATGTGTGGACTGGCAGTGGTGTACGCGCCCTCCTGCGGAGAAGATCTGCGGCACCACGCGATGAAGAACATGCTCGAGGCCATGGCGCACCGAGGCCCTGACGGGCAAGGGGAATTCGTCTCGCGTCACGGGGTGCATTTTGGGCACGTAAGGCTCGCTATTCAAGATCCGCAACATGGCGCGCAACCAGTCACGTCGGGCCGAGGTGATTGCCTGGTATTCAACGGTGAGGTGTACAACTTCCCGGAGTTGCGAGCTGAATTGGAACAGGAAGGAGAATCTTTCGCCGAGACAGGTGATACCGAGGTCGTTGCGCGGGCCCTGCAGCACTGGGGCGAGTCGGCGGTTGATCGATTCAACGGAGACTTCGCCATCGTGTGGGCACCCGGAGACGACAGCTCCATGACATTGGTACGGGACCGCTTCGGCGTCAAACCGTTGTACTACTGGAGCGACGACACCACCCGCACATTCGTCGCTGCCTCGGAGCCCAAGGCCATCATCGTCGCTCTCGAGCAGCTCGTACCTGGCTACCGTCCGCGGGTGAGCCGCGACGGCTTCCTCGACACCAGCCTGTACGGGGCACCGGTTGCACCGTTCTCGCTGTTCGAAGACATCCGCGCGGTCCGACCCGGACACCTGATTCGAGTCGACTTTTCGGGTTCGTTGTCGTTGACGGAGACGCAATACTGGGAGCTGACGGTGACCGACGTGGTCGGTGACGTGAAGGTCGCCATCGATGGCGTGCGCACAAATCTCTCCGACGCAACGCGGCTGCGCTCGCGAAGCGATGTGGGCTTGTCGACAATGCTCAGCGGCGGCCTCGACTCGTCAGTGTTGGCATACCTGGCAGCGGACATCGATGACAAGCATGCTGGGCCTCGACGCCATCGGCGCGCGTACACGATCGGCGACCCGCACAGGACGGAAGATCGCGAGAATACCTTCGTGAGTGGTTCTGACCTCGCCTACGCGCGGGTTGTGGCCGAGGAAAGCGGCCACGAGCTCATCGAGCATACCGACATGGTTTCGGACCCGGTCGCATTCATACGGCGGTGTGCGCGATCGCGCGGTTCCATTGTGTCTTTGGGCTCGGAAATCGCCATGGCGAAACTGTTCGAGCTCATCGGAAAGCACGATCGTGTGCTGATCTCCGGCGACGGAGCCGACGAGGTCTTTCTCGGCTATTTCATGCAGACCGATGCCTCCGGCACCGTGAACCAGTACTACTCGTCGAAGAACTCACGGTACCTACCGCTGATGTACAGGAAGTCCTTCATGTCGGCCCGCGAAGCATGGGCACGTTCCACGCGGGAATTCAACCGAAGGCTCGGCGACGTGGCGCCCTCCATCAGGTCGAGCAACCACTACCTGATCCACTACCTACAGCTGCGCTTCACACTTCCATATCTACTCGATCGCGCCGACACGCTCTCCATGGCGGAGTCGATCGAGTTGCGCGTGCCGTATCTGGACCATCGACTGGTGTCGGCCGTATTCAATACCGACAAATCGATACGGTTCTCCGACAACGAGAAAGAACTCCTTCGCGCTGCCTTCCGGGATCGATACAATCCGCAGGTCATCGACCGAAAGAAGAGCGTCTTCCCATACGGCGAATCACGTGAATACATGGAAGCTCTGCGGCGCGAGGTGAAGAGGATTGTCTCGGACCCGACATCCGTGGTGTCCGAGGTCTACAACGTCAGGCTCCTCAGGCTTCCGTTCCATTCACGCCGGACCTTCACGCTCTTCGAGAAGGCTGTTGGACAGTTCTATCTCCATGCGTTCGTCTGCCAGATCATCTCGCTGGACGAACTCGGCAGAGAGCACGGCCTCACCGTCTAGTTGCGCGCACATGCACTCATACCCCAACCCGAAAAGGTGAACACTTGATGCGGCCTTTTGCCGAACGGTTTCCGGTCCTGCAAGCCCGGAACAGCGAACAGTGGCTCGAGGACTATCTGACGGTCTCTGCCCGTGACGATCTGGATACACACGGCGCCGTGCTCATCCGTGACACGCCAATCGGCGATCCACAAACTCTGGAGCGATTCGCGAGACACCTCATCGCGAGGCCAGCAGAGGCGTACATCGGGGGAGTCGTGCCGAGGGACTCGTACTCCCCGGTGGTCTTCAGCTCCACCGAGCTGACAGGATTGTTCCGACTCAAACTTCACAACGAGATGGCATACCAAGAAAACTATCCTCGCTTCATTTCGTTCTTCTGCAGCACGGCCCCTGCTGCGCTGGGTCAGACCCCCATTGCCCATGAGAGTGATATCTTCGACGCGCTTCCAGAGGATCTGCGAGAGAAGATCCGTAGCGAATCGGTGATCTACGTTCGTCGCTACCTGTCACGAAAGTTCAACGAAGCCAAAGTCAAACGGCTGCGGTCGATGT
Source organism: Rhodococcus sp. I2R (assembly GCF_020889545.1). NCBI lineage: Bacteria > Bacillati > Actinomycetota > Actinomycetes > Mycobacteriales > Nocardiaceae > Rhodococcus > Rhodococcus sp. I2R. Next base: position 93,273 of record NZ_JAHUTG010000012.1, read on the forward strand.
TCGTGCCATGGCAGGACGCCTTCAAAACTGAATCCAAAGCCGAGGTCGAGAAGCGCTGCTCCGAGATCGGTGCGGAATACAGCTGGGATGCGGACGACATTCTGACGGTGCGCACCGAGTTGCCCACCACGCGTCCCCACCCCGCCACAGGAAAGGACGTTTACTTCAATCAGCTCTTGACGCAAAACTTCAGCGTGAAGGGTCTGGGGCCTGCGGGTTATCTGTTGCACCGAGCCATGGGAATCAAGAAAAGCACAGCACCGCGGCATTCCGTTCTCGCCCGAAGCGGTGAACTGACCGGTTCCGAGCTTCGAGCATTCGACCGTGCATACAACAAGGCGACCACGGCATTTCGGTGGAAGGAACGTGACTGGCTGCTGGTGGACAACTTACAGGCCATGCATGCGCGCAACCGATTCATCGGAACGCGTGCGATCTGGGTAGTGATGGGAGACTGAAGTGGCACGGTACGAGGCGTACATATTCGATGTGCAGGGCACGCTGTTGGACTTCTACACCCCGGTGGCAAACGCACTGAAGGAGCATTTCGCCGCCGATTCCACTGTACCAGTAGGCGATATAGTGCGAGCGTGGCGTCGGGACTATTTCTCCCGCGTGGCATCGCTCGATCAGTCGGCTGCCAAATGGTCGCCGGTTCAGGACGCATACACGGCGGGACTTGCAACGGTATGCGAGGAACTCGGCGTCGACATCCCACTCGGTAAGCACGCCGAATTGGCCGAGGCGTGGAAACGGCTCACGCCGTGGCCCGATGTTGCGGACGGACTGCGCAGGATTCGGAGCGAAGCGATCGCGGCGACATTGTCGAACACCGACATGTCGACCATGGTGCAACTTTTCAAGACCGAGCAGCTCGAGTGGGACGCGGTTCTCACGGCAGAGTTGTTCGGGGCCTTCAAGCCCGAGCCGCTGGTTTACGAGCGGACGTGTCGATACCTCGGCGTGGAGCCGGGCAAGGCAGCGATGGTCGCCTCTCACCCGTACGATCTCCGGGCAGCTCGCGAGGTGGGGTTGAACACGGTATTCGTATACCGGCCTCTCGAATTCGGCCGCCTCGAGGACGCGGTCGATGAACACGACGAGTTCGATCACCGCGTAGAGGACATTCGCGAACTTCCCTGAGGAACACGCTCGAATCATTGTCGGAACGAGACCGAAAGTGGGCACACGGTGGTGACGAAGCTGTCCCGCAGAGCTGTTGCGGGTCTGTGCGCAATCGTATTGGTCGCTGCCGCGGGCATCTGGGCGGCGATGGACTTGGAGGAACATCTCACTGTCGGCGGCTTCAAAGACGAGAACTCACCGTCGTTCCACGCAGATCGCGAACTGGAGGACAGGCTCGGAATCGGGGCGCCGAACGTCATCGTTCGGATTGCACCGGTGAGCGGATCCGTGGATTCTCCTGAGACGAGGGCGACTGCCGAGGATGTTGTGGAAGTCGTGGCACAGCACGCTGTTCCGGCTAGCATCCAGTCGTATTGGGAGTCGGGCCTGCCGTATCTGAAGTCGCAGGACGGGCGATCCGCGCTCATCTTGGCTACCCTCCCCGGTGACGAAGACGCCGCGGACGCCGCAGTCCGTGCTCTCGGTCCTGACCTCGACGAGCTCGAGATCGAAGGGACACACGTCGGGTTGACCGGTCAGGCCGAGATTCTGAGGGAAGCCACTGACGTCTCGAAAGACGGACTGGTCAGGGCCGAGTTGATCGCGGTGCCGATTTCCGTTTTTCTGCTTCTGATGATCTTCGGATCGCTCACCGCCGCTGCGCTCCCGGTCGTCCTCGGCGTGCTGTGCAGCCTGTCTTCACTGTTGGTAATGCGGCTACTGACGATGTGGATGGACGTCTCTGTGTTCGCGCTGAATCTGGTAACAGGACTCGCGCTCGGCTTGGCCATTGACTACAGTCTTCTCATCATCGCGCGCTACCGCGAGACGCTGTCCGCCATTGACAATCCGACCGACGAGGACTATCGCCGAGCCTCCGAGTACGCAGTTCGGCGGACTCGACGCACGGTCGTCATCTCGACCGCGACGATTGCCATCGCATTGGGCGGGGTCCTGATGATCGACCTCGGGTATCTGCGTTCCATTGCGCTGGCCGGGATCGTAGTCGTCGCAGTGACGGCATTCCTCGTTCTTGTGGTGATGCCGATAGCCCTCGCCCTGCTCGGGAGACGGATCGACTCGCTGATGGTACGTAAGGTCGACCTAGCAACACCGGGTGCAGTGATGCGACGACTTCTGGCGTTCAGTACTCGTCGCCCGCTCGTCGTGTCGGTAGTAGCGGGTGCCATTCTCGTCGGGCTGTTTCTTCCCTTCTTGGGTGTCAAGTTCGGTCCGGTGGACGATCGCGTACTCCCGGCCGATTCCGAGCCATACGTAGTCGCAGAGCAGATCCGAGCCGAGTTTCCACAGCTGGGTTCCGACATCATGATCGCCGTCTTGCCCGGGGAGACCACCATCGGTGAGGGCGAAACGATTGCGTCCACTCTGTCGCAGACTCAGGGAGTCTCCGTTGCGACGAGTGCGTGGGGAACGTTCGTCGGCGGTTCCCGCGTCGCGCCAGGTTCGAACGAGCTTGCTGGCGACGCCGCGTTGTCCGCGATCGCCTTGATTCCTCACGCCGATCTCGACCAGCAAGAGTTGCTCGAACTTGCTCGGAGTGTCCGGGCCGACATTGACGTGCACGACGGCACACTGGCCGGCACGTATGCAGATGAATTGGACAAACAACAGGCGATTGCGTCGCGGATACCGTTTGTGTTGGCGATCGTTGTCAGTGGGCTGCTTCCCATGGTGTTTCTCGCCACCGGGAGCATAGTCATCGCATTGAAGACAATGCTGCTGACCGGTGCGAGTCTGACGGCGAGTTTCGGTGCCCTGGTATGGGTGTTCCAGGACGGGAACCTGTCGAACATACTCGGGTTCACCCCGACCGGGAGCATCGATGTCACGGCTCCAGTGCTATTGCTGTGTTTGGCATTTGGACTGTCGATGGACTACCAGATAATGCTGCTTTCTCGCATCAGAGAAGAGTACGACCGTAGTGGCGATACAGCCCACAGCGTTACCTTCGGGATCGAGCGCACCGCGAAAGTCCTCAGTGCAGCAGCGCTTCTCATTGGTGTTGTCTTTCTTGCGATCGGTACTGGCGGAACCACCATTGTGAAGATCCTCGGCATCGGACTCGCGATTGCGGTGTTGATGGATGCGTTTGTCGTCAGAATCGCGCTGGTTCCATCCTTGATGCTGATGCTCGGCCGCTGGAACTGGTGGTCGCCCAAGTGGGCCTTGGGCATCTATCGAAAGTTGGGACTCGAGCGACCTCACCTCGATGGTGTTGTACCTTCCACTGATCGAGCGCCAGTTCGTGCGCATGTTCGGGACGCGCTCTAGCATCCGGTCGGCTATCGAACCTTGTCGATGACGCGGGATTCACGCGCTCCCTTCGGGCCGATGTGTGGTCAGCCGGTGCCGGTGATCGTTTCGGGGGTCTTTCGGCCCTGTCACGTCGCCGCCGGATGCGCGACTATCGGCGATGGAGCCGAAGGAGGGTCATCAGGATGATGTCGTCGACGTCGAAGAGCACGTGGCGGGAATGGTTGGGCCGTGCCGTCGAACCGATCCTGCTGGCCGCGACGCTGGCTGCCCTCCTCGCTGGTTGTGTCGCCTGGCTTCTCGACGCGGATGGCGTAGCGGACGCCTGCTGGATCGCCGGGACTGTCGTCGCTCTTGTCCCCGCCACCTGGTGGGTGATCGATTCAGTGCGCCGCGGGCGTGTGGGCGTAGATCTGATAGCAGTGCTCTCGCTGGTCGGCACCCTGTTCGTCGGTGAGTATGTCGCCGGTGCCCTCATCGGCGTCATGTTGGCGTCCGGGCGGGCCCTCGACGCCGCTGCCGAACGTCGCGCCACAAAGGATCTCCGATCCCTGTTGGATCACGTTCCACGGACCGCCCGTCGGCGTATCGGAGACGAAGTCCAGGTCGTGCCGCTCGACGACGTTGTTGTCGGCGATGTGCTCGTCGTCGGTCCTGGGGAAGTGGTGGCTGTCGACGGATGGGTGACTTCGCCGCTTGCTGTGCTCGACGAGTCGGTGCTCACCGGCGAAGCGATGCAAGTCCAGCGCCGCAGCGGGCAGCCCGTGCGCAGCGGCGTCGTCAACGCCGGATCCGCGTTCGAGTTGAGTGCCCGCGCCAGCGCTGCGGAGAGTACCTACGCCGGGATTGTGCGCTTGGCCCGCGATGCTGCCGCCGAGAGCGCCCCTGTGGTCCGGATCGCTGATCGAATCGCTGGCTGGTTTCTGCCGTTGGCCTTGACGGTAGCCGGGCTGGCCTGGCTAGCGAGTGGCTCGGCCACCCGCGCCGTTGCCGTGCTGGTGGTCGCCACACCGTGCCCGCTGCTGCTCGCCGCTCCCGTCGCGATCGTCTCGGGTCTGTCCCGCGCCTCCCGCATCGGCGTCGTGATCCGCAGCGGCGGGGCCTTGGAGAACCTTGGCCACGCCACCACTCTCGTGATGGACAAGACCGGGACGTTGACGACCGGACGGCCTACCAGCGGCGACATCGTCACTGCACCGGGCCGCGACGCCACCGAGGTGCTCCGGCTGGCGGCATCGGCCGACCAACTGTCCCCGCACGTGCTCGCCGAGTCCATCGTGCAGGAAGCGAAGATGCGCGGGCTGACGCTGTCCATGCCCACCGACGTCGACGAGGAAGCGGGGGTGGGAGTGGCGTCCACCGTGGAGGGCCACCGAGTCACGGTCGGCTCCCTGGACGTGGGCCCGGATGCGCCGGCCTGGGCCCGTGCGGTGCTCAACCGGGCGGACCTCGACGGCGCGGTGGTGGCGTGGGTGACCGTCGACACGGACCTCGCCGGGGCGCTGCTGCTGGTGGACCCGTTGCGTCGCGACGCGTCCCGTACGTTGCGACGCCTGCGTTCGGCCGGCTTGGATCGGTTGGTCATGCTCACCGGGGATCGCCGAGAGACCGCGGAGGCGGTTGGGGCGCTGCTCGGTCTGGACGACGTGCACGCCGAGCAAACTCCCGCCGACAAGGTGGGCGGGGTGCTGGCCGAACGTGAGTCCGCGGTGACGATCATGGTCGGCGACGGTGTCAACGATGCTCCCGCCCTTGCTGCAGCGACGGTAGGGGTGGCGATGGGGGCGCGTGGCTCGACGGCGAGTTCGGAGGCCGCGGACATCGTGCTGACCACGGACCGTTTGGACCGCCTCGCCGACGCGATGGAGATTGCCCGCCGATCCCGACGTATCGCTGTGCAGAGCGCATCGGTCGGGATGGGATTGTCGTTGGTGGCCATGGGATTCGCCGCCTTCGGACTGTTGCCGCCGGCGGCGGGCGCGCTACTGCAGGAGGGCATTGACGTCGCCGTGATACTCAACGCGTTGCGTGCACTGCGCGTCGATTCGTCGCGGACGGTGAAACTCACCGATGACACAGCGGGCATGCTGCGCCGTTTCTCTGCCGAGCACGATGAGATGCGGGAGGATCTGTCGATTCTGCGCCAGACCGCACAGTTGATTGCGACCGGCAACCTCGATCAGGCCCACGAGTCGCTGCGCCGTGCCGAGGCTTTTCTCTTCGACACTCTCTTGCCGCACGAGCAGGCCGAGGACAGCAAGTTGTATCCGGCTCTGGCCGGGCCATTGGGCAGCGGCGAGGTGACCGCAACGATGAGCCGAATGCACGCCGAGATCGACCGGCTCTGCCGTCGGCTGCGCACACACCTCGAGCAGGCCGACGCCGCCGGGGGATTGAGCGTCGATCAGTCCGACGACCTGCTGGCCTGCCTGTACGGTCTGCACGCCTTGCTGCGACTGCACTTCGTGCAAGAGGAGGAGAACTACTTCACCCTGGCATCAGCCGAGGATCGCCCCGCGGGCTCGGCTTGATCGAGTCGATGTCGGTGGTGGTCGAGCGCCACGCAGCGATGCGGTATCGGCGTACGGGATCGGCATCATCGTGGGCGTCGGATTCTTCCTGATGGTCTTCCCGAATTGGTGACGTGTGTCGATGAAACCCGGCGCCGGCGACCACTCAGGGCGCCTCGATTGCGCGCGCAGTCATCCGCCCAGGGCGCCGAGAGCGTCGTAGACGAGGAAGGCTGGCCACACGAACGATTTGAGTATGGCGACAACGTGTTCCCCGAAGCCGTCGGCCGCCTGCCACCAGAAGACCAGGCTGCCGATGCCGCCGAAGAAGTACACCGCCTCCCCTCCGGTCCCTGGCGTGGTGCGGCGGTTGCAGTCTTGATCGGACTTCGACATTGAGTTCTCCTTGTTGTTGTGGACCGTGTCAGCCAAGAACGACGCAGCCCAGCCGTGGTCATCAAGCGTCCGTCGACACCCGCACGTGGGAGTAGGGCCCAGAGTCACTTGACGGCGGTCCGATCGGCCCCAGATGGGACCAGGCGTGGGGCTAGTTGCGTGTTGGCGAGAACGGTATTGTGCGGAAAGCTGCCCCACTGGCTTCCGCTCAGCTTCGGTCGAGTCGTAGCGCCTCACGCGCCGTCACATCCGGTACAACGCGGACGCGCAGAACATCACAGGCGATGGGAGTCTGCCTGGCGGAGTACGAGGGGCCACTGCAGCTTATCTGGGGATTGGCTGCCCCTGTGTCCGGTGCACACGTCCGCGACATCGCCCGGGTTCGGTAGCCGAAGGCAGTGGTCGTCGAACTCGACGGCGTCGGGCACTATTCGCAGTCGGAGGCGTCCGCCGAGGTGGTGGCGGCGATTCGGTCGTTGTGACACCTAGCTCTGTGGGCTATGCGTGGCGACTGCGTGGCTCATTCCTCGATATGACCGCGCCCGTTCGGCAGCCGAAGTAACTCGCGGAGTGCTTCACGAGCCGAAGTTCGGAGGTTGTGCTCGTCGATCTCGTTGGAATCGTGGGGATCCTGCATATTCCGATACGCGAAGTTGTCGACTTCGCAGAACAAGAAATGCAGTGGTTTGGTCACTCGCGGATCCAGTGATCCTGGGTTCTCGTTCAACAGCTCGACAAATCGAGTTTCGAACTCGTGCGCGGAGATTCGCATCTCGACGAAGTCCTGAAGAAGTGATGTGAAGGCCGCGCTCTGCGTTGCTGGGGTGTCCATGGTTGTACTCCTGCCGTTCACTGCCGTCAGTGATGTGGATGGGCGACAGTCGATTAGGCTCCCGGCGTCATTGCCGAAAGCCCCCGCGTCGCGCCGACCGAATTAATCTGTCATTGGGTTTTGACGCGCGTGCCGCCTGATCGGTTCCATACTGTCGCACAGGCGTTGTCGGCAAGGCGCGGAGTTTCCCGGCCTCAGAACAGAGTCGGAGCAGAAAAGCTTCCGTCACGGGATTGGTGGAGCCGAGCACTCCAGCGCTGTACGAGCCACATTTCGACCAGTTCGGGTCTGGTGCCGATCTCGTTCGACCAGCCGGTGAGCAGTTCGACGTAGCGGTCGTAGCGGCGGCGAGTGAATCCGGTGACAGCGGGATCTTCCCGCCAGCCCTCGTGGATGAGCGTGGAGACGGCGAATTGGTTGATCAATTGCACCGGCCCGCCCTCCACTGGTGCCTTGACGTCCCATAGGAAGGTGGCCATCAAAGCCACGCCGACGCCTGGAGCGTCCGGCCAGCCGGACCAGGACCCGTCGGGGAAGTCCGGGACCACCCTGTTGCGTATGCAATTGTCGAGGACGGCCAGGGTCTTGGCGAATGGAGTCTTGTCCGGGTGTCGAAGGTGCGGGTTGCTGACGTCGGGAAACCGTCGCATTGCCTTGCGGTGGCGGTGACTGCCTTGCCAGGCGGCGCAGAGAAACAGCAGGCCGAGGGATGGGTGTTCGCCCGCGGTGAGTTCGGTGCCGACTCGAAGGCCGTTGCGCTGCTAGAGCTCTACCTCATGGATGCTTCCGTTGCTCGCGAATGCTCTCGCTACTGGGCAAATCGTCGCCATGGAACAGAAAGCTGTAGTGGTCGCATTGCGTCCGACGAAATGGGCACGATATTGCCCTTGTGGTCGAAGCGGCTCCGATTCAGGTCAAAGCGATGCGCGAACGGTCTCCGGCGTGAGATGGCTTGACTCCATTAGCTGAACCAGGTTCTGGATCATGTCCCGCTCGGCGACCATCGCCGCCACCGATGGTGCTTTCGGATCACTGAGCGCCTCGACCGTATTGATTTGGGCGGATAGTTCGGCCACTGCAGTCGACGCCGTCATCCACAGAGTGTCGTCGAAGTCATGGCCCAGTTTTTTCTGTGCATACGCAACGGCAACGGCGAGCAACAATTCCTCGGAGCTCAAGCGATGATCTCCTCGGCGTCCGGAAACAGTTGCTGCCGTCGTAATTGCTGCACCCGTTCCAGCGATTCCTCCGATCGTGGCAAGGCCGCCGGCCATGCCGCCAGGTCCGAGTGCAGCAAGGCCACCCGTCATAGCCGCAGCTCCCGCAGCTCCCGCCGGTGCCAGAGCAATGAGACCAATAGGCCCAATCGCAATAACCGCGACACCTGCTCCTGCGATCGCCCATCGCTGCCAATTCGTTCCAGGCTTAGCCAGTTTCGCCAACTTGTTGTTGAATTTGCGAAGCGAACCCGCCAAAGTAGTGCCGAAGTCTCGGGTCAATCCGATCTGCTCCGCGAAATCTGGCAGGGCGTTGAAGCGCGGGTCCGAGACATCGATCTCGAAGGGCGTGGTGAGGTTGCTGAACGCGAGAATGGTGAGCTGCTCGATTATCTCGGCCGTACTCCAGTGGTCGGGTACTTTCGGAGTTGTGCCTTCGGCGAGCAAGTGCAGCTCTCGGGGAAGGGGTAGTCCCGCCTTGTCTGCCTCCCATATCTGGGCGACCAGGTCGAGGCGCTTGATGCGGATCGCTTCGATGAAGCGGGCCTTTGTCTTGGAATCTGTGATCGCGTCGGACACCGCGTACCTATAGTGCAATTCCAATATCAGCGCGGCCGTGTCGTCGGTCAGTGCCGTCCTCACCCTTGTGGTGCGGCGTGGTGTCAGCGCGGATTGGTGGAACGCGCTTCCGACGGCTCTCGCCACAGAAGGTGACCCTAGATAGGCGGCAGAGCCGTGACCGATGGCGCCAACACTTACTCGAATATCCTGCACATCGGCGAACACTGACGCCAATCCGCGGGCGCGAGTGACGGGGTCGCGGCCACTGAAGAAGTTCAGCCACGAATTGGTGCGCGCGTAGGGAAAGTTGCCGATCAGTTCGCCACGAGACACCGCGAACAATCCGGTGTGTGCGGGGCTTCCGATTGTGACCACACGGCGGACCGACAGATCTATCGGTAACCGAGACAATAGATCGACAGTCACGACGCTTCCCAGGCTGTGGCCCACTATGACTATCTCGCCGTGCTCAGGTATCGACTCTAAGACTCGCGTCAGTACTGCGCCACGAAGTCCTTTGCGGTGCACGTACGCCTGAATCTGCTTGACTTCACCAGCGAACCACTTGTCGGGCATAGCTTTCGCCACTGCACCCAGCATCGCATCCGACGGGGCGAGGTCGGGTAGTGGAAATCCCAGACTCTGCGCCGATGGGTCGACTCCAACCACCCGTGCGGCTTCGATCTGCCGGTTGATGAACTGAGCTCGTTCTGCCGAACGATCGGACTTCTCGGTATTCACGGTTGACTTCGGAATGCTCGCCTCGGCGTCCGGAGACGAGAGGATGTCGCTGTAGTGGGGTGCAATCACGTCCGCCCGGTCGATCAATGGCAGGTCCTGGGCGGCCAAACTCGTGTTGAGTGCTTCGAGCCACGCCTGGCTCGTGTCACCTGAGCCAACGCCGTGCAGGTAGATCAGCTTCATCGATGTCCTTCGACCGGAGAGCAGTGCATTCTGGGTTTGCGAGCGAGGCTACAGCCCGAAGTCAGGCTTCCAGCGGTCGCCCGTTTGCGAACACAAGTTGGCCAAGTATGGAAAAAATCCCATAAACGTCGATATCGATCGATATCGACGTCGACACGGGGTGACTCGCAGCGGGTGCTGTCGTCATTCGAACGAATGAATCTCAAGCCAATTGTTCCGGGTCGCGAGCGTTCCTGGCCGCCGACAGATCTAAACGCGCAGATAGGGTGGCTTTTCAGAGCTCGAGTCGTTCCCCACGGTCCGCGCGAGCGCTGGGCACCCGCCAAACCTTGTCACCTTCTCCCTATAAGTACGCGGCGGAGGCGACCGCCCTCGTCGACCAGCTCGCGATCTGCCTCGCCGAACCCGACTACGAGGACAAAACCTTCGGCGTCGTCGTCCTCCAGGGTGCGGCGCAAGCGGATCTGATCCGGTCGCTGATCTTCGAGCGCGTCCCGTCCGAGCAGATCGACGAGCGACGCATCCGCGTCGGCACACCGCCGGACTTCCAGGGCGACGAACGTGACGTGATGTTCCTGTCGATGGTCATCGCACCCGGCTCGTCCTCGAAGGCGTTGACGACGGATATGTTCAAGCGACGCTTCAACGTCGCCGCCACTCGTGCGCGGGATCAGCTGTGGCTGTTCCACTCCGTCACGGCCGACGGACTGGCGGCCACCGATCTACGACGGTCGCTGCTGTCCTACGTCGAGGCCGCGCCGACGGTTCCGGTTCCCGCGATGCCCGACGCCGTGTCGCCGACATCCCCACACCCCGACTTCGGCTCGGTGTTCGAACAGCAGGTCTTCCTGGAACTGCGCGAGCGCGGCTACCACGTCAACCCACGCGTCGACGTCAACGAGATGACCATCGACCTGGTCGTCACCGGAGCCGCCGTGCGCGTCGCCATCGAATGCGACGACGACAGTCATGTCGACTCGTACGAGCTGCTGGACCGCATGGAGCGCGAGTTCGAGCTGCGACGTAGCGGCTGGCTGTTCCACCGGGTTCGGGCGTCGGACTTCGCACTCGACCGCGAACGAGTTCTCGACACCATCACCGAACTGCTCGACTCGGTCGGCATCCTGCCCGACGAGGTAGCGGTGGTCGTCGAGGGATCGGAAACGTCGACGTGGACGCCGATCGCGTTGGTACGTGATCCCGACGACGCCGAACCCGACGAGGAAGCAGTCGAGCTCGTCACCGTCGAAGCGCCCGCTCCGTCCCGGACCGTCGAGGTCGATCTCGCGCCGCTGCCTGAGGCCATCGAAACCGTCGACGAACCTGTCGACGAGGACGAGCCCACCGACCTCGACGACGCGGAAGCCGAGTTCGACGACGCCGACGATGCCGAACCGACGCCGGTTCGGGCGATGCCGCGTGAGGATCTCATCGCGGCCATTCGGTATTCGCAGAAGCGCAACAAGTTCTCCGTCGCGCAGACGGTGGAGGACTGTGAGGTCACGCCCGAAGCCGTGCAGGAGGCGTTGGCGGAGATCAAGTCTCGCGACGACGCATTGAGAGCGTCGAAGAGAAGACCACCTGCTCCGACGCCGGATGCCGTGCCGCGTCGGCAGCGGTCGGCGGGTGTCGCGACCGAGCCGGTAGCGGTTGCCGGAAGCCGCTCGCTGCAAGCCGAATTGGATGCGCTGCCGGTCGCATCGTGGGCGGGAGCGCGCGAGATTGCGATCGCTGCGGCACGTCCGAATGCTCCGTTGACGTTGGAGCGGTGTCAGCGAGTGACGGGGTTGTCGCGGACGAAGGCGGATGAACTGCTGTGGGATCTGGTTTCGCTCAAGAAGTTGGCCAGACGTAAACGTGAGGGTGTCGAGGAATGGGTTCGGCCGCAGGGGTTGACGCTATGACGCAGGTTGCGAGCCGGTCCGAGGGTTTGCGGGACTGGCAGAAGGAAGCGTTCGAGAAGTGGGTGTCGTCTGGCTATCGCGCGATCGTCGAGGCAGTTACCGGCACCGGGAAGACGCATGTGGGGTTGGCGGCAACGCTGGACTCGGTCAGCCGTGGCCGTCAGGTGTTGGTGGTGGTGCCGAGCATCGATCTGCTCAAGCAGTGGTACACGGCGATGGTGAAGGCGTTGCCGAGTGTGCGGATCGGGCGACGGGGGAATGGGCACAATGACACGTTCCGGCTGTACGACGTGTTGATCACGACGATTCAGTCGGCGATCCGGCCTGGTGCGCCGATGCCGCGGACCGGTGCGTTGCTGGTCGCGGACGAGGTGCATCGCTATGGGGCGGGTTCGTTTGCGAAGGTGCTGATCAACCGGTTCGAGGAGCGCCTCGGGTTGACGGCGACGCTGGAGCGTCAGGACGACGGTGTCGATACGCATCTGATGCCGTACTTCGAGAACCTGGTCAAGGGCTGCGACGCGGCGCGGGGGAGACGGGACGGGATCCTGGCGCCGGTACGGGTGATGACGGTGGCGGTTCCATTCTCGGCTGACGAGGCGGCGAAGTTCCAGGAATTGGACGAGAGGGCGAAGTCGCTGCGGAACACGCTGATCTACGACTATGGCTGTGCGGCTGAGCCGTTCGGTGAGTTCATGAAGAACGCGGTGGATCTGAGCAAGGAGCGGCATCTGCCGTCGAGTCGGGTGGCGAGTAGGTATCTGTCGGCGTTCAGTAGGCGGCGGGCGTTGCTGGCGCACTGTGAGGGCAAGTTGCAGGCGTTAGCGTCGATCACGCCGGGGTTGGCGAAGTCGGAGCGGTCGATCGTGTTCTCGGAGACGAAGGAGTCTGCGGCGAAGGGCGCGGAGGTTCTCCAGGCTGGTGGGGTGGCGGCGCATCAGTATTCGAGTCATTTGGATCGGGTGGGGCGGACGCGGATTCTGAAGCAGTTCCGTAGCGGTGAGTTGACGTCTCTGGTGGCGCCGCGGGTGTTGGATGAGGGTATCGATGTGCCGGCGGTGGATGTCGGGGTAATCATCGCGAGCAGTTCGTCGAAGCGGCAGATGATCCAGCGAATGGGTCGGATTCTGCGGCTCAAGCCGGATGGTCGGCCTGCGGCGTTCGTGATCATGTATGTGGCGGGGACGAACGAGGATCCGAGTCTCGGTGCGCATGAGGCGTTTCTGGATGAGTTGACGGGTGTGGCCGAGGAGGTCGTGGACGTCGAGCTCGCTGATGCAGGCGCGGTGTTGGCGAGTTGGTTGGATCAGTCCGCGCCGATTCTGCCGAAGCCTTCGGTGGAGCCGACCCCGATCGAGCCGATCGTGATTCCGCAGTCGAAGTTGGTGCCGACGACGGCGTCTGCGGCGCGGACGCGGACGGTGAAGGAGATTCTGTCGGAGGCGCAGTACGGGACGCCGGATCAGCTCGACGGGATTCTGCGGTGCCTGGCTGCCATCGATGTGCGGGAGGCGTCGGTGTTGATCCGGCGGTACGGGATCGACGGGGCGAAGCCACGGACAGTGTCGCAGGTGGCGGCGGAGATGAACCTCAAGCGGATGCTCATCGAGGGCCTCGAGAAGCGTGGGTTGAAGTCGCTGGAGCGCGAGTGCGGACGAATACTGCATCGGAATCGAGTGCGGTTCTAATAGAGAATTCGATATTCAAGCCCGTAGACGGAGGAGCAGATCTCCCTGCTGAAGTCGAGCCCCATCCGGACGGGCTAGGTCCCATCGGCATACGGTGCTTGCGAAACCCGCTGGAGGCATCGCTACCAAGGTTTGGTTGGTTGTCTGAGCGCTCCACCGAATTGCAAGCGACTGGAATGCTGTGGACCTGTCCCGCACCATTGCTGCCGAATTACTTGTGACCGCGCATAGGTTGAGCGACCTAGTACCCACTGCGTGTAGTTTAGGTTTTAATTTAATCACTAGCGTCTGACGAGACAATTTCGCGCCAAATCGCATCGGCTAGATCAACGAGCGTTTCCCCTCCCCGGACCGACCACTGGCGTGGTCCCTGGACTGCAACCCATGCATCAGCCCAGCCTGCGAGGGTCCAGATGCGCGTAGTCAGACCCGAGGGGGAATAACTGAGGCCGTCATATTCCCACCGCAATGGCTTCGATGCGTTGTCACACCATGTTGCCGAGCTACGCCGCTCGTCGGAGTTCACCCATTCGGAGATTGCGTCTCGCTCAGTTTCGCTTGTAATTACAAATTCGAGTTTTGTGCCGAACGGAATGGCATCGGAATCTCTCAACAAACGGACAGTGTTTGGCCGCCTCTTGGCTGCCGCGCGCGGCTTCTTCTTGAATTCAGAAATATCAACATGGCCAGCTGACATAGAAAGCAAGCTTTCTCCAACCGTTTTCACCAGGCGTAGAACTCGATCGGAACTTGCAAATGTACTCGAAACAAATGAGGTTGACCCAAACTCTTCGTTCAAGCTGTGAACAAGCTGCCACACAATTGTATTGACAAGATCCGGGATCGCCTCGACTGTTGCGTCCCAATCCCAATCGGGGTCATCGATTCCCTCCGTATTTAGGCTTTGGAAGACCAGATGTAAGATCAGAAGGTCGCCATGATCTGTAATTGCTGCCGCCCGGCCGACAAGTGACTCGCGAATCGAGTGCAACTCTGCGCCCGTTTTTCGCATTACTTGAACCGACCTCCAAATCTGCAGCGCGCTTGGCGAATTACCGAACAATATCGTGTATGCACCTCCCCTGCCCTTTTCCCATAGTTGATCTGGATCATGCTTCGCTTGCATGGCCCAAACCGGATTGGTGTGCGCACAGGCTAAGGCTACTGCCGCATGGACAACTGAACATCCGAGGTCTGACGGCGGATCCATCTCACCGCGCTTGAATGTGTAGGTCTTCTGCAGTGAGAGTTCAAAATCTTCGCGCATCTTTTCCTGTGTATCGTCAATTGCAATAAAGTCACGCTTTTCCATGTGGTTTTGCGTATTTGTGGCCTCAGTAATTTGTACTGCGAAATCTCTTGGCGTGTCTTCTAGGCTGATCACCCGTACTGTGGCGTACGCGTCCGCTATCTCGGTCTGATTTGCGCGGCTGATCGATGCTACGGTCTGAGCGCCATTTACAATGCTCGCGTTCTTTAAAGTCAGCCTCACAGGCTCGCCCGATGCGCGTTTTTTGAAAAACTCTTTCTGCACGCTGTCGCAAATTACTGTAATGCCATTGTTGAAGTACCAGAAATTATCAGGTTCATTCTCCAGCGTATCGACAATCCGATTATTGACCCTGGTTCGACCAAGGGATTTTCTAACATTCTTCGCGAAGAGCTTGTCGCCGTACTTCTGGTGCCATGAACTTAACTCGTCAGCAGCGACGAGACCATAGTATGCCTCAAACGGCGTGTCGCGGTAATGCCAGCCGGAGTCCATAGTGGCCATTATGTCTACAGGTTGTGGAGCGATGTCGGCACGAATCTGTTCGTAAAAATTTCTTCCGAGAAGTGTCTGGTGTTCAACCGTGCGTCCAAAAAAATTAAAGTCATTGGCTGCATCGTCAAAGATTTCCTCGACGTCTGGGTGGATTGGATCGTTGCCCATCAGTGAAAGTACCAAATGGACTGTGCAGCTCGGATTGACAAGAATTGACTTAATCTTCGGTACCATTGTTTGAAATCTCAGATTGAATTTATCGAACTCGTGCTCATCCAACTTTTTGAATCCGCGGATGAACTTATTGGCTGCCGCGGTATCGCAAGATGCATTTCCGCGTTCATTCCATTTCGATTGAATGAGCCAGATGACGGGGGCGCTATCGGACGCGATGACGGCGTCGATCCCGTAGTCATCACGGCCGTCGATGACCGAGGCCGCGGCTTCTACGGACGTGCAACCTGACAACATTCGCGCGGAAAGCGCAGCCAATGCGCGTGTCAAGAATGCGGAACTGTGCCGATCACGTCTGTCCGCGGGCAGATCGTCGAGATCGATGAGATCGCCAAACTCGTTCACCAGCGCATCGCGTAGCTGACGGACCTGACTTGGCATTCCTGCATTTGAACCGGACATTTCCATAGCATAGTTTGGCGCTGCGGACTCAGGATACACAGGGGGTTTGGAGTTGTGGTTGCACGTCTACCCATTAGAGATTGCCACTGAGGTATCGACATGGAGGCGCACCGACAGCTGGCGGGCGGGTGACTGAAGCTTCGATCCAGACTGATCCCGCCAGGATGTCGGTCGGAAAGATGGTAGTTCTGCGTGACATCGTGGCGGCAGGATGGGGCCAAGGAGTTGGTTGCTGTGGTCCGCGCGGTGGCGTGTCATAGGTCCCCTGCAAGGCACCGGAAGGAACTCTGTACGTCTCCGTCCGGTTGGGTTGGGTTGGGAAACCTGAACTGCCCGCCCACTAGATGCTGACGGCCACGCTGCGTCTAGTGGCTGGATTGCGGCGACTAGCATGGTGTGTGTGACTGAAAAGACCTTCGTAAGCCGCGCCCTCAGCGGTCCGGAGCATCAGCAAGTCCGTCTGCCGATACTCGAAGACCTGAAGAAGCTAGGTTGGGACGGGGAGCAGCTGCTGTGGAGCCCCGAATGGAGAGTTCCCAAATCGCCGCACGATGCTTCCAAGAGGGAAGACGGAGTTCGATTTGACGGCTGGCCTGTAGATCTAGCGCTCTTCGACAGTGCCGAGCATGCAGGAGATTGGAGATACCTCGCTGTAATATTCGAGTTCAAAGCTCCAACGATTTCGTCCGGAACGTCGCAGTTGGAGATCTATCTGGCTCGCGAACCTCGCGCGAGGCTCGGGTACTGGACAAACGGACATGAATCAATCCGGGTTTACCAGCTCGCGGATGGAACGTTCAAGCATGTGCCCGGTGGCAACCTTCCACGTCCGGGCGAGAACCTCGAACAGTCCAACGATGTCCCGCTGACGTACGCGGATTTGGTGGTTCCTACCAGTTCCAATTTGAAATCAACCTTCAAGAGATTGCTAGATGTGGTTGTAGCCCGAGATAGTCGCGCAACCCGATCAGAGACTCAACTGAATGAGCTATGCAATCTACTGCTTCTAAAACTAGAGTCAGACACAGCAGGATCGCACTCTCCAGACAGTCCATTGGAGTTCCAGTTGGCGTCCGCCGGCGAGGCTGAAACTGCAAAAGGGGTACGTCGACAGTTCGAACAACTTGTCAAGTTTAGGCCCGAAGTATTTACTGACGTAGGTGACAACAAGCTACTACTGGACGATCATACAATCCATGAGGTTGTCTACGAGCTATCCGGCTTGGATTTGGTCGGCGTGAAACCGGACGCGATTTCGTCTGCATTTCAAATATTTCGCCGGGCTAATCTCAAAGCAGGTGAAGGTCAGTACTTCACTCCAGAGAGAGTGATCTCCTCGGCGATCGATATGCTGGAGATAACCCCTCGGGACAAGATAATCGATCCGGCCTGTGGTACCGGCGGGTTCTTGGTCGATGCATTCCTGAAAATAACACAGGCCGGCCTTCTCAGTGGATCCATGTCCGAAGCCAACGCTCGAAGCTGGGCTCACAGAAACGTCTTCGGCGTGGACAAAGACTCAATCAACGTCAAGTTGACGCGGGCGATTATGGTGAGCCTAGGGGACGGTTCTGTGAATATCCACGCCGGTGACTCGATCCGTGAGGACCGATGGATGGCTGACTACCCTCATCTATTTGCCCCTTTGAGGGACGGGTCTTTTACCGTGGTCGTGACGAATCCGCCATTCGGGCAGAATCTGAAAGTCGGTAAGAACGACCTGGCGCGAAACAAATACTCGATTGCGAAACGGGGGAATGCTAAGTATGTCGATCTTGAGATCGGCCTCGTATTCTTGGAGCGTTCTTATAAACTGTTGATGGACGGCGGTCGTCTGGGGATTGTTCTCCCAGAGACGTATTTCTTCTCGTCGACCTACAGCTGGCTGACTGAGTGGCTTGAGTCACGGTTTGTATTGAGGGGAATGGTCAATATTCCAATGGAGGCGTTTCAAGGATTTTGCCGTGCCAAAACCAATTTTTATGTGTTCGAGAAGCGAGTAACAAATGCATAAGCCGAGCTGGTTCACGGATGGAAAGGTGTTTGTATCTTTCGCGCCGACCGTGGGCGTCAATAAAGATGGAGACGAGCTCTTCGTCATAGATCCGCTGACTGGCACCCGGACTGCCTCGATCGACGACAAGGTTGCCGAAGACGTTGCTGCTTTGACCAGCGGATCAGACACGACAGCGACAAGCAGGTGGATTCCAGTCGGTGAGCAGTCATCTCCGATCACGGCGGTACCTATCTACTTCGACGATAGACCCGTCAAAGAGTTTGAGGAGCTTCTGCAGTCTCCGGAGCTGAAAGACTTTGAGAGCGTCACGCTCGGTGAGTTGATAGAGCGCGGCGATGTCATTGCGAAAGCGGGTCACGGCAGTCCGTCGGCGGATATGCGAACCGGCTTGGTTCCGTATATCAAGGTGTCCGATATCAGGGCTGGTCAAGTCAACATAAATCCGACTAATCGCGTCTCGGAAATTGTTGCCCGCAAATTTTGGCGCGGGCCTGAATCCGGTCTTTCCGCCTACGACCTCGTGACGCCAATTCGAACTAGTAAAAATATTGGTGACTTCGCCGTCTTAATGCCTGGTCAAGAGCGAATAGTTCTTACCAAGGAAATGCTCGTCCTGCATGCCTCTGAGGTAGCCGAATTCGACAACTTCTACCTTCTCTGGGCAATGAGTTTGAAGGCTGTTCGACGCCAATGGGATCGAGTTGTCTTTATGCAGACAAATCGAGAAGATGTCGGTCAAAGGTTCAATGAAATAAGAATCCCAATCGCCAAAACCCGGGATGTGGCCGACATGATTTCGGCCCCGTTTCGCAACTACTATATCGGTTCGACTAAATTAAGAGAAGATTTCCTTTCGTATCTGACAAGTGACGGACGGCACCACATTTTCATGTCGAGTGCGGAGGCAGTGGCCGAGGACGCAGAGGAAGAGACGGGCGACGCTTTTGGGTGCTAGCTGTTGCGTGTCATTAGGTTGTAGTCACGAGGTGTGAGGTTCACCCCCCCCAAAAAAAAGTGGACAGTTTCTACGCGGCCATGATATCCGCGATCAGTGACTGTTCGTACGTGGTGGGGCTCAGTATCGCGATCGTGGAGTGCCTACGCCGAGTTTGGTAGACGTTCATCCAGTTGTCAACTGCAGCAACCAATTCAGTGGCGTAGCGTGATCTCCGCAGGACGCGGACCTCGGGTTGCCATAGCCGTAGTTTATCAACTGCGGCGTTGTTTATGACTCAGGACACTAGAACGCCGTGGTCCGATTACCGGGGACCTGCCACATCACCGCAGCAGACCCGCTACCGGAGGATCTGCACAAAGTGCTCGACACGATCCGGCGTGCGCATTAAATGATAAATGTTTGGAACGCGCGGTCTGCGATGCCGGGCAGGATGTCGGTGCGGTCAGCGAGGGTGACGAGGTGTTGACGTAGAACTGATTCGAGTTGGCGATTGTGACCGAAGGTGAACTCACGCAGCAGGGTTCCTACGGTGGAGGGTGCGTATACGGAGTCGAAGAGGTGCTTCGTGCCGCCGGATCGACGGAGGTCGATGTCGTTGTCGATGCTGTCTGCGCCGGCGCACATCGCTGCGATCAGGGCGGTTATCTTGGGTGCCAGGTTCGCGACCCCCGATGCGATCTTCGGAGCCGTGAGCGACACCTTGTCAGCAAGGAGGTCGGCCAGTCCGGTCTGGTCGGCGAGGGTCCTGATCGGCAGAAGTCCGGCGCAGGACACGAGGTGGTCGTCGTCGAACTTCGCGGAATCGGGATGGAAATTGTGGGATGATCGAACTGGAAGTGTCCTGTTGGTCTGGTTCGGTTTTTGTTTGCGAACTCAAATCATCCCAGGTCGGAGCGCACTTTCTTCAGTTCGATACCCCACTACCTCGCACTTTCATCGGTGGATCGAGGCTTAGCTTGACAGGAATCCAGCAGACGGATCAGCTTCTTGGCCCACCAGGCACGCGCGGTCGAGAAGCTTGTTTTGGTGCTCGCACGACACCTCAGGTACGAGGAGGCATGAGTGACATGCGGCCAAGTTAGCCGCGCCCGCTCCGGTCGACATCGACTCGAGACAAACCGGATCGGCGGAGCACCACTCGGCTCGCTCTGTAGCGGATTGGAAGATGCGTATTACGTTTTCTACAGTTCCGTACGAGCACAGCCCTCCGAGGCTGCCAGCAGCGTCCGCCGTAGCGGTATACAGCAGAATCCCCGACTGCCCTTTGTCCGCATAGATGCGTTCCCGGATGGATGATGCCGGATAGCCCGTGTCCAGGGCGAGCTCGTTCAAAAGTGCGTGTGATAGCGAGTGGAGCAGCAGGAAGCGGGATGACACTGGAGGCACTAAGCCGACGCGCTCAGGTGCGGCAGCCTGTATGGCCTGTGTGAGCGCATCAGCGCGGTCCTGCGCTAGCTTCTGTCGCTCCCAGCGCGCGAGGGCGGTGTCGCTTAGCCGGATGAAGATGCCCTCACCCAAGACCTCAACCGCCGGCAACCAGGTAGATTTTTTCCTCGTTAACGATCCAGGAGAAGTGGCCACGGCGTCGTTTACGGTGCTGACTCGCGCGAAGCCTCGAAGGGCACGTACCTCGCGTAGGCGCGTTACCCTCGAGACCAGTTCGATGCGATCGTGGATAGGCCCGAGCACGTTTACGACCGTTGGTTCGCAGACGAAGGTCTCGGTTCCGTCCATCTCTGGGTGCGACCTGCCCAACGCCTCGTATTCATCTGCGCGGAGTTGCCTAGCGGCGTCTTCGTACGACGGTGGTACGGCACTATGATCGCGATACGCAGAAATGAGCTCCTGCTCATCTACGTGATATTGCCGAGCCCGCAGGCCCAGCATCACCACCACGTCGGTTTCGTTGAACTCCGCAAGCTCCGGCGAAATTCGCTCGAGAACGCGCTCGATGTCGGTTTGGGTCCGGTCGACGGTCAGCGCGGAACGCACGTCGGCGAACCACACGTTGGAGGCACCTCTCTGCAGCCCCACCAGTTGTTCGGTACAGTCCACGCGGTCGCCGTCGAGCCAGGGCGACGCCCCTCCGCACCGCATTCGCAATGAGTTGCTCCCAAGCGCACCTTCCAAGGTTCGGAACTGTCCGCAGCTACACCGAATCGTGATCCCAGCCAAAGTCGAGTCGGTTGCGTCGGCCTCGATCCGCAGGGCGTGCTCCGAGTCCGAGATATCCGCCTTTCCGCGGTGCACCCAGTACCGGTACGGGAAGTCCTGAATGTGGCAGTTCGTGCAGCATGCGACAAATCTAGACGGGACCAGTCTCGCTGTCACACAATGGCGGCACTTGTTGATGTACCGGTCTTCCACTTTGTCCGCTAGCCGCCAGAATCTATCCAGTCGCGAGCAATTTGGGCAGTACACCCATTCGGGGAACCGAGCAATCGGGACCATGCTTCCACCCTCGCTGCCCGGAGGAGAGTACAGACGGCTGACCCCGAGTAGTCCGCAGAGCCTCGGCTCGTCGATTTCGTCGGCGGGGCGGGGATTCCAATTGTCAAGGCCTGCAACAATGAAACTCTCGGACTCGACTGGCAAGATCGAACCGACGCCGTACGTGTTGATGAGCTGGCTACGGCGAACCGTGGCCTTGACAGGTGGTCGTCGACCTTTGAGGCTTCTACCGATTGCCATTTTATTGAGCCTCTCTTGCCAGGTACTTCTCGTACAATTGCGTCTCGGCGTCGACATCGCGCATGCTGGATAGTGTGGGCCACGCAGGTTCCTGAACTGGGTAGCTAGCGGGCTGCGAATTCCCACTCGCCGAGGTCAGCAGTGGCTTTGTAGTGCTCTGCCGCTTGGCACTCGGGTGCGCGAGTTTGCCGTACTCGTCAATCAGATTCCGATTGGCCGCTTCTTCCCAGGTATTGATATAGGCGAGTAGCTGATCCCGGTACGCCCCGAACTCGTCGGGTGCCACGCGTTCGGCTCGTGCAACGAGCGCGTCGACAACTTGTCGTACTTCGCCGGGATACTTTGTAATGGCGGTGGCCGCGTTGTCTGCGCGTAGACCCGGGATCAAAAGGCGGATTGCGGCTACGAGAGTGCCGTGTGCACCTCGGTCGCGCGCACGCGATGCGAAAGGTGTTGCCGTGGTAGCTTCCACCTCGCGGTAGAGAGCGCGGTGAAACGGGATGAACGACTCGTAGTGGGACGAGTCTCGTGAACGTTGAGCGTTGAGCGCTACTATCACGAGACCGGGGTGTCGTCGACCGACGCGGCTCGTCGACTGGATGTACTCGGACGAACTCTGTGGCTGCCCGGCGACAACCATGAGTCCCAGGCGGTCGATATCGAGACCAACCGAAATCATATTGGTTGCGAGGACCACGTCAGGACTGTGTGGCGATGGGTACGAGGTCTCCAAACTCCCCATCGCTGTGGGTATTTTGGTCTGGTCGACACGGGAGGTCAGTTCGACTGGCTCCTGGGAGATAGCTCTGGCCTCGGACTGGTGTCGAGCCGCGACGACCCCAATGCGGTCCGGTACGTCGTCTAAGACCTGGAGATACGTAGATCCCAGAACTCGCAAACTGTTGAAATAACCGAGCAGGGTCCAGTAATCGTCTCGCACGGCGTCGTCAGTCTCTAATTCGCGGACCGACTGCAGTAATACCGAGTACAGGCGCACCAGAAGAGTTGCTTGGCTTGTGCCTGGCGCCATCACCCCGACATAGCGGCGGGTTCCCTTTTGCTCGGGAGTCGCTTCGACAGCAAAATAATTGTCGGATGGGTTCAGGCCGGGAGGCGGAAACTGAACGGACTTCCTATCGAAGACTCTCTTTACCTGCTCTTGCGCCCGCCGGATCGTAGCGGTCGACGCCAACACTTTCGGACGTCCGGAATCCGTGCATGCTAAATCCAGCGCCGACTCATAGAGGCCGACCATCGTTCCCAGGGGGCCGGATATCAAGTGCAGCTCGTCCTGGACGATTAGGTCAGGCCTCGAATCTGGACCGTCGACCGACAGAAGTGACCCGACGCGCCACCTCCACGTCATAAGTGCGAATTTGTCGACTGTCCCGATTATCAGAGATGGTCGTATGCGGTAAACATCGTCGTCGGTGACAAAGCACGGGAGGCCATCGCGGAATTCGCACGAATAGTTCGGACATCGAATTACAAGCTCGCTCTTGTCGACGATATGATAATTCTTGTGAGTTAGTTTTGTGGAGCACCACGGGCAGCGCAGGAGCTGAACCGGTGTCGAACCTTCCGGCTGTTCGCCCGATGCGTACTTGTTGAGAATCGTCCGCGCGTCCTCGACCTTGTTCGGCGAAGCTTTATCGCCGACCCACAGACCTAGGGTGATTTCTTTGGATTGGGGTAGGTCGCGACGCCTGATCAGCTCGAGCGCGCATATAAGCCCTGCCGCACGTTCGAATTGTTGTCTGGTCAAGAGGCGAAGCGTGTATCGCATGACCGCCGACACCCCGCCATCGCTGGCGCGCCGAAATCGTCGGAGCAGAACAGTCAGTGCGATGCATCCAAGGTAGGCCTCGGTCTTACCGCCGCCGGTTGGGAACCACAGCAGGTCCACTACGTCCCGGTCACTGTGCGTCGGGTCGGCAATGCCGGGGACGTTCATAAGAATGAAGGCAAGCTGAAATGGTCGCCATGCTTGGGCTGAGGGAGCTTCGCCGCGCGCCTTGTCCTGTGCCTCTCGCTGTGCCACCATCGCTTCGTTCATCAGGCGGAAGGCGAGGCCCACCTTGGGGTCGTCGAGTGCCGCAATACCGGCTCTCATCCGCCGGGCGCATACCCTCGCCATGTCGATGTGCTCAACCGCGGCATCGCGAGACGACTGAGGCAGTGAATCGCTTTCGGCCTGCCGCTCCTCGATCCACAGTTCGTACGCCGAGACCATGCTCGACAATTGTGTTCGGTCGTCGGTTGCCGCCAGGTCGTTCATGATGAGTTGGTAGGACCCGAATGGATCGTCCTCGTCGCCGCCCGACGGCCGAGCGAGGCGCACATCATGAGTGGGGAGGAAAGTCGTGCGGAGTCGAGTTACGTCTGTGGCAGTTTCGTCCCATGAGACAGCGCACCCGTGACCGATGGCTAGGGCTGGCTCGTTTCGGTACAAGAACTCCGACGACCGCACATCGGGGTCAGTACTGGCTACGTCTCGCTGACGCCGGCGATCGACGAATTTGCCACTTTCTGTCGACACGGCGATTGATGGTCGGAACCAGCAGGACGGGTCGTCGTGGCCCTCGCCTCCGCTCTGAACATTCGTATTTACCAACGACAACGTAATTCGAACGATGTCGTCAACCGGGCTACGTACTACGCCTCTGAGCTGAAGGTTCTCAGCGAGGGTGATATTTACCTGGCGAGGTCGTGGGGAGTCTATTTCGACTGTTTTGACCGTCGCAACGTGAATTGGCAACCATGATCCGTCGCTTTGCTCTTCGTAGCGGCGGGCGAAAACATCGACGCGGACTGATGTGGTCTCCACTGAATTTACACTGAAAGTCACACCCATAGACGACGGCTTGTGCGCATGGGACCGTGCTACGGCCGACTCGGTCACGCCTACATCGACGGAAGACGACCGAGCATCCTCCAGCGGTTCGTCCGCCTCAAGCTTTTCGTGATACTCGATCTCGTGCGGTTTCTCGGGTTTTTGTGGGTGAAGAATCCCGACAATGATTCTGTTCAATGGGAACTCGGTGATGGGTCCGTCGGCCGGACCCATCAACTCATCTTCCAAGCTGTCGGCGATGCAGTCGCGCGCCTCGTACCATTGGGAAAGGTCTTCGGGCATTAACTTGGTCCCTCTCGTAGTACCTGAGCCATACCAAATGGCCGAGCCTGCAACCAAAACCGCGTACCTTCTGTCGTGGACCATCTCGATTCGACACCGTCCAGCGCGACGCTGCCGAGCTGCGGCCACCCGCCAGAACAGCGTCCTCGCAGCACTTTAGAGAGCTTCACACCGAACTCGGGTGTCGTCGCGCCGACGACATCTCCACCCACCTTGCAGCGGTAGCTCGGCCAACCCGACCCGGAAGACAGCAGTTCGAACTCGATTCGCTCACCAGGTACGAGCGATCGCAGACGGGATTGACCATCGCCGCCTCCGATCATGTCGTCAATACGCAAGTCCTCTGGGGTTACCAGCACCTCGATTGCGTAGTCGAACGCCGGGTGCGGGCGATACATGAAGTTGCTCCCTGGAGCAGTCTTGTAGTAAGCGCTCTCCCAATTCAGTACGACAACTTTGTCGCGCGCGCGAGACAAGGCTACAAATAGAAGCTCGCCTTCGGGCTCTCGCTTGCCTACTGGTCTGAGAAGCGCAGGGACATCGGCGACTGCCACGTTGTCCCATTGAAGGCCTTTCGCTTGATGGATGGTACTGACGACCGTTGTGCTCGCGTCACGCGCGAACCAAGGCTGTGCCCTATCGAGACCGATCGACAACACTCGCACGATCGATTCCCAGCTGACAATCGACCCCGAGTGGGTTGCGTGAAGGAGGAGTCGAAACCAGCCCACATCCACGTCGTCGCGATGCGACGCGAACTCGTAGAAGGCCGCCATCGATACGGACTGACCGGACACTGCGTTCCAGAGGTCGGTTACCCACGCGGCGGCTGTGATCTGCCGGGTATCTCGATGGTTGGCACGGCACGGCAAACCCAACTTCGCTAGCTCGTCGAAGAGCGCTACAACCTCCGCGTTCGTGCGTACCAGAACGGCCGTGGGGCCAGCCCAGCTGCTCCCCAGGTGCGCAAATTGCGCGGTGTTCAGGTGTGACAGGTTTGTCACCAAGTCGTCGAGCATCTCGAGGCGTTCGGCCTCGCTGGCGCGCCGCATCTCGCGAGCTGTCGACGATACTTTTTTGGGACCGCGCCGCCGGGCCCGGTACTCGTTGTCAAGAGTCAGCAACGAGGTCACCCCACGGTCTTGCAGGCCAAATAAGAGGCTATCCCACGCGGGCTGACCGCTGAGTACTGAAGCGTCGAGGAATTCGTATATGGACTGTAGAGGATCGCCGAAAATGGTTAATCCAGCGTCTTCGGGTAGCCGATCGATGAGTGCGAGCAGAAACATTCGCCTGACACGGGTAACGTCCTGCGCCTCGTCGACGATCAAGTGGACGACATTGTCCAACTCTCCATCGTAGTCGAGAGCCACCTTATCAGTGGCAGCCTCTACAACTTGATCGAAGTCAATCCGATCGCTGAACGAATTTCCGGTCGTGTCGGTCAATTCCCATGCTAAGGAGTCCAGGGTCATGGCGACAACGCCTTCGTTGGCTCCCCGGAGTCCGCTGTCGAAAGCGGAGATCGACGCGGCGATCGCAGCGCGGGAGAACGATACAAAAAGCACCTGCGAATCGTCGTCCTGGTCACCACTCGTACGAGAGATTATGTCCTCGACGAGCGCAACAGCGGTCGCTGTCTTTCCCGCGCCCGGGCCGGCCACGACGATGCGGCGGTCCGACATTCCCGCGTGAACGACTAGTCGCTGGGATTCGTCAAGATCGATGTGCACCTACCTCTGGCTCTTCCGTTTCGAGGATCTCCGTCAGACTGTCGTACACGATACTGTCACCGAACTCGACGATGTTGTCGAGCACATTGACAATGAGGACCTCGTCGCTTCCGCCATTTTTCGGCCCACGAAGCCCTCTTCCGATCATCTGCTGATATCGGACTTCGCTGCTGGTCGGCCTGGTGATGTATACGGCCCGGGTCATCGGCGCGTCGAATCCCTGGGACAGTACGGCGTAATTCGTGAGTACTCGCAGCTCACCGGTCTTGAAGCGCTGCACCGCACTTCTCCGGTCGTCTGGGCTAGTGTCGGTATCAATCGAGGTAGCGGGTCGCCCATGCAACGTCAGCAGGGTTGCGAGTGTCTTTGCATTTTCAACGGACGCGGCAAACACCACGATCGGCCAGTCGTCGGGTTTGCTCAAGATGGAGTCAAGGATGGTCCGGGTGCGGTCCTCGCGCTGTCCAAGCTTCTTTTCCGCATTCTTGGGCATCCAATACTTCTTGCGGAACTCTTCTAATTCTTGATCCGAAAGTTCGATCGAGACGCCGTGGAGGATCTCAAGGCGTGCACGCGCGAGAACTCGATCGCGTTGCAGACGGACCTGCGGTATCTCGTCACCGAACACACCATCGTCGAGCAGGTTGTCGTCAAAGCGTCTGAGAAGACGCATTGTCTCCTCGCTGTCCTTACGTCCCCGGAACGGTGTTGCTGTCAGACCCAGAAGCGGCTTGTCTCGCTCACGGCTGCCCCTGCCGGTCCATTCCAGGATCTGGGTGTACGACTTGTGAAGAGCCCCATGCGCTTCGTCGATTACCACCAACGGGCTGTCCGCAAGCCACGCAAAGTCAGGTTCATTCACTGCCCGTTTCAGAATCTTCTGCCAGGTGGCGACGACGACCTGAACGCCACCGCTTTCCTCTTCTGTCTCGTAATTCGACCAAAACCGGCTGAGCGCCAGTTGAGTATCTTGCTGGCCCTCGGCGCGCCACAAGTAAGACCAAGCATCGATCGCCTGCTCGCAGAGCTCTTCGCCGTCGGCTAGCCAGAGTATGGGGCCGGAAACGCCTGTAGTGGACCCTCCCATCGCACCGCCGCGAATGGCATAGATGATCGTTTCGACTGCGACGCGCGTTTTTCCTGCACCGGTGGGCAGGGACACGATTCCTCGGTTCGGGCCGTCACCGATCAGCATGCCAAGCAAACGGTTCGAGACAGCTTCCTGATAGTCGTGGAGTGGTTCCAGTTTTGTAGGGCCCTCAATATACTCCGTCGGCTTGTTTCGGCGCCCGGTCTTCTGCCCGGCCCACTCGTCTCCGAAGCCGAGCTCGCGAACCCACTTTCGAGTTTGGTAGGACCCGTGCCACGTCGAGGGTGGTGTGACCGGAAGACCGCCAGCCTCAACCCTGCAAACACGTTCCAGCGCACGGGTTCCGAGCATTGTGATGCAAAGCCTTGTCAGCTCAGGTCCGGTAAGCAGGGTGCCGGCGGTGGCGTTGAGGTAGTCGAGGGCATCCTTCGGGATGAGGGCCTTCAACCTGTCCTCTCCCGCGAACAGAAGAAGCCGCTCGCTGTCGTCGGCTGCGCCTCGGATCTGACGCATGAGTTTGGTATCACGTTTGTATTGCCGGGCGTCAAGGTATGAGTCAACCTGTTCGCGCGAGTCGTCCAATTCGAGGCAGGCAAGGACTTGTTGGAGAATGTCCCTCTCGTCCTCACCTGTGACAAGAATTGTGTCGCCTTCCCGACCGTAGTGACAATCGACCCGGACTTCCGGTCTGCCGGGAACTGCAGCAACCTTGCTGATCGAAAGGCACTTCTGGACTGACAAGTCATCTGGGTCGTCGTCCAGATCGGCCTCGTCGAAAATATCGAACAACTCCACGAGACGTGTTGGCTCTGCGCTAGTTTCGTAGGAGTAAGTGAGGGGTAGCTCCCGACCTTCTAAGCAACCCCAGAACTCTCGCAGGTTGTAACAGTCCTCAGCGGTATCCAGCAGCACGCAAGGGATGCCAAATTCTTCGAGGTCGCGCTGGGCCTCGACATTCGGCGCCACTGCTACTTGGCTCGTGGCGGCAGACGCCCAGGTCCCTCGCTGTCGGACCCAGATCGTGGGCGGTGCGGCTTCAGTGTGACTGTGGCACCACCAGCCGTAGACCCGTCCGACGCGCTCGATGTCGTCGCGGTCCTTGTGCACATCGACCAGCCATTGGAAGTCCGCAGCGCTCAGTTTTGCAATGTCAGTTCGGAGTCGCAGCAACTTGAAGATTTCGTCGCTGAGCTCCGAAATGTGTGCTGTAGGCAGCAAACCCTGAAACTCACCCAGTTCGACCGTCGGAGTGAACGCGTTCGACACTCGAACTATGCCGAGGCCAGTTGGGAGCATCCCTTCATTCTTGACCCACCAAAGCTCCGGTGCGATGTATCGGGCAGCTTGACCCACCGAGGGGTGAGAAATACGAATGTGCGAATCGTGCAGATCTTTCAATACCGCTACGGTAAGCGCGGCTCGGTTAGTCGGACTGAGTTCGGGGAGGCATTGGAGTGGTCGTAGAACAGTATCGATGTTGTCCACGTGTAGATTCTCACGGGCCTGAATGCCCAGCTTCATGTGTTCGCCGACGTGTTCTTTGAGTTCTTTGAGATATCGGCCTAACCATTTTTCTCGGGGCTGTGTTGCGTCTCTGACGGGTCGCGGCCGGACTCCAAGAAGCGCCAGTATCTCTGCGTCTGCAGCATGGTAAGCGCTATCCACGAGATGAGCCGCGTCTTCCTTGATCTGTTTCAAAAAATCCCCGGCGAGATACATATCCGTGGGAAGCACCCATTCCGAGCGTCCGTTCTTCACACGTACAACTTTTTCTGCGCGGCCATGCAGAATGCGATCGAAAGAGTCCTGGACCGATGATTCGCCCGACCCCCTCATCGCGATCCAGAGCGCGTCCCAGTCGACGACGCCTTCGCGAACCAGGGTGGACATCAGCTGGCTCATCTCGCCGCCATCTTCGAACGAGGTGATTCCAAGATGTTGTAACGCGGTAAGGGTCGATGCAGAACGGGTGACATCACCATCGATGAACACCGCTCCGCCTTGATCGGGGTCAGTTCTGATGAAGCAGCGCCCGCGCACCGGTTGCTGCAGTTTGCCGTTTTCCAGGAGGACGATCTGGGAGTCGCGCACGTCCAGATGCGCGTTTCCACCCAGCGCATCAATTTCAGCTGCAAGCTCGATCGCTGCGGCAGACTGCAGGGCAGTTGGAACAGCGACAACAGCCTCGATCCAGCTGATGATGCGCCCAACCCGATGCGCATTGTCCTGCATCAGGCGGTCTACCTTCGACACTCGATCTTTGTTAGCCGTGCAGTCGGGGTGAACCCACTCACTGCGGGCTCCCGTAATGTTCAGCCAGTGTTCGGTGTAATTCCCCACAATCTCACTGGGCACGCGACGCACGGAATTCGCGGACCGAAGCTGACCATCAAGATCGGGAAGGCAGCGCGCATCTCGGAGAGACTGGTACACAGGCTCGTTGAGCACGCCGTCGGACCAACTTCGCACCTCACGCCCGCGGGCTGGAAGAACGTCGATGTATCTGCCGTACGAACCTGCCGTAGCCAACTCCCTCCGTCCTTCAACCACGAGTTGAGGCAGGACATCTGCAAGTATCTCTCGGTTGAATTCGCATTCGATGACATTTATTCGATCGTCGGAGAGCTTCCACGGAGCGTTTACCCGGCCACTAAGCGATAAGTCGGATTTGACCGGAAAGAAGGCAGACAACTGTCCGAGGCCAAGCTTGCCAGTGATTGGCACGGCCCAGCTCACCGTTACGGCATCTCGACGTGCTGCATAGCCAGCAGAAGCTAGCGCTGCTTCGGACGGCTTGTGCTCGCGCGAAAGGACGAGCCACTCGCGCTCGCCGTCTTCAGTGGTAAGCGTGACCCGGTTGCCCTTCTTGGTCGCGGAAAAGGATCGTTCCTCGTCGGAGACATAGTCGCGAAGGTCCAGCTGACGAACGTGTGGCGCGAACAAGCTGAAGGACTCGTCGAACTCCGCAATCTCTTCCGAAAGGTGTGTTGCTGCGCCAGGCTTGAGCGGCACTTTGACCACGGTCACAGCCCAATTGGTCATCTCGGCAAGCAAAGGGTCGGAGCGAATTTCTAGCGTCGGGTCGATGACCCAGGAAAGCCGAAGCGAAGGCACATCAACGCCGTCGAAGTCCTGCCCCAATTCCTCCGTGAGCTCCGATGCGGTTCGGTGTCGGCTGAATTCGAAAGAGACGGTTTGGCTGAATATTTGTGGGCCGTCAGATACTCCGCTGATTGATTTGAAGCCGAGTCCGAACCGTCCGATCTCGTCTCCGGTTTTGTTGGACAAATGTGTGTACAGAAGCGCGCGGACACCGGCACCTTCGAACGGCTCACCTTGATTGGCAACGTAGAGCGCATCGTCCGTGAGAGTAACCTGGACCCGCCCTCGAGTACCACGAAGTGCATCAGCGGCGTTCTGGACCAGCTCTTGAATTTGTTTGCGACCGTAGCCGCCCTCGGCTATCCCTCGCTCCTTGCCCGCGTCTTCCTGCACCCGGTTGACATCCTGGCGGTACACTTGCACGCATTTCGCGTGAAAGTCATTGACGAGACCTATGAGTTCTTGACTTGGGGTGGACCAGCTTTGCGCGCGCATCGAGCCTCCGTGATGAGGGTGCTAGGGGCACCCTCTGCTTGTCTATGTCCAAATGGCTACCAGGCGTTACCGACAATGAGGACTGAAGGCATTCCGGGCGGTCTCCTTGTCCGTTGTACCTGTTGAGTAGCCTCGGATGGGCGGTTTCCGCATGCAAACCCCGATCTGCGTCGCAACCGGCGGTTGAATCCCTGCCGTAGGCGAACAACCCAAATTTGCGCCGCGAATGGTGGCTACGTGCAGACTGCGGTGTGAGGCCCGCTCAAGTTCTATGGGAGGGTCGCTGGCCAAGGAATCGAGGCGTCAACCCTCACTCCGTCTTGGAGAGGTGGTGGCCCGGCGTCTCGCGTCGGCAACGACAGCAGGGTTGAACACGATTCGGTCGGGCATCCAGATACGATTCAGTGCTGTGACCACCTGTAAGAACGACCTTCCTTCCCGTCATGAGGTGGTCGATCTGTTCGCAGGCCCAGGTGGACTCGATGTAGGGGCTCAATGGCTAGGTATGAAGACCACTGGAATCGAACTAGACCGCAATGCCTGCGCCACCAGGGCTTCGGCAGGACTGCTGACTGTGCAGGGCGATGTCCGAGACTTCGGTCCTCACGACTTTCCTGACGCGACAATCCTCGCTGGAGGTCCGCCATGTCAGACCTACACACTCGCGGGGAACGGAGCAGGTAGGCATGCGTTAGAAGAGGTTCTTGCGCTTGTGGATGAGATGGCAGGTGGTGCAGACGTATCGACCAGTCTGGCGATGTTTGAGGACGAGCGAACGGGGTTGGTGCTCGAGCCGCTTCGATGGACACTGCAGGCTATTCGTCTAAAGCGTCCGTACGAGGCAGTGGTGATGGAGCAGGTTCCTGCTGTGTTGCCGATCTGGCAGGCAATCCGGACGGTCCTGGAACGACAGGGGTATGGATCGGACTGCGGGATATTGAGGACAGAGCAGTTCGGTGTGCCCCAGACGCGCCGTCGCGCCATACTGGTCGCACGCTGGCAAGGTTCTGTGAAGCTGCCAGATCCGTCGCATCAGCATTTCCGCAAGGGAATACCCCGGCAAGCCGAGATGGGGCTGGCGCCGTGGGTTTCGATGAACGAGGCCCTCGGCCGCGGTGAAGGTTTTACGGTGGTTTCGAACTACGGAAGCGGCGGTGACCCTAAGAACCGAGGAAGGCGCGACTCTGGGGAGCCTGCCGCAACGGTTACGGGCAAGGTCACCCGAAACCGACTCGAGATGGCGGATGGCACGACTACCAAGCTGACTTTGCAGGAAGCTGGACGGTTGCAGACGTTCCCACTCGACTACCCATGGTCGGGTAACGATGTCGGTCAGCAGATAGGAAACGCGATCCCCCCACGACTTGCGGCTCACGTGCTAGCGGCCGCAACGGATGCGACAGTCGACGGTGAACTCCTCGACGGGGCTGTTAACGCCAAGTGGCTGGAATCACGTGGCGGTGTTTGCGGAATTACAAGAACGGGTTCAACGGAGCGCTCCGATGCCGCTTCTTAGGTCATCGGCGCACACATGTCCGGACAGCGTGCTCGTTGCGGGCTGGTCGGCAACCGGTGTGGTCACGTGGCTCCTTGTGCAATCGATTCGGGCAGAGGGAAGGTACCAACAAGGAGCGAGATACGTGGAAAAGGAAATCGATTGGCGATCAGCGCTTCTGGCTCGGCTCGCTCACGTGACCATGCCTGCTCGAAAGACAGCCAGTGCCGCCTCGACTCGATTGCGCACACCGAGCTTGACGAAGATCCCGGAGATATGGGACTTCACCGTCGTCTCGCTGAGATACAGCTCGGAGGAGCTGTCCGCGTTGGTAGAGTAAGTAGCCAGAATACGCAGCACATCTCGCTCTCGCGGGCTCAGCAGGTCCATCGACACCGATGTCGGGGCCACTGGCAACACCGCTGTTGCTACAATTTTCCGCAGCGAATCCTCACTGAACAACGTGTTGCCCGATGCCACCGCTCGAACCGACTGATGGAACGTCTCGGGTGCCTCGCTCTTGCTCAGAAAGCTGTGCGCCCCCGCCTCTATGGCCCGTACCACCAGATCGTCCACATCCATCGCCGTCATCGCAATGACTTTCGGTGGATGGGCCAGCGCCATCAATTCGCGAGTGGAATCCAACCCGCCGACCCGTCGCATCTGAAGATCCATCAGTACTACGTGCGGCCGGAACGCCGCCACCGCAGCCGGCACCTGGTCGCCGTCCTCTACGTCGGCCACCACTGAGATGTCCGGAGTCTTCGCGAAGATGTCGGTCACCCCACGCCGAACGAAGGGGTCGTCGTCGACGATCAGAACGGTGATCACGGCTGGCGCTGTCATGGTTCGCTGAGCTTAGAACGCGACTCCGACACTGCCCGTCAGGAGTACCACGGCAACCAGCACGAGACCACGAACTCGCCTGGCTGCGCGCCAGCGAAGAACCTGCCGCCCACCCCGCGGACCTGTTCGCCCAATCCGGCCAACCCCGCACCCGACCCATGCGCAAACGCCGGTTGCCCCATCAGCTGGTTGCGCACTTCCACGCGAACGCCCGCCTGGTCCGACCCATGCACCGCCACCCGAATAGCCGAACCGCAGGCGTGCTTCTGCGCGTTGGTGAGCGATTCCTGCACCACCCGATACGCCACATGACTACTCGCAGCGCCGACGTCACCGGGCGTAACGTCGAGCATCAGCGACGTGTGCAAGCCCGCATCCCGTGCCGAGTGCACCAGATCTGAGATGCCCTCGACACTCTGCCGGCCACCGCCCGAGTCGGTGACCGATCCGCGCAGCACGCCGATGATGCGCTTGAGCTCGTCGAGCGCATCGTGCGCGGTCTGCCGAATCATCGACGCCGTTTGGGCTACCTTCTCGGGCCCATCGGCGCTGTTGACCTGCATTCCGCCCGCGAACAACGAGATGCGGCTGAGGCTGGCGGCGAGGGTGTCGTGCATGTCGCGGGCGATGCGGGCACGTTCCGCGGTCAGCAGCATCTCCTCGCGAAGTGCGTTGGACTCCACCGTCACCTTGTCTCGCGTGACCACGGCCTCCGTCAGATCGGACCGTGTGCGGCGCAGCAACGCTCCACCCACGACCAACCCGACCAGTACCGCCGCGACCACCCACGGAATCCACCCCGCGACATCCCACTCGACCGGCACCGACCCATCCTCGGCCTTCGTCGAGCCGAGGGTCAGAACGGAGTAGTACCGACTGCGATGCGCGTCGTACGTCAACGACACCCCGCACGCGACGTACACCGCGACGGCAGCCGACACCAGCCGCTTGGTGCGTGCGAACGCACCGACGGCAAACAGTGCAATCAACGCGGCCGTCGCATCGGTCGCGAAGAACAGCGGCCCGGCCAGCGCCAGTCCCAGAACGATCCATGGCCGCTCATGTCGCCAGACCAACGCGACGCCCGCGACCAGGTTGAGCGCGACGCCGATGCCCAGGTTCCACCCCGGCGTCCCCGACGAGCCCGCCAACCCGGCGGTCATGAGCGAGCAGAACAGGCTGAACGCCACCGCCGCCGTAGTCCAGGCCTTGCGGCGCAGGGTGCCTGTCCGTTGCGTGCTCACGATCAGGAGCGTACGGCCGAGCACCGACATGGCGGATCGCCCGATCGGTTCACATCACCGCCGGTGATGCGACCGAAAGGAGGAGGGACACCGTCCGGTCTGCCGAGGCGCGGACACGGCCGACTGCGGTGTTGTTGGTGCATCGCCGAACGAAAGGAATTTCGACATGACCACCAACAATCCGAACCCCCAGCCGCAGTACGCCCCGCCCGCTCCCGAGCAGAAGAGGAATTGGTTTGCCCGACACAAGATCTTGACCGTCATCCTGGCGATCGTCGTGCTGGGTGTTCTCATCCGGCTTGTCGTTGGCGGTTCTTCGGAGACCCCGACGGCTCCCGCGCCGGCCGGATCCTCGGCGTCGGAGGCCGCGGCTCCTGCGGCACCGGCCGAGCCGACACAGCCGGGGATCGGCGTCCCGGTGCGCGACGGCAAGTTCGAGTTCGTCGTCACCGCCATCGCACCACCCGTCGCGACGGTCGGCTCGGAGTATCTGACGCAGACCGCTCAGGGCGAGTTCGTCCAGGTGACGATTTCCGTCCGCAACATCGGCGATCGAGCGCAGAGCTTGGACGCGTCCTCACAGAAGTTGCTCGACGCAGATGGCAAGCAGTACTCGGTCGACAGCCTCGCGACCGCCTACCTCGACGAGGGAATCGGCTACGAACAGATCAACCCGGGCAACGCGCTGGACACGACCGTCGTGTTCGACGTCCCCGTCGGTACCGTGCCTGCCGAGATCGAGCTGCACGATTCAGCGTTCTCGGGCGGCACGACGGTCGCTCTCCGCTGATCGAGGTCAACAGGACATGGCCGAGGAGAACGTCGCGGAGTAACCGGCGGTGTTTGACGCTGTCAAGGCGCTAGAAGCGTTCCTGGAGTCCGGAAAGGGTTCTTCAACGTGAGCGCCGACCAGATCGCGAGGGTTTCAGCGCATTGGCGAAACGACACTTGCGCGAGAAGGGGCCTCGTCATTCACTGATCGGAACCGATCGCCATGCTGGTGCGTCTAACCTATCGACTGGCTCTGGATGAGGGGGATTCGTGCGGGTACGGGAGGCGATGCTGGTTGCCGGGGCCGTTCTGCTCGGGGGGTGCAGCAGCGGCGTCGAAGGGAGTCCAGTCGCCGCGGAGCGGTGGGATCCGTGCAGCATATCGCCAGACGCCATTGCAGCGGCGGGCCTGGATCCTGAGTATCGCAACGAGGGATGGGGAACAGGCTTAGTCGTTGAGGACTGGGCAAAGTGTTCCTTCAAGCCACCGGGGACGGAGGTCCCATACTTTCTCAGCGTCGTGTCGTCGGTTGACCACACAATCGACGAAGCTCGCAGAAACTCCTCGAACATCGACGGTCGCGACATCGAGGTCGCCGATCGAGACGGCTTCCAGTACCGAACGCGGGTGGGCAACACCGGGAGGTCTTGCGATATTGCAGTGGATCTGCCGCCCGGAGTCGTGGTATTCGCGGTACTAGATATGGAAGAACTGGCGGACAATGAGCTGTGCAGGTTGGTGCTCGAGCACACCAACGACCTGGCAGCATCGTTGCCCAAGTGACCAAGTAGGAGTTGCAGACATGGGAAATTCAGGCGAACCACTCACGCATTGGCAGGCGACAGCCACATCACAGTCGTCGAAGAAATGAAGGTTGTGTTCAACAAGTTCTTCACTGCGACGGAAGCCGTTGACGACGCAAATGCCGCCAACGTTCAGGCACACGGGCCGAAGTAGCGAAACGCACGAACAACGACCGAACTACGACCCAGCCCGGTAGGTCTCGCCAATCTTGATCAGCCGCCCTCGGCGAACTCCTAGATCAATGACTGTTTCCAACCGCTCACGTGTCTGACCGGTCAGACGCTTCTGGTTGAAAGTCGACAAAGTCTGACGCAGCAGGCTGTCATAGTCAGGCTGCCCCGCCCGCGCGCAGACCGACATCATCGCGTTGATGATCTCCTCCGGCGCTACGTCGGACAGCGGACGCGCCAGGTCGCTGGGAGTTCTGCGGAACCCGCGCCAAGTCCCACGGTCCAGTTCCTTCGGCCACACGAAGTCGCCCAGTGCCTCGGACCGTTCGATCAGTTCCTCGGGTACGGACTGCAGGACGAAATCGCGCCGAGCAGCCGCCACCCTGTCGAACCCGAACCGTCGAGCAACATTTCGAGCCAACCGGTCAATTGAAATGGGGCCTTCGATCTCGACAGTCTCCTGAACGGCCCTCAGAATCGTGTTCTTCACCGCTGGTGAGTGCACTCGATCGAGATCGTCGCGGATACCCAGGTTCGAACTTGAAGCCTCGACGTACTCGATATTGCGACCGTGCCAATCCCGCGGCTGTACCAACGACAACGCAGGTTCGTCGACCGTCGCCCGCGCTATCAGAACCGGCTCCATGACTTCAGGTTCGCGGCTCTCCTCAGCGGAAGGTTTGAGCCACCGCTCGGCGTCGGGCGCGAACTCCTCGGGGGATTCGACGAGGAATTCGACCTCGGTAGCTGCCGACACCGCAATGGCCGCGGCTTGCCCCTCCGCTGCCGCGTCGATCTCCGCTTGTCTCGCGGCCATTCGTTCCTTGGAAGTGGCAACTGCATCGCCAACCTGGGAAATGGCCGAGTCGGGGTTGTCGATCCAGTCGGGCAACCACACCCGCACCGATGAACCCCAATGCATCATCGACTCCAAGAGCTGAGGCGTCAGATCGCGGTCGGCCACGGTAGGACGCTGCGCCCACTGAGGGCCGTCCAACATGACCGCTACCTGCCATCGCTCTGAACCGGGTTCACGGACAACCAAATCCAACACGAAATCGGACAACCCGTAATTCGCCTCGACTTCGTACCCATGATCACGCAGCGACTGAACCAACCCAGCCTGTACCTCATCGGTCGCGCCCTTCGACTGAACAGCCGGCGCGTCCTCCCCGCGGGAATCCTGAGCCGCATGTTCGAGATAGCCCCGCAGATGCGCCATTCCCACCGACCGTGTTCGCGACAGGTCGATGTCGGTCGGGTCGAACGAGGTGAAGATGACCACCTTGCGTCGTGCACGGGTGATAGCGACATTCAGTCGCTTCTCACCGCCGGTGCGCGTCAGCGGGCCGAAGTTTAGCGGCAGCTTGGGATCGTTCGGTTTCTTCGAGAACGCCGCACTGAACAGAATGACGTCGCGCTCGTCACCCTGCACGTTCTCGAGATTCTTGACGAAGATGCCGTCGTCACGGTCCTCACGCAATTGGTCGAGGATCAACGGATCGCCCGATGCTTCCAGTAGATCGCGTACCAAGGTCTGCTGCTGCGCGTTGAACGTGACGACGCCGATGCTTTGCGAGGCCAAATGGGCGTTCGCTAGCCGGCCGCGGATCTCCTCAACGATCGCCTCTGCTTCGACGATATTGGTGCGCAGACGGTCTTTGGTCTCACGGTTGAAGTGCCCGTCGACGCGCCGCCACTCCACACCTGCGGTGTCGTCGCCACCTGGTGATGGGAGGCTCGCGAGCCGGCCTTCGTAGTACTTCTCGTTCGAGAACGCGATGAGCGATTCGTCCTGGCTGCGGTAGTGCCACGACAGCCACAACCGTGGCACGCCGGATTCCACCGCTTCGGTGAGAATGCTGTCGAGATCATCAGGGATGACCTCGTCGTCCTCGGTGTAGTCATCGCTGTCGTTTGTGCTCACCACACCGATAGCTGTTGGCGGCATCTGCTGCGAGTCACCGACGATGACGGCCGAGCGGCCGCGTCCCAACGCACCGATGGCCTGCGGAACCGTCACCTGGGATGCCTCGTCGAACACGACGAGATCGAAGGTGACCGAGCCGGGTGGCACGAACTGCGCAAGGGAGGTCGGACTGACGAAGAAACACGGTGTCGCTTCGAGGATGTAGTTCGCGTAGCGATTCATCAACTGCCGGAACGTGGTTCCGCCGCGCTTGGCGTCGAGGGCGCGTCGAAGGTGGCCCACGTCGCCCGTCAACGAGCCCGCTTGAAACGAGCGCCGCCCAAGAAGCGCGGCCGGGAGCGCACTGATCTGCTCGGATCGACTCGCCGCGGACGCATTCGCGAAGTCGTCGATCTGGCCGTCCTTGATCGCCCGGTCGAAGTGCGAGAGACCGTGCTTGCGGCGGCGCTCGCTGAGCGATGTGCGTGCCACGCCTCGCATGAACGCGATCTCGGCTTGGTTCGCGGGGATCGTGCCGGTCAGTAGCTCGTGGACGAGGTCGGTCAGCCCCGCCGCGCGGAGAGGGTTGAGGAACGCGGTCATGGTGGACCACTGGCGTATCGGCGCACTGCCATCCGTCTGGACGGCTTCGAGCCACGACTGCGAGTCGCGTTGCCACGCGGCGAACCAGTGCGAGTTGTTTCGCCAACGGTCGATGTCGGTGTCGGTCGAGCCCAGAATCTGTCGCCAGCTCCGCCATGCCTGCGCGAGTCTGTCGAGCGTATCGGTGTCCTGCGGAGTCAACGGTCCGGTGGCAGTGAGGATCTGCCACAGCTGAGGTTGCGTCCGCACGAAGTGCGCAGTCTGCTCGACGTAATCGAAGGATGCTTGCAGTTGCTGAGTTGCATCCGCAGCGATCGGATTCCACGTCGGTGGTGCGAACTGGGTCAACAATTGGTGCATGTGCTGCACTGTCTGCGAGGTGAGTCCACGCGCTCCGGGAATCGACCTCAGGAGGGGGAGTGCGGATTCGGGATCGAGTTGCACGCCCGGTAGCAAGGCCGGTGCCAGGTCACGAACGAACTGTTCGCTGCGCTTCTTCTTCCCGAACAGTCCTTTGGTCGCGTCTTCCGCGGCGAGTGCGAGTGTTTCGGCGTCGCCGCTCGCGATGAAGCTGGGTGTGAAGACCGACGTGAGCGGGCCGCACTGTTGCTGCAGAAGCGAGATCCCCCCGAGCAAAGCCTGCTTCGACGCAGCCCACTGGGCAGATTGGGCGTTGGTCAGTACATCTGCCGTCGGAATCGGACGGCCGAATTGACGTCGCGCCTGGGGGAGCAGATGCTCTATTGCTTCAGGATTGGGAACCTGCTCGACCACGTAACGCACCGTGGGGCTTCGATGAACAGCGTCGAGCGCTGTAGACAGCCCAGCAGTGACCGCCCGGAAGTGATCGTCGGTTGCCTGAGAATCGATGATTCCAGCGATGGTCCAGGGGTTGTCGCGAGAAATCGAGATCGATCGGGCGGCTCGCTCGAACTGCTGCAACGCGCGGGTGATCTCGGGTACCGACACCGACGGGTTGCCGACGAACGAAGCTGGAACGGTGGCGACGGTGCCGTCGCCGAGACCGAGGAGGGTGTCGTAGGCAGACCACAACGAATGATCGACGCCATTCTTCTGGTGGATCTTCGTCGGATAGTCGTCGAGCGGGACGTGGTGCGACCGAACATCGGCGAGCTTGGCTGCCCACGACCGGTAGTTGTAGCTGGTGGAGTGTTCGATCGCACGCTTGAGCTGGTCGCGAATAGCGTTCGCGCTCTGGTTCTTTCCGTGCAGGTCAAGCGTGAATTTGGTGAGGCCGACTGCGTCGAGGCGCTTCTTGACGACGTCGAGCGCAGCCTGCTTCTCTGCTACGAAGAGCACGGACTTTCCCTGCGAGAGGGTATGCGCGATCAGGTTGGTGATCGTCTGGGATTTTCCGGTTCCGGGTGGGCCTTCGAGCACGAATGTGTGCCCGTCGGCTGCCAGCGCGACGGCGCGCAGTTGAGATCCGTCGGCGGGAATGGGTACTGGGACGTCGAGTTCGT
This sequence comes from Rhodococcus sp. I2R, assembly GCF_020889545.1. Classification (NCBI taxonomy): domain Bacteria; kingdom Bacillati; phylum Actinomycetota; class Actinomycetes; order Mycobacteriales; family Nocardiaceae; genus Rhodococcus; species Rhodococcus sp. I2R. Next base: position 133,653 of record NZ_JAHUTG010000012.1, read on the forward strand.
GCACGGGTACTGATTCGATGTCGGAACCGTCCGGTCGACGCGAATCGCGGAACGACTCGCCCGCGCTGTGTGTCAGGTGGCGAACGATGGGGCTCTGTTCGAGGATGTCCCAGTGGTCGGTGAGGTCCTTCCACATCCCGAAGGTGCCAAACTGGCAGATGGCGACCGACGCCGTCTCGTCGATACGGAAGTCGAGGTTGTGCTCGACCAACGCAGAGCGAATGCCCTTGAGAGCTTCGTCAATATCGATCCCGTGCTCATCGAGCGGCGGGTTCTCGAGGGCAGGGATCGACGCATGGTGTTTGATCCGCAGCCATTCGACGAGGCAGTAGTTGGGTGTCGAGACACCTGTGGTGTCGACGGTGAGCTTGAACTGGCTTCGACCCGAACCGCCCACGACCTTCACCGGCAGCAGGAACAGGGGAGCGCGGGCGTCCTTTCCGCTGCTCGTCGTGTGGATCAACCCGCCGAACGTCAGGTAGAGGTTGGCATTGCCGGTCTCCTCGAACATTGTGTGCGCAGTTCGCTGCAGATGCTTCAGCCGCGCTGCGTACGTGTCTTTGGTGACGACGGCGTGAATCCGCTTTCGGTCGCGAAGGTAGTCGAGGATGGTGGCGTCGTCGATGTCTTGGGCCCGTCGGGCGCCCTGCAGTTCATGGATGGAACTGAGTTCGTCGTGGGGGATCAGTTCGATGTCGGTGCCGGCGTGGACGAGGTCGTCGAGTAGAGCCAGCCCGGAATTGGGGACGTGGAGGTCGATGACCTCGCGCATGGGCTTGAGGTTGAGAAGCCGGTTTCGGGTGCTCAGATCGAGGAGAGATCGCTTCCACTTCTGTACACGAGGTGGGGCCGTGTCGGTGCTGTCGAGCACGAGGTCCGAGGCGTCCTGCGCGTCGAGCAGGTCGGCCGGAAGCCCGAGATCGGCTGCCATTGGAACCGACGATGACGGTTCTGCCTTGACAGCGGCGACCTCGTCCAGACTCGGCAATGGCCGGACACCGTCTTTGCGTGCCGAGGAAATTGCGATGACGCCGCGCAGCGCGCCATGATCGGCGAAGTGCCGTCGCGCATCCGCGACAGCCTGCTTGAACGTGCCAGCAGATGTGGTGTCGTAGTACTTGGCTTCGACCGGTACGACGCGGCCGGACTCGACGAGGTTGAGCAGTGCGTTCGGTTCGGTGATGGTCGAGTGCGCCAGTTGGCTTTCGTCGCGCAGGAAACCCGCAAACGAGTGGCCGTCGATCAGCCAGATGACCGGCCGAATGCCGACGGCTTCCAGGCATGCGGCGAAGGTGACCGAGAGGTCGATGCAGGTGCCGAAACGCTCGTCGAGCACCTGGGAGGTGGTGCGGATCTTCTGTCCGGTGTCCTCGAACGACGCAGGCGGATTGATGTAGCGGATCTGCTGATGGCGTAGGGCTTCGTAGATTCCGGCCGCGATCTGCGCGGCGCGTTCCGGTCCTTTCTGATAGCCGCCGAGAGAAGGGTCGCCCGTGGCCGAACTGAGCAGATTCGAAGCAGCATCGAGAACGGTATTGACTGCGCGAGTGTTGGGCTGCACGAAGGCAGCGAGCGAATCGTAGAAGGCGGGAGCGTTGAACCACTCGTTGTGGGCCAGCACGCGAATCGGCGCGTTGAGAAGGATGTCCTCGCCCCACAACCTGGAAACGGTGACGGCGATGGTCGCAGAGTGGCTCTCGTTGAGCCCGCGCAAGTGAGGTACGGGCGGAACGATGGCTGAGTAGTTGGACCAGACCACGTCTTCGCCGGCGCGCAGCGCGCCGTCGTGGACGTCGACGCGCTGCGGCGACAGTTCCGTGCCGGCACCGAACAACTGAACCGACGCCTTCACATCCACGACATCTGTGTCCGAGAGGTTCACGATCTCGACGCTGGTAATCAGCGGAACGCCATTGTGGACGAGCGCGAGATTCACGGCAGGGTGGGCGTGGATCTCGATCGACAGCCCGTCGACCACCGTGCGAAACGGGTTCTGATCCTGGTCGAGATCCTGCATCTTTCCTCCGAACTCCGTCGTCCGGCGCCCCGATGACCGGGGCGACGAGTGACGGCAACGCCGTCAACCTTCACACGCTAGGGCACGCCACCGACAAAGTGCCGAGGAAACGGTATCGGACATTTCGGCGCGATGTTTGCCGATGCTAAAGATGTCGGGTGTGGTTCATTCGAATGAATGATGCCGCGTTGATTCCCCGTCGAGGTTCGCACATGGTTGTCGGCAACGTGGGCTAGCCTGCTGCCTGACGGACGATCCGAGGGGACCCGAATGAGTGACGTCGGTGTGCAGTGGCGGCCATACCCACTGTGGGGTGGGCGAGGAGACTGGTGCAACGAAGCGGTCTTTGGGACGCACGCCTATGTCGACGCCATCCGCGGGACTCTGGGGTCGGATTTCGACCCCGCTGGCTCGACCGTTCGACGCACTGTCGAGTTGATTCCCGAGCCAGACAATCCGCACGACCGATACGCAGTGTCCGTCCGGGCGTCGAACTACTTGATCGGCTACCTGGCGCGCGAACGCGCAATCTTGTTTCACAACCGGTTGATGGAGTTGATCAATCGCGGGCTTGTCCCCACGGCGCCTGCATCGATTCGCGCATACGATCAGAACCGGTGGAACGACAGGCCCGGAACACCGATTGACCTAGCCACCAATATCGAAGTGCAACTCAGTGAGCCCCATCTCATCCTCCCGGGCAACGAACCACCCGAAATGCCGTACACGCTTCTTCCGAGCGGCGGGGCTGTTCAGGTAACCAAGGCCGATGAGCACTTCGACGTCTTGCGGCACTTCGTCGAGCCGGAGGGCGAGCTGGAACTGTTGGTCACACTGCACGAAATCGACGTCAGCACAGCCAAGACCGAGAAGAAAGCCGTCGAGGTGCGCGTCGACGACCACAGGATCGGGCAGCTGACGCCTCAGACCAGTGCAAAGTTCCTGCCCGCCATGCGGCATTTGAAGGATCGCGGTTTGCTGACGGTCGGCCGCGGATGGTTCAAGGGTTCCTCGGTCTCGGCGCAGGTGTCGCTGATGGCTGCGAAAGCCCATGAGCTGCCTGAGGACTTCCTGACCGGGGAACCAAAGACCGTCATCTCGTTGAACCGGCCGCGTCGGACGCCAGTTGCTGCAGCGAGTGCGCCGGAGGCGTCGGCAGGCGAGACTGCCACAGTCGCTATCGATCTCGTCACTTCGCAGCCGCTGACGCCATGGCAGCAGAAGGAAGCGCTCAAACTGTTGCGTGCGGCGGCGTCGGTTGTGGGCGACACCGCCGAAGATCCTGTGGTGACAGCTAGTTCGGTCCGAGCAGTGGTCTTGCGAGAACACTCGGAAGCGATCGCAAACGCCATCGCGGGCATCGAGGATTCGGACTTTGCGTTGGCGAACGACTTCCGCAGTTCGATTGGCTGGTCCTGATCGATTTGTGTCGGTAGCGAGTTGTAGGCCTTGGCTGTCTCGAAATCTCCGTTCTGTGGGCTGTGTGAAATTTGGAGTTGAGCATTGATGACCATTCCTTTTGGCTGTGAAGGTCGCACTGAGCTCGCTGTGGGCAGGAGGGTGGAATGAAGCCGCTCCTGCACGAGACCGTCGCACGGTGGGCCGAGGATCATCGGTTCGGTCCGGAAATGAAGTTCACGGAAGTCGCAAGTATCGGTCTGCCCGCGAACGGCCCAAAGGCTAGTGGCTACTACCTCCTGCGATTCGAGAGCGACTCCTACTACCTGGGAGAGTCGGTAAATTTACGATCCCGGATGGGTGGGCACAAGACGAAGTGGGGCGATGGAATCGCGACGGTGCGTCTCTTGGCTGTGACCGCCTCCAAGCAAGAACTCAAACGGGTCGAACGGACTCTCACTCACGATCTGGAGTCAATTGGTGCGCCACTTCGAAATGTGCTGAACGCGAGCGTCACCGCTGGTGTCGACGCGCTCAGTGAGCTACTGGATGATGCGGCACAGGAAAAGTGGCTGGCGAACCCTGGTGCCGACAACGCTTACGATTCGACTCCGCTGAAATCAATTACAGTACAGTCGATTCGATATTCGACAGCAGCTCGCCGCTACGTCGAGCACTCCGACGAAGCGGCTGTCACCGCACTCCTGCGTACCTTCGTCGAAGCGTGCATCCCGGCCCCTCGCGCAACCGAGTTTCAATACTGGTCTGTGAGCACGGGGACATATGGCACCACCAGGTTTCCGCGTCGCTTCTGCGTGAGCGTTGGCAAGATGGAGGTCTTTGTCGTCAACGCAGACAAGCAGCGAGGAGGTCAACTCGGCGGCTTCGTCAACATTCGGGAAAGCGTGCTTGACTCCCTGGTGGATGACGTCGATGGCTTCCAGTCAGAGCACTCTGGTGTGGAGGTCTCGGAGACTCGCTATGACGACGCGGGAGCTGACACTTTCAAGCTGCGGGCTGAAGGGCTCGACGCACTCACCAAGCTATTGTCCGACCCCCGGGTGTCGAAGGCCGCTGGAGCGCTCGTTCTCGACCTAATGAGGAAGCACTTCTGCATCTATGCCAGGTATCACTGCCCGCAGCTGGTCGAGCGCGTCTACCCGGGCCTGAGCCGCGACTCAGGCAGTGAAGCGGAGGCTGTCATCTACACCGGTATTGGACCGACCTCCGTGGTGGAAGCCATTCAAAACGTCCCTGGCCGAGATTGTGCTGGCGATGAGTCCGAAAAGCAGGTCGAAGATCTTGGCGACGTAGAGATCTATTGGGTGGTCGGGCCGGGAAGCCGCGCCTCGAAAAGAAATCAGTTGTCAGACTTTGTTGCTCGTGGTGAGTGGCGAATGGATTCGAATTCTCGCTATGAGGCCAAAGTGGCCAACATGCGGGTAGGCGAGCGAATCGCCGTTCGAACGCGGAGAAACACAGGCGAAGACGTGCCTTTCGACAATCGTGACCACCCGGTATCGGCAATGGACTTCCACCTGCGCGGTGTCATCACACACAACCCGGGGGATGGTTGCTCGGTGGGGGTTCGGTGGGACGACGCCTTTGCTGTGCCGCGCCGTTTCTACCTCTATACAAGCCAGGACGTGGTGTGGCCAATGGTGCTCGGGCAGTCCACCAGTTGGGACCAAGTGATCAAATTTGCCTTTTTCGATGAACCACAGGACATCGATATGTTCAGAAATTCACCGTTCTGGTCTCGACGATTCGGTGATCGTTGATCGCCGCCGAGGTCGTACCGCTCAGGCGCATACCCCGCGTTCGTCACTTGCCAAGCTGAGCTCCGCTGTTCGGACGACATCGCTTGATTCCCGGGACGGCTAGCGTCTCGATGGTATGAGAATCGGTTTCGGTCATGTAGGAGAGTGCGTCACTTTGACTTTGTCTGAGTCTTGCATCCCTCGAAGGGTTCTCGGTATTGCCTGCGTCGCAGTTCTGGCGACTGCGGCGTGCTCCGACTCCAGCAGTGTGGCCCCTCCAGTACCTTAGGCTGATCAGCTCGCTGTGCAGCAGGTGGAGTCGTCGGCCACGTCCACCGCCGAAGCCGCTGCGTCATGTCCACTCACAGGCTTCGTCATTGCGTGGGATGATACCGAAAACGTGCACGTCGGCACCATCGACCCTGAGACTGTCGAATATGCCGTCGGACCAAATTTTCGAGATGGGAGACTTCGCGGTCGCTCCGAATTCACCGACGACCATTGACCAATCCTACTTTCGCCGGTTGGTCTCGCCTGACTTCGAATTCGCCTACGCGCAGCGAATCGTCGACGGTGACCCGCATGTCGGATGGGGTCGACACAGCCGGAAATTTTGCGGATGTCACTGCGAGCGTTGCCGGTCCGCGCACCGACCTGAGCGGTCCGCCAGATGTGAACGGGCACGGCTTTGATCAGCTCGGCAAAGGCCGACACACCAACCGAATGCAAGGTCGATGCTAATTGATGTCGCAGCACTATTTGCGTGTTCGCCATACCTCGGAGCGCAATCAACGTGACAAAGCGAGGCTGGCCTCGCCGAAAAGCATCCGAACGGAAAGGGTTGCCAGCACGAGCGATACAGCAGCGTTGACTGCAAGGCAAGCAGCAAGCGACCAGCCGTCATACTCTCCGGAGATCGTCTCGGATAGGCCAATTGCTACGTTTGAAAATGGGATGGTTTCGAATACTCGTCTGAGGTGGTCGTTGGACGCGACTGCCGATGCGCCTCCCACCGAGACCGGAATGAAGGCCACCAACGAGACCCAGTACTGCGCCTCCTTGATCGTCCTGGCCAAGCCGCTCACGAATAGTAACATCGCGCTACATAGCGTGAGTGCTGAGAGCGTGAGAATTGCAAGCGTAAAGGCGCTGCCGGCGCCGATACCGGCTTCGACTACGTAATCTAGACCGAGGTTCCACGCCCCCCGTGGCCTAACGTGACCGACGCAGATCAAGAAGGATAAGGCCAGTATTCCAGACGTCGCCGAGGTGACGACAACCGCGCAGAGCTTACCCATTATTATGCTCAGGCCGGGGGCGCCCGAAACACGCAGACTTTCGAAGGTGCCGTGTTCTTTTTCGGCCGCTATGCATTCGATGGCGACCGAAGTGCCCGCCAGGGTGAATAGGGATAACAGAAGCACTGGCAATAGATAGCTTGTGATGGCAATGTTTGCTGGAGCCTGGCTGAAGAAATTTTCCACCAGAGTCGTTGACCTTGCTTTGTCCATAAGCGTCGGCTGAAGCGGGTCCCAGACTCCATTTTCCGGCAGTCCTGAATCTGTGAATACTACTATTGCCTCGGCCGTCAGTGCAGTCGAATCCAGCGACATCGGGCTGGGTATGAGCTTCCAGGATTCGTCACTTTCCTGTATCAACGCTAAATCCGATTTTCCGCGCACGAGGTCATCCCACGGGGAATCGCTCCACTTGACATTCCACACGCGCTGTCCAGTGTCTCCGACATCCGTCCGGTTGAGCCTGTCGTCGATGTGTTTCAGCAGTCGCGAGTCATTAGGGCTGAAACTGTTCGAAGAGACGCTCAGCTCCTTGTGATCCAACTCAGAACTGGTGCCCTGCGCGAACAGTAGAAGGCAGAAGAGCGGTCCGATAAGGGTCGGGATGAACAACAGTACGAGCGAACGGCGGTCGCGCAGTTGCTGGCTCAGCTCTTTTTTGAGGACGACCCAGAGATTAGACATGACGGAACCCAGTCATTGCCTGTCGCAGCGCGTCGGCCGCGGGTGCTGGAGGTAGTTCGTCGAGAGAGTGGCGATTTGAGCTAGTCACTCCTCGTTCCCACAGCACCCAATAGTCGGCGCAATGTGACACGATTTCGTAGGCGTTGTGTCCGGAGATGAGAATCGACGTGTCGTCGAATGCCGCGCTGGCGATGAGCTCTCCGAAGAGCTGAAGTCCATCAATGTCCATGCCTGTGGTGGGTTCGTCGAGGAGCAACAGGTCGGGTTTGTGAACCATCGACCGTGCGAGTGCGACCCTTTGTCTCATTCCGCGAGACATATCGCGGACCTTCTTTGTGGAAAACCAGTCAACGTTCAAGCTTTTCATTATTTCTTTTGTCGCGGCTTTTGATTCTCGATGCTTCATTCCAGCGAGCTCCGCGAAATATCTGATGTTCTCCTCAGCGGTCAGGCTTCCATATAGGGAGGCATCGCCGCCTAGAAAGAGGCTGGTACGCCGGCGATTTGCCGGGCTTGCCCGGTGCGACGGTTCGCCGAACAGGAGTACCGTGCCATTATCTGGAGCGACAAGGCCGCTAATAAGCCTCATCAATGTGGTCTTTCCCGACCCGTTGGATCCGACCAGTCCTACCCGCTGCCCACGTGCGATATCAAAATCCGCTCTATCGAAGATCAGTTTTGAATCAAGGGTGAAACTGAGGGAGCAGCCTTGAACGATGATGTCCGCGGACACGCTGGTTCCTTCGGATTGGATTGAATGAAAAGTCCGGTGGAGAATTCCGGTGGAGAATGTTGACACTCTCCACCGGGCATCGCCGTTAACGACGACGATTATTTCTCTGCCACAGCGCGATTGTTGCGCCGAGAAGCGCGGCACCGCCAAAGAACAGCATGCGATTCACCTCCTTCTGGTTATTTACTGCGATTACTTCACATCGATGGCAGGTGAGTGTTTCGGAAAGAAGCACCTCCACTCACCCGTCATCAAAAATCAGAGTATTTGAGGTTTTCTGGACTGTCTGTCTGCTGTTCAGATGAGATTGGCGTCGGTTTCGATGATCCAGGAGGACGCCAGATTGCGAAATGCCCCTTGGGTATTGCGCTGTGATCGAAACATACTGCAGATCCGCGGGTCTGACCGCGTCTTCGATGTACGAAAAGGAAGCTAGTGGTCCGTCTTTGAAGTCGTTTTACGGGTGGTTTTCTTGAGGATTTGCTCCGGTGTCTTGGTCCAGACGAACGGCTGGGCGCGTGGGTTCCAGGCGTTGATGAACGCGCGGATCTTAGCGGTGAGGTCGCGTACGTTGCGGAAGGTTCCGCGGTGGATCGCCTGTTGTTCGATGATCCCCAACCACACCTCCACGAGGTTCGTCCAGGACGCCGAGGTGGGTGGTGTGAAGTGGACTGTGATGCGGGGATTGTTGGCGAGCCGGTCACGGACTTCCCGCTTTTTGTGCGTGGCGTAGTTGTCCATCACCAGGTGCAATTGCTGGTCCGGGCTCGCTACGTGTTTGAGGAACACCAGAAATTCCTGGTGACGGTGCCGTGGCCGGCAGATCCCGGTGACCTGTCCGGTGGCGACTTCGAGGGCCGGGAACAGTGTCGTCGTACCGTTGCGGGCATAGTCGTGGGTTTGCCGTTCGGGTATCCCGATCTGCATCGGCAGTGTCGGTGCGGTGCGGTCCAACGCCTTAATTTGCGACTGTTCGTCCACGCACAACACGATCGCGTTCTCCGGTGGCTCGAGATAGAGGCCGACTATATCGGTGGCCTTCGCAACCAAATCCAGGTCGGTGGAGAATTTGAATGTCTCACTGCGTCAGAGCTGGACGCCATGTTCCCGCCATACTCGGGCGACGGTAGCGTGCTCGATCTTCAGGTGCTCGGCGAGTAGTCCTGAGCTCCAATTGGGTGACGCCGTATTTCGCCGGTGGAGGTGTGAGTGTGACCGCAATCAGATTCTTGCGGTCGAGGGTGCGTGGACGTCCCGATCGTTCCTCGTCGAACAGTCATGCGGTGGGGCGGTTGAGGTAGAGCACGCATACTGAGTCGGGTGTGCTTCGGGGCTGCCGGTGAAGTCGCCCGTGGGTAGAGTCGAGTCTTTTCGTACTTGCCATTGGATGCGAGGTGGATTGCGAAGCCCCACCGGTTGGCGGAGCCGTTGTATCCGCGTGGTGAGCTGCGACCCATGGCTTGTTCACTTATTCCCGGTTCCGTTGCATGCAGAACAATTGACCCAGTTCCCGAAGTCGCTGTGCCCGCCCGATCCACCGCAGCGTGGGCACGTCGCGCGCCGCAAAATTGCCTTGATTACTGTCATTGTGGCTCCTTGCGCTGAGACTGATTCCGACATGCGTATGCAACCATGAATGATTGCCTGCGTGATATCGATCGTTCACCTGACAGACGCAGAGCTATTCGGTGCGCGGAGGTACTTTTTCAAGGATAGAAAGTCGACCATGATCGAAACGCACTGCGCATCGATATAGTGTCGACGTGCCACAGTGAATGGCCTACTTCTGCAATACGGTGCTGCCGTCCACTGGACGAACGGAGCTGACGAGTTTCGCGTAGCAATGGTCGCGATCCAAATTGTTGGCGACACACCAAGTATTCGCCGACTCGCCTGTCGGATAGGTTTCGCCCACGGCGGTTACCCACCAATCAGGGGATGAAAAGGTGCTCCACGATCCGCTCCAAATGAGGTGCGCAGACGGGTATCGGATCCTCATCTGGAGGTGCTCTAGCAGGATGTCGGCATTGGTCCATGTTTTTCCCTCGGCGACCAAGCCGGGCTTCTTCGAACTGATCTGAGGGATCCAGCGATCGGCGAGCGAGGAGGCAACGACGGTACGGTCGGAGTCCGAGATGGCGCGAAGTGCCTCCGCTGCAGCCATTTCTGCGTCACCCGATGTGGGTGCGGCGGCGGTCGATGCGGATAGCGAGACCTCCTCGGACGCCGATGCATTCGATGAGTCGCTGCTACCTGGGTCGATCTCGACTGAGGTGGATGACGACAGAGTCGACGGGACCATCCAGAAAGTTCCGAGCGGAAAGGTCAACGTCAAGCGACTGTCGCCGTCGCCGGTGAGCAAAGCGGGGGCGGACGAGAAGTCGAACACGCCTGCGGCAACGTTGGTCGGTCCGTCGACAACGTTGATGCGCACCGACGAACTCGACACGACAGAATCGACCGAGCATCCACTTGCAGCGGTCACGTCGAGCACCAGCCCTGACGTCGACAGACGCGCGTCATCGACGGATGCGACGGGCGCGGACGTGCAGGTACCGACGACATTGTTCGGTGCTTCCCCGCTGGCTGCATTCGCCGCTGGGCGAGCAGCGGTGTCCATCTGTACGTCGTCAGAACTCCGGGTTGTTCCGTAGACCCCTGCTGCGACTAGAACCGCCACCACGACGAGGCCGGCTGCCGCATAGAGGTACTTTCGGGGCGTGGCGGGGTTGCCTGTGGAGGGTTCTGATGCTGATAGCGATGGGTATGAGGTGTCGGTGGGAGTTGCAGCGGGTCGGTCCGGCAGCGGGAACAGTGGTTCGGGGTTATCGGGCATGCGACCCGACCTTTCTGGACGCAATTCTTTGCGGATCAGGGGCCACGCATGAGGGTAGTGCAACGTTGCATCGATGGAGGTCAGAGTGATGTCGTTCGATCGAATGACGCGGCGCGAAAGGGTAATTCAGCACGGCAGGATCAACGCCGGGTCGCTCGCAGTATTCAGCCACTTGCCGTAAGCGTCGCCACCCTGCAGGCGTACGTCGTTGCATAGTTCGGTTGTGGTGTAGCCCGAAGGCCGGTACACAGCGTAGATGGGATTGCCCTCTGTGCTCTGGTGCCGCAAGGATGGGCACGATCTGTCGGTGCGTAAGTACCTAGCGCCCGGATTCGACGCAAGCGCAGCAGCGACTTCCTGGGCATAGGCGCCGGGGCTGATGGCGCTGTGAATCACCACTATTCCCGATCCGTCGCACGCTGGAACGGTCAACGGCACGGAAAGGCCGAGGTCGACATCCGAGACGGGCGGAGCAGCTGCGGCAGCGGTAGGCGCCGGACTGACAAGCGCGGGTGCGATGGGTGCAGGATCGGCGACCTCGCGATCGGGCGCCGACGGGCTAGGAACCTCGGCTTCGGTGGACTCGGAAACTGGCCCTGGGGCCACGGGCTCAGCGACCGCGGGCCCTGCAACAGTGGGCTCGGCGCGACCGCGGTCGATTCCGTAGAAGGCTGCTCCGACCAGAACGGCTGCCACGGTGACGCAGATACCGACATACATAAGAGTGCGGTGTTTGCCGCTGCGCGGCTCAGAGCTCGCTGGGCCATTGAGTGTTGGGTATGCATCGGTGGTGGAAGAAGCCGACGGTTGGTTCGGCACCGGAAACAACGGATCGGGACTGTCAGGCACTCGCCCCTCACTTTCTGGACGCGCACGTTCAGATCGAGAGAAGGTGCACGTGCTCAACGCAACTTACTGCTTTGGGGTACCGAGCGCCGTCGTTCGAACAGCTGATTTCCGTCGACCGCTAGTTGCTGGAACCGACGGTGCCGGCCAGATCGATTCCCGTCGCACCAATCGATCTGACCGGTCACGAGGCCAGCGGGCTCACGAACTCCCGAGCTGCACGCCGCCCACGCTCGAAATCGCGTCCAGCTTGCGCAACAGCGACCAGCGCTTGGTGACGACCCGGTCGCAGGAGGCGGCCATTCCGACCCGCGAGGCCCACTCCGACATCCACACGTCTACCTCGGTTCCTCCATCGACTGAGTCCGACAAGTCAACTGAAATGACGGGGTTCTTCGAGCCAATGGAACTAAGGCCGATTCCCCGAGACTGAAAATTCAGTCGCCCGCTCCCGTTCACCTGCTTCCACCCGATGCCCTTGAAATGAGTGAGCACGGCTTGCTCGACGTCGACAGGTGGAGCTGCCACTACGACGTTCGATTGCTGTTTCGCCATCACGCTCAGCACGTAACCGAGGACGAGCAATCCGACGATGTAGACGACGACGAACACCATCGCAGTTTCCGGGCTGATCGCGACGCTCGCGAAAAATCCGACAAGGGCCACGAGTATCGCTATACCAAAGACCTGCATGATTTCCTTTCGAAGATTAGTGGAAATGGACCGGTTGTCTACTTCCAGTGGCCGCCGTGCTCGTTGCAGGTCGAGCCCGTGTTGTTGCATTTGCTGCAGGTCAGCTTGCCGAACATCCCGCTGGCCCGGCCGCCGTTGCAGGACGAGCAGTCGTGGACGGGGCGGTAGCACTTTCTGCACTGAGACATGGACAGTATTCCTTTCGAAAGGTGTGGTGGGTTCTATTCGAAACTGTGCATGAGACGGCGTGGCCATTCAATCATCTGGTCGCAGTACATGACTCGGTGATGATCGAGGGCGCAGAAGGGGCTCCGGGGGTTCGGTATGTCGTGCAGCAAGGCGATTCGCGTCTTGTTCCACGAAAGGAACTCGGCCATGTCTCCGATACGGACGACTCGAAGTGCTGCAGGAGTGAACGGCGCCCTGGCGACGTTCCGGAAGGCTGTCGAGACCACCGACGCCTATCCACGGTTTCTGTCCGAGCTGGGATTCGACCCGAACACCGTCGCGTCAGCACCGGACTTCTCGCTTGTCCCGCCTACGACGAAGAAAAACTACGTGCATGCCTACGAATTGCCACAACTCATCCCGGCAGGCGACGCCACCTCGACGCGCATCTATTCGTCCAGCTCAGGATCATCTGGTCCACCTACTCATTGGCCGCGTGCGAAGCTGTCGCTGGACCACAGTGTCGTTCTGCATGAGCGGATCCTGCGCCAGCTGGGTGCCGACAGACTGTCGACTCTCGTGGTGGTGTGCTTTGCAATGGGCAACTGGATCGGCGGAACCTACACACTTCGTGCGATCGAAGAGCTGCACGACCGCGGGTTTCCGGTGTCTGCAGTGGCTCCGGGGGTCCACGTCGACACCGTTCGTGTGGACGTGGCCTCACTCGGGAAGCACTACGACCAGGTCATACTTGCCGGCTATCCACCGTTCGTTCGCGACGTCCTGGACGGCGCCGGGCACGACGTCCTGAGTCAGAACATAAAGTTCTTGCTGGCAGGTGAGAGCGTCGGAGAGAGCTGGCGAGACGGAATTCTGAGGCTCGTGGGGAAAGTCGACCGACCGCAGGACATGTGCTTGGTCTACGGCACCGCTGACGCGGGGATGATCGGGCACGAGACATCGACGACGATCGCGGCGCGGCGTTTGGCGTTGCAGCACAACGAACTCGACGCGACGCTGTTCGGTGGGTCCGCCGCGTCGTCGACGTTGGTCGAGTACGATGCCTCTCTGCGATACATCGAAACCGACGAGCGGGGCTACCTACTGTTTACCGTCGACAACACGATTCCCTTGGTGCGCTACCGGATCAACGACATCGGTGAAGTCATCACCCCCTGTGAGCTCCGTCGTCGGTTGGCCGACCTCGGTCACGATCTCGACGTGGCGACCTCGACCGAGCATTCGCAGTTCGTCGTGGTGAAACAACGCGCTGATATTGCGGTCTCGTTCTATGCCGTGAACATCTACCCTGATCCGGTCCGCGCCGCACTCGCCGATCCACAGTTGACCGACGCGATCACCGGCAAGTTCGTTCTTGGACGTCGTACAGGCAATGACCTCCGCGACACCTTGCACTTGCACGTCGAGCTCCGGAAGGGCGTTGAGTTGCCAGTAGGTCCGAATGCGGAGTGCGCCAGAATGGTTCGCCGCAGTGTAGTGGACGCCTTGATGTCATCGAGTAGTGAGTTCAACGAGCTTCACGGAATGTACGGGGCCGCGGTGGAGCCAAAGGTGGAATTCCATCCATACGGGAGCGAGGGCTTTCAATTGCAGATCAAGCAGAGCGCTGTCGAGCGGGTAGGTTCGCTGTGATCGAGATACTGGACCCCAAGACCGACTCTCGCCGGATAGACGAATTGTTGCAGCCGAACTGCGGTATGCACTACGTCGACGGATGGAAGTCGGCCCGATCGGAGCTCGCCGCAATCGACGCGTTCGGACCCGCATCCGTGAACTGGGACGACGATCGGGTCATCGAGGACTCGAGCCGCTACATCGTTTATCCCTGGCGATCCACAATGGTTCGGCTCCCGGCTGACGAGCACTTCTATCGTTTGCGGACCGCGCGCAACAGGTACTTGCTGGACGATGATGAGCAGCGACAATGGGGATCAGCTTTGATCGGAGTCGCAGGGCTCAGCGTGGGTGCATCGGTGGTGTCGGTGTGCGCGCTGACAGGGGCGCGGCGATTCCGCATCGCCGATCCCGATACCTTGGGGCCCAGCAACCTGAACCGACTGCAGGGTTCGGTGTGCGACCTCGGGATGTCCAAAGTGACCCTCGCGCAACGCCGACTTCTGGAGACCGATCCGTACTGTGACGTTTCGGCACATCCGAACGGCTACGACAGCCTCGATGGCAGTTTCCTCGGCAGTGTGGGCGGAGAACAGCTATCCGTGCTCGCGGAGGAAATGGACGATCTCGCACTGAAAGTAGTAGTTCGGCAACAGGCTCGGGTACTTGGTATTCCAGTGGTGATGGCAACCGACAACGGTGACAACGTCATCCTCGATGTCGAGCGGTACGATCTCGATGCCGACTATCCGCTGTTCCACGGCAGGGCAGGCGAACTCACCGGAATGGACGTCTCGGAGCTCAACGACCCTCGCAACAGAATCCGCATCGCGAGCGCAATCGTCGGCAGTGACGTGACTCCTCGTACCAGGTATTCGTTGACGCAGGTCGGCCGTTCGCTTCCATCGTGGCCTCAGCTCGGCACCGCCGCCAACGCTGCCGGCTCAGTCGCGGCGTTGGCGGTGCGCTTGATCGTGTCGGGTGCAGACATGCAATCCGGTCGGTATCGCGTCGATCTCGACCGAATCCTGCTGGGTGACGCGGCTGCGTCGGCAACCCGGTGGAACGAACTCGACGAGTACGCCTTCGCAGCTTTGATGGCGCAACGCTACTAGAACCTGGTGGCGCACTCAGTCCTCGCGCGCGTGTAAATACGATGGGGAAGGCGTCGTCACTTTCGTTCTCGCGGCGGCAACGGTCGTGGTCAAGGACGCCCACACGAGAGGGGAGTGGGCGATGTTGCCGTCGCCCGCAACCCACTTCGCCAGTTGCTCTTGCTGCCAACGATAAAGCGACTGCAATGGGTTGGCGCTGGCGTGTGCGCGATCCACCGCAAGCGCAAGATCGACGGTAGGGACGACAGACTTTCGAAGACTGGCAGTCGTATGGAACGCATGATCGGTGGGAAGCGTCCAACGTGTGGTGGTGACCAGCGACGCGCCGGAATCCACCATGGCCATGACCAAGCCGAAAGTCTCCACAGAACGAAAGTCGACGCCGCCCTCGCACGCAATCAGAGCAACACGTGACGGAATCGGCCAAATTTCGTGACCAGACAGCGGTCTATTTGAACCGTAGGCCCTCCAAACTTGTGGATCGGTGCACTGCTGCGTGCCCAACAGAAAGTCCAGCGCGCACATTGGGAGATGGTCACCTGGATGGGCGGGTGCTCGCTCACCGAGACGGGTCCGCGGTCGCAGCGCCTCGGCCATTCCCCAACGGCCCGCATCGGAACTCGGTGCACCTGACGTGTCGTGCAGATGGATGGACGCCGAACCCGGTTCATCCGTGGTCGAAGATACGTGCCCGAAGTAGAACAATCTCGAGCGCGGGATGCGTAATTCGCGCGACAGGTCGACTCTGTCGACAGTCTGCGACGCGTTCAACCCCGTCGAAGACGCCGCACTGGCGGAAGCGTTGGCATGTGCTGCCAACCCAGCGAGGAGGGCGTTCTTCGCGATGCCCGACAGTGTGCGGCCGAGCCCGTGGTCCATGGCGCGGGTTGGCAAAGATGGATCAAGGATGTGCAGCGCGGGAAGGTGTTCGACCTCGCTCCATGCAGGCGGGAGGACGGTGCGTTCGGCATGCACCGTCGTCGGGGGGTCCAGCGTGACCATCGCGACGTCCAGCAACCGCCGATCAGGTGTGACGAACAACAGCTCCCACGGCACGCGCGCCAACCGTGGACTGGGCGTCACACGTAGGTGGACACCTCCATGACGCAGCGACCGCTCGACGATCTCCTCACGCAGCGTCGTCGGAAACATCACCTCGGTGAGGGCCGCGGACAACGTTCTTTCGCTGTCAGGCTTCGCAAACGCGCCCGTGAGCAGCGCGCGACGGGTGGCCGCGTCCTTCGATTCGAATTGGTCCGTGCCGACAGGCAAGGGTGCGAGCAATGCACAATCGAGTAGATCGACAACGTCCTTCACCACGGTCCCGTCGAGCCTGACCGCCTGCGAACTCCCCGGGGTGTCCAACCAGGTCCACGACAGGTAGGTATCACCGGCGTCGGCGGCCCGAACCAGGACCGTCGGTTGATGCGCGCTGCTCATTCGCTTCCCGACAACGGCGATGGCAGTAGCTCGGCCAATAGCGGCTGCGCTCCTGCGGGTTGGTCGTGTCGTGACTCCAACCGGTCGACGAATGCTTCGATGGCTGCAACTCGGTTCGCGACGAGGATGGCAAGCGGTGTGTCCGAGGCGTCGGCAGCCGCCTTCAGGACATTCAACGCTGTCAGCGCCCGGCCGGCTGCTTCGACCGCGTCGCGCACGAAGCCATCCGCGGCCGACTGGGCAAAGGCTAGAACGTCCTCGTCGGCACCGAGATTCACGGCCGCGAGAACGGCGTGCGCGGTACGATTGAGCATCCACGCGTCGAGCATGTGGCGGTCGACGCTGATCAGTGGTTCGGCCATCGGTCCCGAGCGCAGACGCCGAGGTGGGGTGTCGGCGTCGAACAGTCCGAATACGGTTGTATCAAAGGATGTTTCGTCTATCGGAAGAGATCCGACGAGCGCGTGGCCCTGCACCATCATCGGTATCGTTGCGATCAGCTTTCCAGTTCGGTCGGCAGCGAAGCCGAGGATCCGGTTCGCCTCACCACACTGCGGGTCCACGGCTGCGTCGAGCTCAACTGAGAGCAGTACGCGGAGCGTCGGCGTGGTTGTATCCACCTCGGCTGTCCACTCGGGAGTACCTGCACCGCTCCACCGCAGAATTCGCGGGGGCAGCACGTGCGGATCGATGTACCCCCGTTGCACCTCGGCGCGGGCGATCGACGGGCCGCCCGCCATACCCACATCGACGAGGCCGAAAGACTTGTCGTCGACGAGCTCCTCCAGCCAACGCTCGAGCTTCGTCTCGTCGATCTCCCGGACCGTATCGACCCGGTCGGCCATCGAGAGCAACGGATAGCCCCAGGACAGCCCTGTTGTTGCAGCGCTGGCAGCCCTGGTCAAGTTGGCCAGCTCGGATAGTGCGCCGCCGGAGAGTTCGCCGTTCACTGCGTCGTCGACAAGTGAATCCAAGGCCGGAAGAGCATGGGCGACGAGCCTGCTCGCGCCGTCGGTGTCGCCTGTTCGGCGCCGTGCACCGGCCTCATCCAGCATCAATGCGCCCTCGTCGATCGGAGACATCCACCAGCGTGCGACCGCCGCGGTCGTAGCGCGTCGTGTCCAGTCGGCATCGAGATGAAAAGCCTCGCAACTGATCACGGCTCCAGGACCGTCGAACTCGAGCAGGTGCGCAAGGTCGGACTCGATACACGCTCGGGCCAGGGAGCCCACGTCGGCATCGCGTGCGATGGTCCATCCCATCAGCGTCGACGGATCCGCTGCATCGACGACGACGTTCACTCCAGGTGCCAGTTCTAGGAAGACTTCTGCTACCGCGGGCGCGGTGTCGCCGTCCCAGTGCATTCCTGCGTCGTCGACGCGGATCGGGTGGCGGTTCATCCCGCATTACCCGTCAGGCGATCCCACGCGACTCGATGTCCGCGCAGTGCGCTCAGCACGTCGGCGGTCTTCTCGGACCACGTCTGATCCGGCTTCCTACTGCCGACCAATTCGACACCATCGTTGCCGAATACGTCGTCGTCGTGGATAGCCATAGCGAGCGCGCCCCTCGTCAATTGCAATGCCAAAGAAATCGATGCGGTGCGGGTCGGCGCCAATGTGTCGGATGGGCGCACTTGGTCGTACCTCTCACGTAAGGTCTGCTCGAGCGCGCTCGCACTGTGTCCGGCGACCGAGCCGGCGTCTGCCAAGATCTCGAGCGCTATCGCCCGCTCCCAGCACATCGCCTGCCCATTCCACTTCCAACTCCACGCATTGTTCGATTCGATTGGAGTTTGTGCCAAGTACGAGCGGGCCTGTGTGAACAGGGTCTTGATTTCGGTGCTGCGGTAGCCGAGTTCCAGATGCGATGTGTCCAAATCGCTTGCCGACTTCCTCGCGCTCGCCCTGATCAGCGCACGCTGCAGATCCTGCCTCGCACGCGCGAAGTTCGAACCGTAGACCTCGGCTATCGTGTTCTCGTCCAGCTCGGCGGCATCCATATAGAGTCTGAGCAGGTTCCGTCGCGCGCGACGCCACGCCTCGCCGTGCACGTCCGCGGTGGTGTAGAGGGTGCTGCCTTCGAGTAGCGGGAGATCCGAACGGAATCGAGTGGAATTCGATTTTGTCAGGAAGCGGTCGAGCTTGTGCTCGACGTACGAGATCTCGTGCTCGGTCGGGAGCCGATCCGACACGTCAGCTTCTCCGTATAGCTCGGTCAGTCGCTCGATTGCGGCAGCGACCGAGGCGGAGACCCTTTCGTCGGACACATCGTCGATACGTTCGCGATACTCCGTCAGCTTGCCGTTGTACGAGCGCATCGACGCCGCGACAATCGCCGAACGAAAGCGGTTCGGGTTTTCGATGTAGTGGTCCGCGTGGTTGCGTGACGCCACGACTGTGCCGCATGCCTCCGAGGTGACCATCGCTTGGCGAGCGGCGGTCCGCGGTGGACCGTCCTCGTACTTGCGCAGCACCTGCGCAATACGTGCAGGCAGTCCGACAGGGCGTTCCAGGCGGACGTCGGCAACGACACCAGCCGAGCACCGCGCAAAGGTGTCCCCGTACTCGACAGCGACGGCACTCACCAGATCCCACTGATCGACGCCTCCGAGAACTTCATTGGTGCCCAGCCGCAGGCGTCGAGAAGCTTCCGGCGAAAACCGTCGCGCCACCCACTCGGCAGAACCCAGCGTCCCCATCCAGGCCGCCAAGTCTTCGGCCAGGTGTTTCACATTAGGCTTCGGCTCCGCAGTCGCTCTGACCCACAGAGCGATCAGCTGGTTGCGCGAAACGGACTCTTCGGCGTATCGCCCCCTGCCGAGCTCCCTGCCCACCCACCATCCACTGATTGCCCAGTCAGTGCGAGCCGACTGAAGCGGCATGCAATCGACTCCTTCGGTTCTTTGGTCCCGGGTCATGGTGCCAAGAAAACGTGGCCCTGCACAGCGGCGTCATTCATTCAATCTACGGGCTGTGTCCTTCTGCCGAACGACTACCGCGCACCGTGGATCTGGTCGATCATGTATCCCGCACTCGAGGTCTCGAAGTGTCTCGCATCGCCGCGCCCGCGGCATGGTCCAGCGGAAGTGAGCGGCATGACCGCGGTTGTAGTCATCTTGGGAACCGCAATGATGGTGACCTACTTCGTGCTCGGTCGCAGATTGATCGATACCCGCGACACAAGACCGAAAACGCTGTCGGACCTGTACCCCTACGGAAGCGCCTTCTTGGCGGGGTTCGTAGCGACCGCCGCATTGATTCAGATAGGTGGATCGGGATCGATTGCGGTCGGTTCGGCTGGAACGCTTGGATTGATTGTCGCAGTGTTCGCCCTCACAACTGGTTGGCTACAGAATATTCCGCCAGTCGAATTGGGTAAAGATCTGCTGTATTCCGTTCTCGGTCTTGTTGCCCTGATACCGGCTCTGTCAAGTGTCACCGCGCCGACAATCTGCGGGGTCGAGAGCAATATTCCATTGCGGATCAGCGTGATAGCGCTCTTCCTTGCTCTCGCAGTCCTCTGCGGTGGCTTCAGCTTCTATCTTCGACCCAAGCGATACTCAGCGGTTAGCAGCGTCGGACTGAGCTGGTTCGGTGCCAGTGAGATCGTCTTGTTCTTGGCCTCTCCGGTCGGGTTGGCAGGTGGGCCCGGACCTGAAATCGCCGGTATTGTCGGGGCCGTCGCTCTGGGAGTAATCATCGGATTCACCCCGGAGCACGGCTTGTTGACGGTAGGCGTGGGGCTTGCCTGCGTCTTCCTGTGGACCTCGGCGACGGGGACGACGTTGGACTGCCAGCATGTCGATTCGCTCGGCTCGGTCACTGTTTTCACTACCTACGCGGTCGTGTTCGGCCTCGGACGTTTTGTGATCGGGAAGGTTCGCACGGGGAGGGTGTCCAGATGACTTCCGAGACCGCATCTTTGGATGCAGAGATGTACGCGGGTGTCCGCTTGGTAGAGGAGGGTCGCGCGCGCGACGGACTGCACGTATTGGAACAAGCGTTGGCCGGGTGCGAGCAGGCGGGTGATGTGCGTCGTATCGGGTTGTGCTTGCGCTGGGTCGGCGCTGCCCATGCTGAACTTGGGTCGAGTGAGATGTCCATACGATCTCTACACCGAGCGATCGTGAATTCGTCGAGTGCGGACGACGTTCCTCTCGAGGCGGACTGTAGGGGATTGCTGGGTCTGGTGTTGTTCGACAGCGGCCATACCGAGGACGCCGTCGAACAACTTCGTCAAGCATGCGCGCTGAGCGAATCGTGCGGCGACATCGAGTCCGAAGCGAACTGTTCGAGCGCTCTTGCCGAAGTGTACGAAGAGATGAGCTGCTATGAGCCGGCGAGAACGTTCTATCAACGTGCGGCCGAGCTCTTCTGGTCGGTCCACTATGCAGCCGATTCGGCCGAGAACCGAGAGAGTGCCGGCCTGTGTTCGATCGATCTTGACGAGTCAGAGGCTGCGCGGGATGACTTCGGGTTGGCTTGTGAGCTGTTCGCGCGCGAAGGTGACGACTTCGCTGTGGCACGTTGCCAGTTCTTGCTCGGTGTGTGTTCCGTCGAGGACGACCCTGCCGGGGCTGAACGGAACTTCAAAGCCGCGATCGCGCATCTCGACGGGCCCGAACACGCGGATCTGGAAGGGGATTGTTGGGAACAACTGGGTGATCTGTACCTCGACGCTCAACGCGTCGACGAGTCGTTCACAGCCTTCGGAAACGCCCTTGCCCTCCACGAGCGAACCGGGCGCGCTGTACGAAGCGCCCACTGCCACAAGCAGGTCGGCCGACTACACGCACACCTGCGAGCGGTCGGACCCGCGGTCGAGTCGTTCGAGGCCGCACGCAACCTGTACGTGGATGTCGATCCTGGCGAAGCCGTCGACCTCGACATCCTGCTCGGTCGCATCTTCGAGGACCTCGGAAAGTACCCCGCCGCGATAGCCAGCTACACCCGAGCCCGGAAGACAAGTATCCCGCTTGATGACGATGTTGTGACGGCGTTGTGCGACATGAACACCGGCACCGTGCGAATGCATCTCGGCGACCACACCACGGCGCGAGCTCTTCTGGTCGGCGCTGCCGACATCTTCGCGCGATACGGGGCGCGGGTCGAGGAGGCGCAGTGTCTGCGATACCTATCGGCCGTTCAGCCCAGCACTACGGAGCAGAGCGCCGAGTTGCTCGCCAAGTCCCTGCGGCTGATCGACGGCCTGGGTGAGGTCGAACTGGAGCTCGACTGTAACCAGGACCTCGCGCTCGTCCAATACACGCAGGGAAACTACGAGCGCGCGGTGGGGGAGTTCGAATCGGTACGAGAGGTATTCCTCGCCCTTGGGATGGACATGAAGGCGGGGCTGTGCTTGCAGAGCGTCGGAATGTGCCTGATGAGCTTGGGACGATACGAGAAATCCGCACGCGCACTGATCGAATCGAGGGCCGTTTTCGTCAGACACGAAATGCCCGCTGCAGTCGCCATATCGGACGCTCACCTCGGCCAGCTCTACCTCGATACCGGTCGATTCGACGACTCCGAACACGCGTTCCGTCGTGCACGGCAAGTGCTCGAGACCGTCGGCGCGATGGATCGACTCGCAATGGTCGAACAGAACCTCGGCGGGTTGTACCTGGCACGAGGCGATCTCGATGCTGCCGAGCTCGCGTACTCGCGGGCGCACGAGCAGTTCGCAGGTCTCGGTGACTCTGCGAAAAGTGCCGTCTGTCAGTGCAACATCGGGGCTGTGGCGTTCAAGAAGGAACAGTTCGCACGAGCATCGTCCCTGATCGGTCAGGCTCTCAGCCGCCTCGAGCGCGACCCAGACCAGCGGAGATTTGTCGCCTGGGCGCACCGCAACCGCGCATGCGCCGAATTGGCGCAGGGCAACAGTGAACAGAGTCTGGTCTTCCTCGGTTCGGCACGACGTATGTCGAAGGAACTCGACGCGCTGATCGATGTGGCGAAGTGCGACTTCATGGCCGCGCTGTGCCAGGCGTCGGTTCCTGGTCACGACCGTCTGCGAGCAGCCGTTGATCTAGCGCTGCCCGCACTGCTGTACCTCGATGCCCAACGGTTCCAGTTCGCCGGTGCGGCAGCCCGTAGGTCGTGGTCAACGACGATATCGTTGTGGAACTCGCATGTATTCAAGTGGGCACATGAACTGGGTGACGCGACGCTCTTGGCTGATCTGATCGAGTCGGCGATCAACTCGGGTACCCACGTCTCAGAGGTGTCAGTCGACGCGCATGCAGCGCTCTCCGAAGTGAGTTTCAGCGCCGACAGTGACGCACCCACTATGGACGTCGCCGACGCGGTGGCTGGCGTCGCGAGGACTCTGATCGCCGGCTCCGTTCTACCCATGCGGCCGCCGCCGAGGTTGTCGATGCCGGGCGGCCGGATCGTGCTTGGGCAGTTCCTCCAGTCCGTTGACACTCGCTATGGTCTGGTCGTTCGTCCCGCAACGGTGAACGTCGCATGAAGTGTCTGTCGAAGTCCACTGTTCCGTCGATTGGACGACAGACACGGCTGCGCTCGGGATCTAGTGTTGCAAACTGTCGCTACCCGTCACAGAGTGACGTGTTCGTCCGGACGAGTAGGAATCGAGAGCTTTGGCCGAGATAAGCAGAAGACGATCCGCGCATCGTGCAGACGCAGTATTACTGCAGCCGATAGGCAAGCCCAATGCCCTTGCCAAGGGTGCGCCGCCCAACAATTACCAGCTTTCCCAGCGGATGAAGCGTCGCTCCCGAGAACTTCTCTTAGCAGTCGGCACAATCGACACGTCGCTAGATCCGCGGGCCAATGCAGAGATCATGAAATTGATCCGAGACGATTACGATGCACGTCAGGGCGGGGCGCTGATCGGGCTGTTCGGCCGCTGCTATCTCGGGCCACCTTACGTTGACCACAAACTCGATATTTACGGCAACATTTGTCAGCACTACACGGCTTCGGACACTGTCGAAATGCCCTACAACAACGCACGTGCACTGGTTCGAAACGACGCATATGCGTTCGTGGAACTGTACTCGGACGGATCGATCGTCCCCGTGCGCGACGACGGCGAGCCAGTACGAACCGGATCAACCTTCTAGTGAACTACTGGCCGACGAAAGGGCCCGTGCAATGACCGAAGACTACACACGCAATTTTCAGCAGGTCCTCAATGCAGTCAGTTCCGTGAACCACAATCTGTCGACGGTGAGTGACCAGGTGACCGATGTGACCACTCAGGTGGGGGTGGTATCGCGTGACCTTACCGTCACCACTGATGAGCTCCGAGAGCTGCGCAAGGACTTCCAGGAATACGTTCTGCAGGCCGAGCGCACAGCCAACGTTCAGCGGTCTGAAACGGTCCTCGGCAACGTCGAGGCTGCCCTCGAGCGCGAGTACGGTCACTACAAGGTGGTGCGCCGTACCTCGATCGGAACGCTTCAGGCGTTCGACCTCGGGAACGTCAGCAATCATACTGTGCAGCAGGTCAGCGAGGAGCTGATGATTCAGACTCCGCGCTACTGGCTTGCGCCGGCACTCGTAGCGCTCGCGAGTTGGTCACGCGACGACGAGGATCTGTGCTCGCGCTCGATCGACGCAGCCTTCTCGCGTGATCCCCGCAAGACAAGCCTTTTCTTCGCGCTCACTCTGCGACGCCAAGGTCGCTTGGAATCGTCGACGAGGTGGCTCAAGCACTACCTGTCGTCACTCGATCCGCACGCCCTCAGCCGCGAATTCGCAGTGATCCTGGAGGCGGCAGCACAGGACGCATTCGGTGCACACGGCCAACAGCTGATTGCGGCGCAACTCACCGAATGGAACCAGAGATTGCGCGCCGACCAGTCGGTCGTCGCCGCTCAGATCACAGCCTGGCAGGACGAAATTTCGCTGCATCGACCAACTGTGGTGGACGCCGAGTTCCCTCACCTATCCAAGATCAGCCCACAATGGGAGGAGGTGAAGCACGCGCTGGAGTGCGCGGGAGCCCTCGGTTTCACGCAGGCCAAGTACGCACAGATCAAGAACTCGCCGAATGATCTGGGGCTATCGACCATCGACCGTTTGGACGACATACTCGAACTGTTGGTGACCGAGTTCGACACCGAGGAACTCCCTTTTCAACGCGACGCGGTCTACCATCGTGCCGTCATCGAGCATGCTGGCGACCTCGATCGCGCCCGGCAGGAAGCCGACGCACTCAACGTCGCCCTCGAAGAGACACTCGACGTCATATCTCTTCAGACCCAATCAGCTTTGCGGCCCGAACTGTTGGGTGTTTCGATCGGCACCCAAAAGGTGGCAGTCGGCGTGTCGCGAGACGACTTTCAGCATGCTGTCGGCGCTTTCACCGCCGACTACCGGATGAAGCATCTGGACAAGGTGGAGTTGACGCTCGACCAGAACCACTCGAACTATGCGCAGACCCTCGGGTTCAAAGGCTGGAGAACCGATACCGAATTGGCCCAGGCAGAGGCGGAGAAGTCTCTGGCCGGAGTGTGGGAGTCATCGGTCGCCGAGTATCTCGAACGGGTCCGTTTCAAGGAAAGCTACTACCTCAAGGCAGGCGGAATCGCTCTCGCTCTTTCGGTTCTCGGTTTCCTCATCTTCGGTCTCGGCGGGCTTCTGGTGCTTCTCGTGTCCGGTGGCGCGGCCGGTTACATGATCTGGAAGAACAAGACCGACGCCGAGAAGAAGTACCAGGAAGCACTGGCGATGCGAGAGCAGGCATTTCAATTCTCCGTCGATATCTACCGAGCTGCAGTGGCCGAGTACGTCGACACGAAAATCCTCTATTCGGATGAGGACGCGAAGGAACAACCCTTGTTGAATCTGGTCGGCACGTGGCCCACAGTGGCAGGTAGGCAGGACGTCTCCGCATGATTGAAAACAACACAAGTTCTCCGATCGTTCGTCGGACGCAGCGAACGCCTTTCGTTCCGCCGAACCCGGAGCAAGCAGAAGGCCCAGCGGTGTCGCGGCTATGGTCGCTTGGTGCGCGGTCGTCGGGTAGAACGGAACTCCCACGTAATCGGAAGATCGCCGGAGATCTACCGTCCTGGGATCCGATGCCGCCCGGAGAGGTGCTCGTCCGCCGTGGTTCAGCTACGTGACAACAAGTAGTAGCGGCTATGAATTATGGGTGCGGGCACTGCGGACATGGGCGACGGATCCAGCGTATCCAATGTTGGATTTGCCTGTCTTGACAGAATCGTCGTTGCCCCCCAGCGCATACCAGCGACTTCTCGGGCATCTGAATATAGCCTTGTCCACCGCAATGACGCGTTGGTCGTCCGAATTCACTGTTCAGTGGGGTCGAGCCACAACCGAACACGACCGTGAACGCGCAATGGTTCAGATGCGCACGAAACTTGCACGTCGGTTGCAGCTCGCGGCACACCCATCGCTCCCCGCGGTGATTCGAGACCTCCTCTCGGAAAGCGCAGCGACTGACATCTGCAATCTGCAGCAGGAGATCGAAGACAATCTGCTCAAGAGCACCGAGAACGCGTCGAGCGACAGAAACGTTCGAGAACGGTTGTTGAAGACAGCGAGAGTGAACTCATTGACCGCCATCCTCGAACCCAACTTTCCGCTCGACGCACTCTTGCGTCCAGAGCCTGCTGCTCCGCCCACTGAAAGGCGAGTGGCGCTGGACGAGGGCTTGAGACACGTAGGTTCGCCTGGGGTGCAACGCAGTTCGAAGCGCAGGCTGGTGGTTGTCGAATGCAATCCGACCGAGGAAGGCCACAAGTAATGCCCAGCAAGGTCGACACAGCAGACATACTCGAGCGGTTTCTGAAAGCGCGGGTTCCTCTCATCGTTCTGCGTACGATCGAGGGAACGCGCGGCCTCGATCTGCTGAAAGGCGTTGCGTCCAAGTTCCGGGCGATGCCGTTTTACTATCACTCGCGGGCTACCGGATTGTTCGACATCACCAGTCCGACCCCTGTAATCGATGATCGCAGCTTTGTCGGGGCGCTCGACTTCGCCACAGCAACATTCTCCGCACGGAACAATGCCAACTTCATCCTGACGGACGTCGACGATATCGAGACTGATAGCTCGTCGGCGAGGCATCTGGCAGAAATCTCGAGACTCGCAGAGACTCATCAGGGATCGATCATTGTAATTGCCTCGGGGCCCGTATGGTCGGGCCTGTCCAGGTTGGGAATGTCGGTGGCTCTCGATTTGCCTGATGCCAGTGAGCTGTACACCGACGTGGTCAAAGCTTACGTCGACGACCATCGCGCCGTGATGCGCATCGAGTGGGAACACGAGGAGATGCGGCTCGCATCCGAGGCGCTCGTGGGCGTCACCGAAACCGAAGCGATCAATGCCATCACCACGATGCTTGCACGGGGGTCTCTGCTCAAGGACGATCTCTCGGAGCTTTCCGTCTTCAAGGACCAGATTTTCGGTGAGCTGAGTGGAATCGAACGTGTCAAATTGAAGGAGAACGACTATCAGGTCGGGGGCCTCACAACACTCCGAGAATGGTTGACAACGCGGCGCGAACTCATTCGTGCCGACCTCAGCGGAACCCATTTGCATCCTCCGAAGGGGGTATTGCTCGTCGGCGTACCGGGATGTGGGAAGTCGTTGAGTGCAAAAGCCATTGCCGCTGAGTGGAAGTTACCGCTTTACAGGTTGGACATGGCGTCAATCCTGGGCATGTATGTCGGGGTGTCCGAAAGTCGATTGAAAGAAGCACTCGATACTGCAGACCGGATCGCACCATGCATCCTGTGGGTCGATGAAATCGAAAAGGCTCTCGCTGGAGGCAATTCGGACTCTGGTACCACGACTCGACTGATCGGACAGTTTCTATTCTGGCTACAAGAATCGACGTCGAAGGTGTTCATGGTGGCGACTGCCAACGATGTGTCGGCGCTTCCTCCGGAGTTGCTTCGCAAGGGTAGGTTCGACGAACTATTCTTCGTCGATCTTCCGGACGAGCGGGATCGATCGGAGATTATCTGCCTCTACTTTCGCAAGTACTTGCAGGTCGAGCCCACCGCGGAACTCTTGGCCGCTCTGGCGGAGCTATCGGAGGGCTTCGCCGGCTCGGACATCGAGTCCGTTGTCCACGACATCGCGGCAGCGATGTTCATGCAGCATCGGGACACACCGCCCGGCGACGAATACATCAAAGACGTGTTCGCGAACGTCATGCCGTTCAGTCGAACCAACCCGGAAGAGGTGGCCGCAATCAGGGCGTGGGGTCGCGATCGAGCAATACCAGCAGGGCGATCGACTCCACTCGACGCGCGTCAGGCATCCGCGACAACGTCTCGCCGCCTAGTGATTTTGAGCTGAGAGCGTTCCCCGGACGTTATCCTCGACGGGTTGGCGTTCGCCAGGCGACATGATATCAAGTTCTCCGGGGGTGGGATTCGTGGTGGAATTTCTGGGCACCGAACCGATGAAAGTGGTGCCGGACGAGTTGCAGGTTTGTGCCAGTCAGCACGAACTGCGGCAGACGAGCTTGCCAGCCGCGTTCGGATCGCACGAACAGGATGTCATTCGGGTCTCAGATGGATGGTCGGGAGCCGCTGGAAGCGAGTTCAACGCCGCGGAGTGGCTCGACTCGAATGTCGCTGGGGCGCAGTCGCATCTGATCGAGCGAGAGGGGAATCTTCCCTCATGCAGAAGGCCCGCCATTCCCGACCTCCGCCAGTCGGCGGACTGGAGTGAAACTCAGGCGATGTGTGAGCGGTTCCGAGAGAGGAGCGGTCGGAAGACAGTAACCGCGAATCCCATGAACACTATTGCGACGATGGCAAGCACGACGACCTGGCCGACTGCGGCGTTTGGATCCGAGCGGGCCATCATGACCGCACCCATAGCTGCCACGGACGGTGGAACCAATGCGAACCAGCCGAGCACTGCGTACAGCGCTTTCTGGGCAGACCGTGTTCCGCGGAAGAGTGCGGCCGCGGTGATGGTGGTTGCTGGAACCACGAGACCGAGGTCGAGCAGGACAATGGACCAGAAGAAGGTGCGTGCATCTGCGAATTCGGAGGGCATCGCACCGCCGAGGATGGGGCCGAGGTATCGCGACACTACGAACGCTGCCAGCGCGAGCACGACTACGCCGCAGATACGTTGTCTGGTCGGTGTCATGTCAGGCATCGAAGCAGTGTCGGTGATCGTCCAGGCCCAGACGGCGAGAACGGCACTCAACGCGAAGATACCGAGGTCGAACAACACAACCGAGTTGAACGTCGCATATTCCGGGCCGAGCACATACTGCACGAACATGTACGCGGTGTAGGCGGCTGGGCCGAAAGCCAGCGGGCCAGCTGCGCGGTGACCTCGCAACGCCAGCACTCCGGCGGCAATGCTCAACGGGGTGACCAGGATGAGCGTGACGAGCTCGAGGCCGATCAGCTGGTTCTGCAAGGTGGTCGAGATCGGATAGTCGATGATTCCGATACCGAGTGGCCCGAGGAACGAATTCGATACCAGCAGAACGGCCAGGACGAACATGCCGGTTGCGAATGCGGCGTGCGCACTCGACAGCGGCGGCGGTGAACCATTGTTGACGCTCGCCGGCGACTGATCTCCTGGTCTACCAGGTGTTTTGGGCGTCACGGCAGGCCGCGTTGTTCCGAAGTGCCGGTGTGGTCGGCCGTTCGGGTCCACCAGATCACCGCGGCTCCGGTGACGAGGTAGATCACCTGCAGGAAGTGAAACGCGCGAATGGATGCGATCTCCGCGACTATCCACACAATCATGATCACCCCGGACAGGATGCTGGCCAGCTGCCAGCCCTCAATCCGTTTGACCATCGTCGACGCCGCGAACAGCGAGCTACCTCCCACGAT
Organism: Rhodococcus sp. I2R; assembly: GCF_020889545.1. Classification (NCBI taxonomy): domain Bacteria; kingdom Bacillati; phylum Actinomycetota; class Actinomycetes; order Mycobacteriales; family Nocardiaceae; genus Rhodococcus; species Rhodococcus sp. I2R. The sequence continues at coordinate 163,093 of NZ_JAHUTG010000012.1, forward strand.
CGCGAGCAGGATTACACCGGGGAAGTAGAGACTGTTGAAGTCTGTGTGCTCGACCCACGTGGGTTGTTCAGGGATCATTCCGGTCATCAGTGCAATCCCGCCGACGACCGACGACACCCCGTTGAAAAGTAGCAATCCGAGAACGAATTTGCTGACTTTGTTCATACCTGGCAGCCTATGCCCGCGACCGTGATTCGTCGCGTCGTCTACTCCCAAATCGCCGTCAACTTCCCGATGGACAGGTCTACTGCATCCTTCCCAACGACCAGCGGCGGGTGGTTCTTGAGCGTGCTTCCGAAGCTAGAACCGGTCAGAGTATTTGTTGTCCGCCCAACGGCGACGGCAGTGGCGTGGCCCGGCGATGCGTTCACGTATCGAGCTACCGCGGCACGTCATGACGGACGGCGCCGGATGACGTTGCCAGCTCTGCGCCGGTTGCGTCCGAAAGTCGAACGGAACCAATTGCCGGCTGTCGGCGTCTAACCTATTGATCGACGTGATCGAGGGGGTTTGGTGCGTAGACGGGTGGCGACGCTGGTCGCTGTGGCTACTTTGCTCGTGGGGTGCGGCGGCGGAGTCGAGGGGAGTCCGCTCGCGGCCGAGCGGTGGGATCCGTGCAGCATCCCCGCGTCCGCTATGGAAGCGACGGGGCTGGATCCGACCTACGTAAGCGCAGGGTGGGGCGAAGGGATATCGGTGCCGGATTGGTCCCTATGCACTTTGAGGGGGCCATCTGAAGACCCGTCGTACTTCTTCAATGTCAAATCGTCCGAGTCGCGCACCATTGCCGAAGCCCGCTCTGACGATTCACATCTACACGGTATCGACCTCGCGGTGGGCGGTCGCGACGCATTTAAATTCAGAACTCAAATGTCGCGCTCGATTACAGACTGCAACATTGCCGTCGCAGTCCCTCCTGGTGTCGTGGTGTTCAGCGTCGACTCCATGGGCACCAAAGAAATCGGTGGGGATCCTTGCGAGCTTGTGTACAAACACACAACAGAGCTCGTAAGTCTGCTACCGCCAGCCTGACACGAGGAGTAAAGATGGGCGATCCAAACCAGCCGACAACATACTGGCAATCCCTTGCGATTGCAGCTGATCAAGGCCATTTGTTCCTCAACCCAAGTGCTGCATCGGCATGCTATCGCGCGTGTGATGAGTACATAGCCAAGCTTCGAGATCACCAGACCAAGGCCGGGCAATTGGGAAAGATCAGCGGTTGGGGTGATTTCAAGTCCGGAACTGAGCTTCGTGACATGTTTGCGGCAAAAGCCGTGGGCGGGGACGACAACATGGTCGATGTCCTGCAGAGCCACATCGACGTAGTCGAACAGATGCAGGTCGTGTTCAAGAAGTTCTTCACCGCGACGGACAACGTCGACGAAACCAACGCCGCCGACGTGCGGGCCCAGGGTCCGAAGTAGAGCGCACCGACAACGCGCCAGCGCTACCTGATCTCAACGCCCAACATCGCCGCCAGCTCGCCGACGTACAAGTCCACCTCTTGCGCAATACCCCAGCGGTGGATGGATCTAAATCGTGTTCCCGGAATACCCGGTCGCCGAGATCAACACCCCACACTCGCGCATGGCGTTGACCACCCGCAGCGCCTCGGCCGGATGCGGGGCCTTGCCGGCGCCGACGAACTCGGTGCCGACGAACAAACCCGCGCCCCGGACGTCACCAATCGAAAAGCACTGCCGATTGGGCGGTGAATCAGAAGCAGCCTGCCCGCATCGATCTCTGACGCCGATCGGATTTCGACGCGCCCCCAGGCTTGTGACGCGCCCCCCCCAGGCTTGTTCAGCATCGCAACCTCCGCTGACTCCCACGCAGTGAGGAGGTTGGAAACAATGCACGACATCGACTACTCGACATTCGGTTGCAGGCAAAAACCGTCACGGAATCGAGTGCGTAAGGCTACTTCGAGGTTGGGTCCATGGCGTCCCTGAGCAGTACCGATCATTTCGCAGTAGGCCCAGGGATCGGCCCCCACATTGGATTCCCGAACTCGTCCTTGCCGTCGGTCGGCTCGATGTCACGATCCTCGGCGATCGCGAAGGGCATCGAATCGTCGTCTCTCGGCTCCATCGTCTGAATCACAAGGCGGTCTTGGTGCACCTCGAGGATCTCGACCAGATTGCCCTGGTCGATACCTACATCCTTCAGGCGGTCCGTAACCACCAACGCCAGCTCGAACGCTTCGAAATTGCTGGCCATCTCAGCTGGTCCATCCGGCAAGCGGCGTGGTTGGGCGGATGGCATCGTCCGCTTGAAGTGTCCAACCGCTGCTGTCCATCGTCTTCTTGCTGTCGCACAACGCTGCCCGGTGAGTTTCACGAGAACCGCGTTGACCCCTCCGTCCAGAGTGAAGTACCGATTATTGATAGCAGAGTATGCCTTCACCTGTGGATCGGAACCGATCGGCGCGCTCTTGCGTCTAATCTATCGACTGACGCTGGAGGAGGGGATTTATGCGGGCACGGGTGGCGATGCTGATTGCCTGGACAGTCCTGCTCGGGGGGTGCAGCAGCGGTATCGAGGGAAGTCCCGTCGCGGCTGAGCGGTGGGATCCGTGCAGCATTCCCGACGAGGCAATCCAGGCGACGGGGCTCGATCCTGCGACCAAGGACGAGGGCTGGGGTGAGGGAATAGTTGTCGATGATTGGGCGATATGCGAGTACTTGCTGCCAGGTGCCAGGGCGGCTTATGCGCTAGCCGTGCTGTCGTCTGTTGATCACACGATCGTCGAGGCTCGCGCGAAATCGGCCAATCGAGACGGCCGCGATCTCGTCGTGGGAGGCCGTGACGCGTACATGTATAAGACCGAGTTCGGTGCCGCAATCAGGGACTGCAACATCGCACTCGAAGTACCGCCGGGAGTTGTGGTGTTCACAGTGCTTTACCAGAGAGATGATGGCGCGGACGCATGCGAGGTAGGGCTCGAACATGTCCATGATCTGGAAAGTGCGGTTCCGGCCGCGCCCAAATAGGAGGTTTCGATGGGTGAACCTGCAACATACAGGCAGGCGCTCGCTGTGGCTGCCGATCAAGGACAGTTGTATCTCAATCCCGCGGCGGCGCAGGCTTGCAGCGCGGCTTGTGACGAGTACATTCTCAAGCTGGAGAACCATCAGCGAGAAGCACGGGTGCTGGCCAACACCAGCGGATGGGGAGACTTCGATTCAGGAAAGGAACTCGCGAGAATCTTCTCGGAGAAAGCCGTGGGCGGGGACGACAACATGGTCGATGTCCTGCAGAGCCACATTGACGTCGTTAAACAGATGCAGGTCGTGTTCAACAAGTTCTTCACCGCGACGGACAACGTCGACGACACCAACGCCGCCGACGTCCGGGCCCAGGGTCCGAAGTAGCGAGCACCGACAACTCGCCAGCGCTACCCGATCTCCAACACCCCCGCCAGCTCCTCGACGAACCAATCGACATCGACCCCACCTATGACCAGTGGCGGCCGAATCTTGAGCGTGTTGCAGAAGCATCCGGTCGCCAAGATCAACACCCCATGCTCGCGCATCGCGTTGACCACTCGAAGCGCCTCGGCCGGATTCGGTTCCCCACCAGGCCCGACGAACTCGACCCCCACGAACAAACCCGCACCCGGACGTCACCGATCGACCCGACCTCCGAAGCGACCCCTCGCAACCCAGAGACCAACCGAGAGCCCATGACCGAGGAATTGGCCACCAACTCCTCGTCACGGATCACGTCGAGCACCGCCTGCGCCGCCGCGATCGTCACCGGATTCCCGCCGAAAGTGTTGAAGTAACGCAAGTCCCGACCCAACTGCTCGGCCAGCGAACCCTGCATCACCAATCCTGCAATCGGCACCCCGTTGCCCATCGGCTTACCCATCGTCGCGATATCCGGCACCAACCCGTGCCGTTCGAAGCCCCACATCGAGGAACCCAGCCGGCCGAACCCGGGCTGCACCTCATCGGCCATCTTCAGCCGCGCCCGCGCCAGCTTCCACGCACCATACTTGTGATAGTCGAAATCCCAAGCGTTGCTGAGCTTGTGGTTCATACAACCCCACAAACCCCACTTGACGTCGGCAAGCGCGCTACACACCTGCACTCGGGAGATCATTGACCACTCGGCTTTGCCGTAGAACTCGGGAGTGTCCGATTAACGGTGGATCCGATCTCGGCGTCGGTTAGTTACCGTTCGGGGTGATACGTCCTTCGAAGGTGATAGCAAATGCATTGAGTGCTGGCTTCCACCTCATCGCCCATCGTGCCTTACCTTTCCCGGTGGGGTCCAGTGCACGCGTCGCCAGATATAAGCATTTGAGCGCAGCCTGCTCGGTCGGGAAGTGCCCACGAGCCCGCACGGCACGCCTGTAGCGGGCGTTGACGGACTCGATCGCGTTCGTCGAGCAGATCACCCGCCTGATCTCGGCGTCGTAGTCCAGGAACGGAACGAACTCGCTCCACGCGTTGTCCCACATCTTGACGATCGCAGGATACTGACCACCCCACTTTCCGGCGAACTCGGTGAACCGTTCCTTCGCCGCCGACTCCGAAGGAGCGGTGTACACCGGCTTGAGATCACGTGCCATCTCATCCCAATATTTCCGGGACGCGAACCGAAACGTGTTGCGTATCAGATGAATAATGCATGTCTGCACCACCGCCAGCTCCCACACGGTGTTGATCGCCTCCGGCAGACCTTTCAGTCCGTCGCACACCACGATGCAGACATCGGCAACACCTCGGTTCTTGGTCTCGGTGAGCACCGCGAGCCAGAATTTCGCGCCCTCACCACCCTCGCCGGCCCAGATCCCCAGAATGTCGCGTTCACCATTCACAGTCACGCCGATCGCGACATACATCGGCCGGTTGGTGACCTGCCCGTCCCGAACTTTGACGTGCACGGCATCGATGAAGATCACCGGGTACACCCGCTCGAGCGGCCGGTTCTGCCACTCGGTCATCTCCCCGACGACTTTGTCGGTGATACGCGAAATGGTGTCCTTCGAAACCGTCGCCCCATAGATGTCCTGGAAGTGCGCGGACACCTCACCGGTGGTCAAACCCTTTGCAGTCAAAGACAAAACGATCTCATCGATACCGGTCAATCGACGCTGTCGTTTCTTGACGATCTGCGGCGCGAACGAGGAATCGATGTCCCGCGGGACGTCGATCTCGACCGGGCCGATCTCGGTGAGCACCGTCTTCGAACGGGTGCCGTTACGAGAATTGCCGCTGCCGCGGCCGGCAGCGTCGTGTTTCTCGTAGCCGAGATGCTCGGTCATCTCCGCATCTAGTGCGGTTTCGAGGACGTTCTTTGTGAGCTGATTGAGCAGCCCGTTCGGACCCATCAACTCCACGCCCTGCTCCTTGGCCTGAGCCAGGAGCTGCTCGGCCAACTGCTTCTGATCCACCTCATCCGCCATAGGCTCCAGTGTTTCGGTCATCTCTGATCCTTCCCGCCAAGCTCAGCTCGGCGTGTCGAACCAAGATCGGATCAACCGTTTATCTGACAGTCCCTAGAACTCCTCGATCAGCTCCATCGTCTGCCGGAGCAAAGTTCAGCATTTGGGAGTTGTGGTAGGTCAGACGTGCGATGTCGTGGCTGCTTGTCGCTTGTTTCTGTGGCAAGGTGGTGCCTTGGTAGGCCTGTGGCTGTCGCGTTGGTCGAACAATGAACTTGTTGTTGCGGTGCCGTTGTGAGGTAACTCTTGGGGGAGTGGTCTGTTGGGGGAGATGTTGGGCGCTGATCTCGATGAGATCAGGTCGTTGGGGGCGCAGTTGCGTGTCAAAGCGGTCCAACCACAGGTCGAGGTCAGGACAGCTCGGTGCAGCGCTGATCGAGTAGCTGCTTCAACTGGCGCGTTTGCTTGTCATCGAATCCGATCACGTCGACTTCATCGATCCCGTTTCGAACGCCTGCGCAGACGTCGTCGAGTATGCGTCGTGTCGCACGTTCGGGCATTCCCAACCGGCCGGCGGACTCGACGAAATGCGCACGTGTCCAACGGTTCGCGCGCCCGTAAAAGTTCAACGCCATCGGGTCACTCCAGGACGCGTAGGGCTGCGTGCACAGAAGGTCGTAGGCGGGTGTGATCGACCAGATTCCCCGAGTGTTCTTGTGTATCGAATAGTTCTTGCCGTGCAGATCGCCGTTTCCGATCGCATACGAATAGGCCGTCAAGCGAAGAAGTTCGGCGGTGGCCTGGCGCGCGGAACCGCCGCCGCGCTCGACAGTGTCGGCGAGCAGCGCAATCACCGCTTCGGTCTTGATTCGGTACTTGGACGCGGGATAGAGCCCGGATACTTGGCACGCATCCTCTTGCGGTTGCCGTTGTTCACCGATCCGGTCGAATCGCGCCACGAGCAGACCGCTGATTCCCTTGTCGTCCTCGATCACGCGGTGTTCTGGTACCGAAAGCCCGCATCGACGTGCCAGATTCATGAAGAAGCTCTCGTTCTCGATCAATCGCGGCAGTCGCGCCGGCGGGGCGAGTTTCAAAATGGCGGGCCCGGCCGTAGTCGACACCGGGGTCGAGTACATCTGCGCGGACACTTTGCCCTGAACGCCCGGCAGAGCGGACGGATCCTGGCTCACCGACTCACCTGTGGACAGGGAATCGAAGAGGCGACGAAGATCTGGAACACGGTGCCTCGAATCGAATGCATTGCTCGCCAACGACATCTCTTGACCACGTGGAAGCACACGAACGTCCCCGATGGTGTCCGATCCGACCGCCAGCAGCAGTGTGAAGTGATCGTCCTCGGACGTCTTGGTAGCTGTTACCACTCCGGTGAGACGAACGCCTTCGGGCAGCAGGCCCGCGAAAAAGGCAGGGACGCTACCGCCCGATGCCCGCGTCTCGGGTGACGACTTCGGAATCGACCACGCGAGATCCGGCGCGCAAGCGCTGTCGAGGTAATCGCTGTCGTACAGAAACACGACGTCGTTCCCCACACGCGTCAGTGAGCCTGCGAGAAGATCGCCCTTGTAGACATCGGCTGCATCGACATCCCGCAGCTCGGATACTGGGATCATGTCGCGTCCAGTGGCGGCACGGGCGATCCGGCGCGCGTGAGCAATGTGATCTCACAGCCCAGCGCTTCCGCGACAGCAACCGCGCCGTCGAGCTGCACCGTGTCTTTTCCGCCCTCGAGCGCCTGGACTGTCGAGCGCCCCACGCCGGCGAGCAGCGCCAACTCGGTTTGAGTCATGCGCAACTGATGCCGACGCGCGACGAAGGCTCCGGCCAGCTCGCCGGAGTGCTTCCGAGCTCGTCGTCGTGGTTCGGGCATAGTCGCTCCTTGTGCTTGCGCAGGCATGCATATCGGAGCTTACATCGTGAACTATCCAGTGAACAGCTCCTATGCCTGTCAGCATAGGCATAAAAGAGCCGAATGAACATGTAGCCACGCTCCCCACAGTTATGCATGCCTTCTCATGCGTAAGCATCGGGTGAGCGAGGGACGCGGTACGGCATCCGGCCAGCACACACCGGCCGTGCGTTAAGGCGTGGAGGTCGACGAATAGTCCGGAGCGAGCAGCGGTCAGTCGTGGCTGTTGAGGTCTACGACCAATCGGATCACGAGTTCCCCGTCGACGACTCGCGTTCGTTGCTCGCAGATGGTGTTCATCAGCGCGGTTCCCTCGTCGATTCCGCGCCGATGTGTGAGGAGTCTGTCGATCGAGTTTTCGGCATTGGTCAACGCCGTTGCTGCCGCGGTGAGTTGACTGTTGGTCACGCCCCGATTGCCCGTCAGTGCCACGCGCTGAGCGCCGCGGGTGAATGTCGTGACTGCGGGCGGCGTCGGGCCGCCGGTGTTGGCCTGCCGAACACCGGCGATGTCCACACCGGGCAGCAGGTCGGAGGTGGCCTTGGCCGGAACACCGCCTATCGGATGCACAGCCACTACTCGATCGCCGAGCCGACGCAGCGCCGCATCGATGGACGCCACCGTCCCGGCGCGGTGCGTGGCCACCAGAACCGCGACCGATCCGGTCAGGTCCCGTTCCCAGTCGTCGTCGACGGAGAAGTTCTTCACCGATGACAGATAGTTCGCAGTCCACTTCGCGCCCAGTTCGGTGCGATGCACCATCGCGACGTCCACAGTGGGGAACAGGACGGACGGCGCGAGAGTGGCGGCGAGATTGCCGATCATTCCGTCACCGAAGATCAGGAGCGTCTGCGGCGTCTCCCTTGCCAGGCACGAGAGTGCGTAGCGCACGACTGCATACGGTTCGACGAGAGTCGCCCGGGCACTGGACAAACCGGGCGGAAGAAGCGACACCAATCCACCGCTGACGGCGGACGCACCGATGATGACCCGCTGCTGGAACAATCCTTCCACGTTGTGGCCTAGCAGGAACGACGAGTCGTGCGGGTGCGTCGGATTGACGACAACACGATCACCGACGGCGAATTCCGTCACCCCGGCACCTACCTCGACGACACGGGCCGCTCCCTCGTGACCGACGATCGGAGACGGATCGTCCCGATCTCCGCGCACGATCTGAATGTCCGTACCGCACAGCGATACCGATTCCGGAGAAATCAGCAGTTCGCCGGCGCCTGGTGACGGCGTCGGGCGCTCTTCGACGGCCGAGTGACTGCCGTGCCGAACGATGGCACGATGCGTCGAGTGTGTTGTCATAGCTCCTCTTTCACAACTTGGTGATGCGCAGATAGCCGTCGGCGATGGCGTCGGCCCCGGCGAGAGTGTCGATGTCGCCGGGCCGGCAGAGATGGATGATGTCGGCGATGCGCTCCGAGGTGAGGGAATCGGCGTACGAGCGTGTCTCCACGAGTTGCCCCTCCAGCTCACGTTCGTAGAACTCGCAGAGGCCCTCCGTGACGCCACCGCCGATGCCGATTCGGTCCAAACGAGGGTCGAGGGTGATCATGGTCCTGATCAGTTCGGCGATCGGTTCCACCACTATCCGTAGCAACCTGGCCGCGTCTGCGTCTCCGGCCGTAAGCGACGCCGCGAAGGTGTCGACGTCGTAGCGAATGTCGAGAACCTCGGCCACCGCCTGTATTGCAGGCCCGGACGAGATGGACGAGACGTGCCCGATGCCGCCGCATGCGCAGGGTAACGTCCGCACTGCCTCTGGGGCAGAACTCGATGCTCGGAGATGACCGACCTCACCCTGTAGGCCTCGGTGGTCGACCGGGATGGTTCTCTCGGTGAGAAGCGCAGTGCGCGAGGCGATGCCGCTGCTGATCGTGAGGTAGGCGATGTGACGATCGGTGGGTCGAGCGAACCCGAGCGCGAACGACGCCAACCCGGCCGTCACGTCGTTGACGAGCCTCCATTGCACATCGGGGCGGCGGGACGACAGGACCTGCAACAGTGGAATTTCGCCGGTCGGCGCTCCACCCCACAGAGGCCCGGAACCGAGGGCAACACCGTTCTGCTCGTCGAGTGCAGCGCCACAGGAAATGTTGGCCGAAGCACCCTGTGGCACATGAAGATCGAGCGTGTCCACCAGTTGTCGAAGGAGGTCATCGGGCGACGTGCCGGGCTGTCTGATTGTGCTGGGAGACGGCAACCGCTCGGTGGCGTCACCGCGTCGAATGCGCAGCCACGTCCCGCCGAGATCGACCGAGACGGTTGCGCTCATCGCTCCGAATCCACGTCGATCGTCAGTACACGGTCTCGCATCGCGACCCGCAACCCCTCGAAGTCGTTCACACGGGCAACCTGCGGACCGGACTCGTTGCCGATGGCAATGCACCGCGCGCCGGCGGCATGAGCTGCGGCAATCCCGGCGTCGGCGTCCTCGAAGACAATGCACGACGCGATCGAGACTCCCAATTGCTGTGCGGCAAAAAGAAATCCCTCGGGATCGGGCTTGCCGACGGCGACGTCCTCGGCGCACACGGCGACTTGCGGCGTCGGGAGCCCGGCCGCGGTGAGGCGTCGCACCATCATCGAACGCGACGCCGACGTCACCACCGCCCATCGGTCCGCAGGCACCGAGGCGAGAAACTCCTCCGCGCCGGCGATAGGCCGAACCGGCACCAGGCTCTGCTGCTCGCGTTCTCGAATCCATCGGAGTGCGGCGCGTGGGTCGGCAGTGGGTCCGAGTACACGCAGAATGATGTCGGCGGCCAGTCGGCCCGGCAGCGCCTTGGCCATTACGGCCTTGTCGACTCCGTGGCGCTCGGCGAACTCGAACCACACCGCCTCGATCGATGCGTGCGAATCGACCAGCGTCCCGTCCATGTCGAACAGGAATGCGGCTGCGGTGATGGACCGACGAATCGAATCGGGCTGCAGACTCATACGGTTGCCTCCGCTCGCATCCCCAAGGCGTCGCCGGCGTAACGGACGAGTTCGAGATCGTGTGCGGTGGATCGGCGTAGTCGTTGGTCGCCCGGATCGGTATCGAGAACCACGGTACCGGCACCCAATTCGCTGAGGAATTCGATGTCGTGGCGGATCTGTTCGACGGTCCCGTAGCCGAGCGGACGATTGGGCGACTGTACCGGAGTGTCGGTAGGGAGAAAGTAGATTCTCGGGACGAACTCCTTGCCCTCGTCCAGGGCGCGCGATCCTGCGATGCACAGTTGTCGGGATGGGTGCAGCGGATGCCAACCGGTGCCGCGGGTATTGGTCCGGTCGATCGCAGCGGGACCGTTACCACCGATCCACAGTGGCGGATGAGGCGACTGCACCGGCATCGGCCCACCGTGGATACGGCGGGATGTGCCACCGGCACCAGGGGATTCGTAGGTCTCCGACGCCCAAGCGGCGGCCAGGGTGTCGAGCGCGGCGTCGGTCAACCTGCCCCGGCGGTGAAACGGAACGCCCAGAACGTCGAACGCCTGCGCGGTCCAACCCACACCGACTCCGACGATGAGTCGTCCGGCGCTGAGCCGGTCGATCGTTGCGGTGGCATGCGCGAGATACGCCGGATGGCGGTGGCTTCCGATCAGAACTCCGCTACCGAGGCGAATCGAATCGGTTTGACCCGCGAGCCACGATAGCGTCGTCAAGCATTCGTAGAACGGCGCGGGAGAGCGTCGATGCGCGTCGTCGGTCAGCACCACGTGATCCGAGAGCAGAATATTGTCGAATCCGGCGGATTCGGCCGTGCGTGCCCACCCGAGCAGCCCGTCCGGGTCGATCTGCGGTCCGAAGTTCGGGAGATTGATTCCGTACTTCACAGCGCACCGGGAAACAGTCGAACTGCACCGGTGTTCCGATCGCCGGTGGGCAGGGTGAGGAAGTTGCCACCATTGGCCGTCAGCGGCCGGGCACCGTGCTTGCGGCCGATATTGTGCTCGAACAGTTCGACGTTCAGCTCGCCGACCGCCACCATCGCCATCCGGGACGTACCCTCCACATCGAGATCGAATTGCGCACGCATGAAACCGCGATCCGCTTCGATCTCGGTTCGCAGCACCTCGGTTGCGGAGTGCGATGCCACCAGCCGGGCAACGGTGGCGTCGAGATCTGCCACGCTGTACCCGGCGTGGTCGAGCCCTCGGCAGGTGGGGAGCAGTGCCGACGGAATGTCCTCGCGTCGATGATGCAGCCGGGCGTCGGTGCTACCGAAGTAGCCCGGCGTCTCTGGCCACTGCTGCAGCTCGAACAATGTGCCCCACGGCGATCGGAAGTAGATCCACCTGTTGCCCGCAATCGGACCCTCGGGGACGGTGATCACCTCGCCGAGCAACGACACATCCTCCCGACCATTCAGATAGTTCGCGGCGGCGTCGATGTCGCCGACGGTGAAGCACAGATGATTGGTCCCCACATCGACTATTCGCGGCGGGCTCTGATCCGCGAGAGCCGAAGACGTGAACTCGACGGTTGTGCTGCCCGAGACCGGCACCGAGGCAGCGTCGGTGGCGGTCACGCCGAGGAGAGACGCAAAGAAGTCAGCTGCCTGGTGGGCGTCGGGCACGGTGATACCGATTGTGGTGAGAGATGTTTCGGTCTTCTCGGTCGTGGTCATGGGATCAGCAGTACCTTTCCTCGTGTTCCACCTGCGGCAAGGAGCGCATGTGCCTGCGCGGCCTCGTCGAATCCGAATTCGCGGGCAACCGGCACGGTGAGCGTGCCCGCCGAGACGAGTCCGGCAATCTCTTCGAGTCCCGGTCCGTCCTCGTTCACATAGCTCTTCCCCGGTGTGATGCCCCGTTGCGGTTGCGGTTGGTCGCCGTCCTCGATCGAGACGTACGCACCGCCGTCGCGCACCGAGTCGATTGTGTCGACCACGCCTGCGGTGTCGACGACGGCGTCGTACTCACCGGCCTGCAGGTCGACAGGTTTGGCGAACACTCGCCGTGCGCCGAGTGCGAGTAGATCCTCGGTATCGGACTCGCGCGCGAGGGCGTCCACTCGGTGTCCGCGGCTGAGCAGAATCGCCGACGCGATGCGTCCCACTGCGCCCGCCGCTCCGGTCACCAAGACCGTCGATTCTGCTGCAAGGGTGATCTTGTCGAGCTGCTGAACCGCGGTGAGAGATGCGAGCGGGATCGCGGCCGCGTGCGCGAGGCCGACGCCGGTGGGCGCGTGCGCGAACAGGGATTCGTCGGCGACCACCCGCTCGGCATAGGTACCGAAACGGTGTGCCGGCTGTGCAACCATCCCGATCACGTGGTCGCCCGGCGCAAATCGCGTCACCGACTCTCCGACGGCGACGACGGTGCCCGAGACATCCCAACCGAGGACTGCGGGGTACGTCAATTCGATCTCCAGGTATCCCGAACGAGTCTTGAGGTCGACCGGATTGACGGCTGCTGCAGCAACCGACACGACGATGTCGCCCTGCCCGGCAGCAGGTTCGTCGACCTCGGCGACAGTCAGTACCTCGGGTTCACCCTTGGCGGTGATGACAACGGCTTTCATGCGATCTCCTCTCTTCCGGCCGCGGACACCAGCTCGCCCGCAAACCGTGCGTTCTCTTCTGCGGCGGTCAGCACGAGGCCGCCGTCGACGGTGATGGTGGTACCGGTGAGATAACTCGATTCGGGCCCGGCGAGAAAGACTGCGGCCGCGGCAACTTCGTGCACTCCGGCGGGCCTTCCCATCGGGATGGCCGGCCGTGCGATTTTCGCGAACGAGGATTCGTCGGCAACGCCGTTCATCGCGGTTGCTGTTTCCCCGGGTGCCACGGAATTGACGCGGACTCCGTGCCGCGCGAACTCGAGTGCGAGCACTCTGCCCGACGCAGCCAACGCTGCCTTGCTGGCGCAGTAGATCGCGCCGCCGGTGATGGGCACCGAATCGTGAACGGAGGTGATGTTGACGATCGAGCCCGGAATGCCGTCGGAGATCATGCGGCGACCGACTGCCGATGCCAATGCCAGCGGAGTGACGGTGTTGATCGCCAGGACATCCTCGATCCGTTGGACATCGAGCGCGTCGGCCGAGGATCGGTCGTTGACGCCGGCGTTGTTGACAAGGCACCGGATCTCGCCGAGCTTGCCGACCGCGCCCTCGACGGCGGCGACCGTGGCACGCGCGTCACGCAGATCGAGCTGGAGCCCAGTCGCAACGACGGGATACGAGGCTCGAATGTCGTTGATCAGTCGGCTGATTCGGTCGGTGCCGTTGCCGTACCCGAGGATCAGATTATGCCCTTCGCGTGCGAGTGCCAGGGCGATCGCGCGTCCGATTCCGCTGCTGGCCCCGGTGACGACGGTGTAACCGGACCTACTCAACTGCGATCACCACTTTCGGTCGTGTCCTGTGGCTTTCGAGACGATCGAATGCCGCTTTGACATCGGACAACGGGACCACGCTGTCGATGAGCGCCCCCAGTGCGGGACGAATCAGCGGGAAGAGCGCCGCAGCACGGCGATAGTGATCGACACCGTGACGAATCCCGATGATCGAGATACCCGCCAGCGCAACCGCTCCGGGGTCGATGGCCTCCGAGTGCGCGGCGACGCCGACCAGAATGCACTTTCCACCGGGACGCAGTACCCCGATTGCCGTGTTCAGCGCGCCGACGCCGCCCGATGCTTCCACGACGATGTCGTAGGGACCGGTCAGGGCGTCGGCCTCGGTGAAGCTGCGAGCCACTGCGCTTGCGCCGAGGTGCTCGATGCATCGTGGTTCGAGAATGTCGACCGTGACGGGGTAGCGAGACAGCATGGCCACCGCGAGACTTCCGATGGTTCCCGCGCCGACGACGAGGACCCGATCGCCCGGGGATACCGACGCCGCGTCGACAGCCTCGAGTACGGTCACCAGCGGTTCGATGAGGACATGTTCGGGTTCTGCTGTCACGCGTCCCAGCGAGACCACGGCGCGCCGCGGCATGACGAGGAATTGTGCTGCAGCACCGCCGTGTTCGTACAGTCCGACCTCGCGAAGATCCGAACACTGGTTCCGTTTACCCGATCCGCAGGCCGTGCAGGACTGACAGAAAAGCATGGTGCTGCCGGTAACGGCGTCACCGGCCTCGAGATCGCGGACGCCACTGCCCGTCCGGTCGACCACGCCTACCCACTCGTGTCCGAAATGGTGCGGAAAGGATGTCTTCCCATCGGTCAGGTACGAGGATGTGCCGTGCAGCAGCTCCAGATCCGTGCCGCACAACCCGACGTACGAGACGGCGACCACGACGTCGTCCGGGCCACAGACCGGGTCGTCGAGCTCGACGATCGATACCGAATGCGGCGCGTCGATCACGGCCGCTCTCATCCGGCCACCCTGGCCGCACGACGACTGACGAAGAGCAGCAACACCGCGCCGACGGCGAGAACTGCACCGATGGCAGGCAATACCGAGACGCTGCTGCCTCCCGACAAGGCGATGGAGCCGATCCAGGCACCCGCGGCATTGGCGAGTTGGAACCCGGCAATGTTGACGGTGGCCGCGAGGTGGGGTGCTTCGCTGGCAGCGCCGATCAATTTGGAGGCCAGTGGCGGAATGATCGAGAAGCCCGCGGCACCGAGAACGAACATCCACGCGAAGGCGAACCACGCTGTGCCGCCGAAGAGGAACAGGACAACGAGCGCACCTGCGAGTGCAGTCAACGCTGTGTACAGCGTCTTGTCCAGGGCCTTGTCTGCGAAGTACCCACCGAGCTGGTTGCCGACGACGGAGCCGACACCGAAGACGAACAGCACGATGGTGACGGTGGATGCCGAGACTCCGGCGTGATCGGTGAGGTACGGGGCGATGTAGGTGAACACCACGAACAGTGCGGCCTGGCTCAGCGCGGTGAGGCCGATTGCCCACAGCACCGGACCTCGGGTGAACACGCTCAGTTCCGAGGTGACACTGCCGGTGTGGTGTGACGGTGCTGCGCGTCGGGTCGAGGCGATCAGGGCGGCGGTGACGAACAGTTGGAAGAGTGCGACGATGGCGAACGACCAGCGCCAGCCGAGCTGCGAGCCGATCAGCGTCCCCAGCGGAACGCCGAGGACGGTCGCGAGGTTGAGGCCGAGTGTCACTCGTGCGATGACGCGGCCTTGAAATTCCGGTTCCACCAACGAGGTTGCCAAGACCAGGCACAGTGCGAAGAACGTGGCGTGGGGGAGGGCGGTGATGACGCGAAAGATCACCAGCGTCGCGAAGTTCGGGGCCAGTGCGGTGCCGATGTTGCCGATGATGAACAAGGCCATCAAGGCGACGATGAGCGGTGTGCGAGGAACACGGGTGGTGGCGATGGTGAGCAGCGGACCGCCGATGACGACCGTGACGGCGTAGATGGTGATCAACAGGCCCGCAGTCGAATTGTCCACGCCGACATCGGAAGAGATGTCTTGCAGCACTCCGGCGACGAGGTATTCGACGGTTCCCACCCCGAACACTGCGAGCAGCATCCAGATGATGGCGGCGTTCGCATTGACAGTGGGCGCTTCGTTGCGTGTCTCGGTGACCATTGCTCTATCCCTTCGTGGTGTTGTCGTGGCCGGTGTATTCGACGACTGCGCATCCCCAGGTGAATCCGACGCCGATGCCGGTGAGCATGATTCGGTCGCCGGGTTGCAGAGTCTCGGTGCGCCGGAGCAGATCGAGGCCGAGCAGTGGGTCGGCGGCTCCGGTGTGGCCGATTTCGCGGCCGAGTTCGACCAGCGTCTGGTCGGGCTTGATCTTCAGGGGCTCGAAGCACTGCTTGCGCAGTAGAACGTTGCCGAAGTTGGGGACGATCCATCTGCTGATCTCGCCGTGGTGGGTCGCCGAGTCACCCAGTGCGGTTTCGGCGCAACGGGACAACGCTGCTGCGTTGCGTGACCAGAACTCGTCGATGGTGTGTGTTTCGGCGAAGCCGGCGACGCGTGCTCGCAGGTCGATGGGTCCGTCGGTGTCGTAGACCGGCATGTTCAGGCTGTCGTGGCCGCGGTGCATCTGTTCGAGGTGTGCATCGCTCACCACGGACGTGGAGAGGATGCGGAACGGGCCGGGATCGGGGCCCACGACGGCGGCGGCCGCACCGTCTCCGTAGACGAGACCGCTATCGGACTTCCACCGGTCGAACAGCGGCATACGCCAGGCGTCGGAAGCAGTCACCAAACCCTTGCCGCGTCCGTCGAACCAGCGACCGATCATCTCCATGCCCACGATCGCTCCGGCGCATGCGGTGCGGATCTCGATGGGCAGGCAGTCGTCGATGCCGAGTTCGTTCTGGATGTAGGCACCGCAGTTCCAGGCCTCGAGACCGTTGTGCAGAACGACGGCGTGGACGAGCAGATCGATCTCGTCAGTGTTGATTCCGCTGTCCTGCAGGGCAGCTCGGCCTGCGAGGACGGCCATGTCCGGGGCGGTTTCGCCGAGGTCGGGGTTCGAGACCGCGACCGATGTCTGCCCGGTCTTCTGGTGTTCGACCGACTCGAACCGACCCGCCGCGACCATCGCGGCGGCCTGTACTCGGCTCTCGGGTAGATAGGATCCGAAGCCCTCGATGTACAAGTTTTCCCACTTCATGACGCGACCTTCGACACCGAAGGTCCGCTGAAAGGCAGACCGGCGTTCTTCCGCGCGAGCAGGGACAGCGCGGACGCGATCTCCTCGTTCGTCACGTCATTGGCGAAATGGTGTCCGCCGATACCGACGGGCAGCGGCAGTCTCTGCCGTCCGTCACGATGGCGAACGGTGTCTGCGAGTGCGGCGTCGAGTACGCCTTCCGTGGACAGCACGTCGTTCCAGACGGGGAGGCCGAGTCGTTTCATCACCGTCAGAATTCGGTCCAGGTCATCACTGCTGAGGCTTCCGCGCAGGAACCCGAGTGCGGAGGTGAGCGCCATGTCGATGCTGACTGCCTCGCCGTGCAGCAGAGCAGGCAGAGCCTCCATCTCGAGCGTCGGTGAGAACGTGTGGCCGTAGTCCACACACCGCTCCAGGCAGGACTCCCACAGATTCGGTTGGAGCTCCTCGAGCATGAGGTGGATCGATTCGGCGATGACTTGTGTTGCAGCAGTGTCGAGTTCGGTGGAGGTTCCTTGAAAGTTGTCGTCGATCAGGCGTTGACCGTAGGTTTCGAGCAACTCGAACAGGTCGACCGACTTGATCAGCGCCATCTTCAGAATCTCGGCGAGGCCGTTGGACAGGTGCCGGTCGTCGAGGGTCCGCAGGAATGCGCGGTCCACGTAGGTGGCGATGGCGGGGGCGTACGTTCCCAGGCGGTTCTTGCCCATGCCGTAGTTGACGCCCGTCTTGACGCCCACTCCGGCGTCGACGAGTCCGATGAGGGTGGTGGGAATTCTGATGTACGGGGTGCCGCGCCGGTAGACGCTCGCGGCGAATCCGACGACGTCGAGCAGTACACCGCCGCCGATGGCGATGACCGGCTCGCGACGTCGGTCGATACCGAACCCGTTCATCGCGTCGACGACGCGGATGACCGAGCTCCATTCCTTCACCGTTTCGTCGGCGCGCATCGACACGAACGACGCGGCCACTCCATGGTGCTCGAAGTATCCTCTGATGCGATCGCCGTGGATGCGGTCGACATTGGAGTCGATGACGATGAGGCGTCTGTCTCCCCTGGTCAACGGTGCTGCGCTGCAGCCGTCCAGCAGCTGGGTGTTCTCCGGGCTGAACAAGTTGCGTGCGGCGATGACGTGGTATTCGATCTGCTTGATGGCCTCGACCTTCCACGCCGAGTCGGTATCCGCGCTGTGACTGAGTCCGAGTTTGAATGAAGCGGCACTACGCATTTCGATCCCCCTGGACGGTGATATGCACTCTCGGGCTGTATTCGCTCTCTTCCGTGCTGTGCCGAACCGAAGTTCTTGCAGAAGCGTAAGGGATTCGTTTATCGATCGCTACAGGAGTAGACTAGATCACAGTTTCCGGAGCAGGACGAGATTCGAGACCAGGAGGGCCTATGGCCGGCGTACGAGGACAGGGGCGGAAGTTCGATGTCGACGCAGCGCTGGATCAGGCGATGTTCGCCTTCTGGGAGCACGGATACGAGGGCACCTCGGTCTCGATGCTCACCAGCGCGATGGGCATCAACCCGCCGAGTCTCTACAGCGCATTCGGTGGCAAGGAAGGGCTGTTCTTCGCCACGATCGAGCGATATCTCGCCACTCGAGGCGACTTCATGGACCGGGCATTCGCCGAGGAGCCCGACGCGGCCAAGCTGATCTCGAGACTGCTGTACGACGCGGCGTCGCATTACACCGACGAGTCGTGCCCGGGCGGCTGTCTGATCATCAGTTCGGCCGTCGGCGTCACCGACGCCAACCGAGGCATCGCAGATCGATTGCGCGACATGCGCAATGCCAACGTGTCCCTGTTGGCGGAACGCATTACCGGGAACGTCGCCGACGGCATCCTGCCTCCGTCATGGGACCCGGTCGATGTCGCGGAATTCATCGGCGTGATCATTCAGGGCATGTCCCAGCGTGCCCGGGACGGCGCAACGCGGCGTCAACTCGAACACGTGGCAGAGATGACGCTTGCTTCGTTGGGGTCGGTGCATTCGATCGCCCACTGACGGCTGGTCAGGCCACGACCCCTGCGAACTCTTCGAGGAACAGGTCGACGTCCGCCGCCTCGATGGTCAACGGCGGTCTGATCTTCAATGTATTTCCGTACGAACCGGTGGCCGAGATCAGCACCCCGCGTTCCTTCATGGAGTTGACCACGCGCAGTGCCTCGGACGGATTCGGTTCCCCACCAGGCCCGACGAACTCGACGCCCACGAACAAACCCGCACCCCGGACGTCCCCGACGGAATCAACGCGATCGGCGGTCTCTCGGAGTCCTGCCAGCATGAGCGTACCCATCAAGGCCGAGTTCGCCACGAGCCCGTCGTCACGGATCACGTCCAGCACCGCCTGTGCGGCCGCGATCGTCACCGGATTCCCACCGAACGTGTTGAAGTAACGCAAGTCCCGACCGAACTCCTCGGCCAACGAACCCCGCATCACCAATCCCGCAATCGGCATCCCGTTGCCCATCGGCTTACCCATCGTCACGATATCCGGCAACAACCCATGCCGTTCGAAACCCCACATCGACGACCCCAACCGCCCGAACCCCGGCTGCACCTCATCGGCTATCAACAGCCCGCCCGCAACGTGCACAGCGTCGACAGCCGGCTTCAAGAACGGCGTCGGCTCCGGCAACACTCCGTCGGAGGCGAAGATCGAATCGATCAACAAGGCTGCGAAGCCGATTCCCGACGCCTGGAGGTCGTCGATCTGCACCTGCACATGCTCGGCGAACCACGTCCCCAGATCCCCATCCACGCGATACGCATCCGGGGCCGGGACCGTCCGCACCCAGGGCGCATCGCGCACCGACGAAGGACCCATCGACGGTGAACACGCCGCCACATCCACTGTCCCACCGTGATAGGCGCTTTCGGTGACGATGACACCCTGCCGTCCGGTCGCGTGCCGTGCGATACGAAGAGCCAGATCGTTCGCCTCCGACCCCGTGCACGTGAACATCGCCGTCGTCAGCTCGTCGGGAAACGTCGCGACCAGGTCCTCCGCATATCCGATCACCGCATCATGCAGATACCGCGTATGCGTGTTGATCAGCGACATCTGCCGACTGACCGCCTCCACCACCCGCGGATGGCAATGCCCGACGCTCGCGACGTTGTTGTACATGTCCAGGTAGCGGGTGCCGTCGGCGTCGTAGACGTACACGCCTTCACCGCGCACCAGCTCGAGCGGCTTTTCGTACATCAGGTGGTACGCGGGCCCGAGAACTCGGCGACGACGATCTATCAGCTCACGAGTGCGGGGATCCAGCGCATCAATGGAGGATGCATCGAATCCGTTGACATTCAACGCTCCGACACGATCGAGGATAGCCACCTCACAACCCCTGCAGCCAGAACGCCCACCGCGGATCGGCCATCTTCAGCCGCGCCCGCGCCAGCTTCCACGCACCGTACTTGTGATAGTCGAAATCCCATGCGTTGCTGAGCTTGTGGTTCATGCATCCCCACAGACCCCACTTGACGTCGGCGAGCGCGCTACACACCTGCACTCGGGAGATCATCGACCACTCGGCTCTGCCGTAGAACTCCTCGATCAGCTCCATGATTTGCTGCTCACCGTAGAACATCTCGGTGACCATCACCGCCAGCTCATACGCCCGATCGTTGTTCGACGCGAACTCGTAGTCGACCAACTTCATCGGCTTACCTGGTGCAACGAGAATGTTGCCGGGCATTGGATCATTATGGCACGCAACCAGATCCAAGCCGGAGGCGAGCATCGCCTGCTTCGCCTGGCCGTATTCGCCGAGGATCACATCGGCATCGCGGGGGAGCCGCACACCGAGCTCGTTGACCTGGTCGAGATGCTCATCGATCATGTCGAAGATCGTCTTGGTGACACTGAGCTGGTCCCCGGAATGCAACACCCGATACAGGTCGATGATGCCCAACGGCACCTCCGGTCGCTTGAGATCGCCGTTGGTGCACGCCCGATACTCCTCGAGAAACTCGATGACCTCCACACCGGTCACGGGGTCGAAGAGGACCACCTCGGGGCCGATGTCGAGTGCACCCGCCCGCCGCGCTGCCTCGTTGGCCAGCGAACGGTCGATGAACGATTCCGACCCCGCACCAGGCAGCTTCATGAAGTAGCGCTTCGGCTTCCCGTCGACGGTGATACGCCAGTTGCTGTTCATCAACCCGCCGGGCACCGGAGTGTAGGTGATGTTCCGGCCCTCCCACTCCGCGATGGCAGCGAGTGCCTTCTCCACTTGCCGTTCGGGTTCGGTGCGGGCAGATCCCAGTGCGATCTCGTTCATGTCCACCTCAGATGTTCCGTACTCGGTCGTCGAAATGCGGGTCGCGCAGTCCAGCGCGTGCCCGCAGGAACTGCCAGTCGGAGAACTTCGAATACTCGTGCGTGCCGGGCCTCATCGCGTCTGCGAACGATCCGATCAACGCCCACCGCAGCGAGTCCGCGATGCCGTAGATCCGGGCGCGGTCGAACAGTGCACTGTCGAACGATCCCCACGCCATCTCGAACACCTCGCGCGCATCGGAATCGAACGGACGAATCTCCGCCAACAACACTCCGATGTCCTGCAGCGGGTCCATCATGGCCGCGACATCCCAGTCAACGAGCCGCATGCTGCCGTCGTCGAGCACCAGGACATTGGAGACGTTCCCATCGCCATGGCAGGGGACAACGTCGCAGCCGGCGCTCGCGATCCGGGCCTGCGCAGGGCCAAGAGTCCGCAGCATCCAGTCGAAGTCCGCGGGTAACGCGCCGCCGACCTTCTCGACCAGATTCCGAGCATGCGTGAGGTCGTCGAACACCGAAGCCCGACGCTTGACCCCGTCCACACCGTGCACCGATTTCCGCAACGCGACCAGCTTCTCGACGTTGGCATCCTCGTCGAACAGATCCAGTGTTGCGGTATGGCACATGCCGGTGAAGTCCTCCATCACGAGCACACCGGAGTCGGCGTCGGAGATGAAGATCTTTGGTCCGATGCCTGCACCACCAGCGGCCTCGGCGGCCGCGAAGGTTGCGCCCAAGTCGACGTAGTCACGGGCATGCGGTTCCATGACCTTGACGAACGCAGCCGAACCGGCAGTCGCGTCGGCCACAGAAGACCGGGCCGAATAGCGCTCGGAGTCGGCACCCCACCAGCTCGGGCTTGCCATCGTCGTCCCGGGGTCCAGCGTCAGTTCGGCGGAGGCCCACACGCCCAACTCGCTCAATGTCTGTCGAACTGTCATCCGAGTGCTCCGATCTTGTCCGCGGCCACAGCTGTCGGCCAGTTCATCTCGATCTCTCGTGCACCTTCGAGCCACTTCGTCAGCCGCAGCACCGCCTGATCCGCGAACCGCGACCCGGCCACCTGAATCCCGACGGGCATGTGCTCACTGAAGCCGAAGCACAACGCCGACGCAGGCTGAGCAGTCTGGTTGAACCACGCCGTGAAACCGCAGTGACCGAGCGGCTGCACCGGATCGAGCCCCACCTCCTCGGCCGCGAACCCGACAGTGGGAATGACCGGACTGATCACGAAATCGAACTCGCTCGTCCTCGCTCGCACGATCTCCTGTGCACGCATCACCGCCTCGGTATCCCGCGAGAACTGGGCCGCAGAATAATTTGCTGCCGCCGAGGCCCAGTCCGCTACAGCAGGCAGAACCTGCGACCGCCGATCCTCGGGAATGGACTCCCACTCGGTACGAGCACGCACCTGGAACAGTCGATCGAGTGCCGGGTACGGATCCTCGCCGAAGATTGGCGGCATTTCGGTGACCAGGGCGCCCGCTGCAGTCAGTTGCGCTGCTGCTGAACGGACCACGCGCAGTACTTCGTCGGAAATGGTGGTGCCGTAGCCCATGTCGAGCATGACGCCGATGCGAAGCCCGGCAGGGGCGAGAGCCGCGTGTATGCCTGAGGTGTCCTCGGGCGGCAGGCTCCAGGTGTCCCGCGGATCGGGCTGGCTGATGACGCGGTAGAGGTCGATCAGATCGTCGACGCTGCGTGCCATCGGACCGGCCGAGCGCATGGTCGACGGCGCAGTGTGCGGGATTCGTCCCTGCGTCGGCTTGAGCGCAACGAGTCCGCAGTGCCCGGCCGGTAGCCGCACCGAGCCGGCGATATCGGAACCGACAGAACCGAAACCGATGCCCGACGCCAGAGACGCTCCCGCGCCTGCGCTCGACCCGCCGGTATTGCGGGAGAGGTCCCAGGGATTACGGGTGATTCCGTACAGGGAGCTGATGCCGGCGGCCATCATGCCCATGTCGGGCATTGTCGTCTTGCCGAGAATGACGGCGCCCGCCTCCTTCAACCGCGCCGCTGGAGGAGCGTCGACGGTGGACATCGGCAGATCCGCATTCGCCGCGATACCGTGCCGCCACGGCATCCCGACCGCATGCACGCTGTCCTTGATGGTCACCGGAATGCCGTCGAGGTCCCCGAGGGCGCGTCCGGATTGCAGGCGTTCCGTCGCGGTCTGAGCTGCTGCTCGTGCGCCCGATTCGTCCACGTACGCAATCGCATTGATCACCGGATCGGTGATTGCGAGGTGTTCGAGGGTCGCGTCCAGCAGTTCCACGGGAGTGGTCTCGCCGGTACGGAAAGCCTGACGGATCTCCGCTGTGGACGAGGTGAGAAGGGGATTCATCGAGCGCCTTTCATGCCGATACCGCTGCTGACACCGATAGTGGGACAACGGGTGTGCCGACCAGCCAGCCGCCGTCCACGGCCACCATCTCGCCGCAGATGTGATCGGAGAGTGCGGAGGACAGGAACAGCACGGTGTCGGCGATGTGCTGCGGATCGGCCCACTTGCCGTTGGGTGTCTGCGCTTCCAACGCGCCCCGGATGGACGCGTCGTAGATCGCGGTCATATCGGTTTCGACGAAGCCCGGCGCGACACCGTTGACGTTGATGCCCAGGGGTGCGTAGTCGATGCCGACCTGGCGGGTGAAGTTGACCATCGCGCCCTTCGCCGCGCAGTAGCCCGCGAAACCTGGGTTGGCGCGCAGCCCGCTGATCGACGCGACGTTGACCACCTTGCCACCCTTGCCGGCCTCGACCATGTGCCTGATCGCCGCCCGAGTGCAGAAGAAGGTGCCGTCGACGTTGACCGCGAACATCGACCGCCAGGACTCGTCGGTGGTCTCGAGCACCGTCCCTGCGCTCAGCACCCCGGCGTTGTTGACGAGAATGTCGATGCCGAACCGGGTTGCAATACCACCGAACACGGCGTCGACCTGCTGAGAATCGGAAATGTCCAGCAGGACGGACTCGGCTGTGCCGCCGGCTGCGGTGATGATGTCCGAGGTCGAGTTGCCGTCGGTGCGGAGCGCGTCGCTGCGGTCGGCGATCACCACCCGCGCCCCGGCCGCAGCCAGCGTGGTGGCCACCGCCCGTCCGATCCCGCGGGAGCCGCCCGTGACCACTGCAGTCTTGCCCGACAAGTCGATCATGTCTGCCTACTTCCTACGCTCGCGAGTTCTGTAGCTTTTACGTCGCCGATGTCGCCTCGAACCATGCGGGCGACAGTCTCGGTGAGGATCTTCACGCCGTCGAGCAGGTCGTTTTCGCGGGTCAGTTCCTTCTCGCTGTGCGAGATGCCGTCGAGGCTGGGGACGAACAGCATGACCGTCGGGACGATGTCTTTCAGGTTCACCGAGTCGTGGCCGGCCATGGTGAGCATCCGGCGATACGACAGGCCGAGATCCTTCGCAGCCTCCTCGGCGACTTCGACGCCCTCGCTCTGGTAACTGGTGGACGGGCGCAGCGCGGAGGTGTCGATGCTGATGTGCACCTCGGTTTCCTGAGCGATGGCCGCGAGCAGCATGTCGTGCGCCTGCTCGAGCACGTCGGGATCCGACGATCTGACGTCGACGGCCATGGTGACCTTCGACGGTACGACGATGGGGGAGTTGGGTTCGACGTCGAATTGCCCGACCGACGCCAACAGTAGACCGTCGGGGAACTGCGTGGTGAGTTCCCGGGCGGCGAGGACGATCTTGCTGGCGCCGACCAACGCGTCGTGACGCAGTGCCATATGCGTGGCACCGGTATGCGATTGCTCGCCGTGCACGGTGATCGAGTACTTGCGAGCCGCCCAGTTGGCGGTCACGATCCCGATGGTCGCGCCTTCGGTTTCGAGGATCGGGCCCTGCTCGATGTGGATCTCGGCGTAGGAGACGGCCTCGGGCGCGGTACCGTCGCCGTGGAAACCGATATCGGACAGGGCGTCTCGGACGCTGATGCCGGCGCGGTCGGTGACCTTCAGGATATCCTCGGCGTCGAACTTGCCGATGAAGACCCCGCTCCCCATCAGGCTGGGTGAGAAGCGGGAGCCCTCCTCGTTGAACCAGTTGACCGCAGCGATGTTGAACTGCGGAGTGAGAGAACCACGTTCGACGTGTTCCTTGATGTGATGTGCGGCGTGGGCTGCGGCGAGGACACCGTAGGCGCCGTCGTACTTTCCGGCCGTCGGCTGGCTGTCGAGATGCGAGCCGACGAGCACATACGGTGCGCCGGGCACGAACTCGATGCTGCCGTACATGTTTCCGACAGCGTCGACGGTGGTGGTGAGGCCGTGCCGGTCGAACCAGTCGGCGAGGAACCGCCTGGTTCGACCGTCGTCCGCAGTCGCTGCCTCCCGGTGCACACCGCCATTGGCGGTGGCACCGATCGAGGACAGCGCGTCGAAATCGGACATGAAGTGCATCAGATTTTCTCCGGAGCGGGGTTGGTGGCGAGTTCCTCGATCTGGTCCTCGAAGGACAGGTCGACGGGGGCGGTGCGGGTGGGGCGCTTGCCGACCTCGAACATCGCGTCGACGCGTGCCTTCTCCTCGTCCGTGGTGCCGGTGGCCTTGGAGACGATGAGGAAAACGGCCAGGTTGACGGCCATGCCGACGACGCCGCCGGTGAGGCTGCCGAGCCCGGCGATGTCGTCCGGGTAGATCGCGGTGAGGACCAGCGCGGTGGTGAAGCCGGAGAGCATGCCGGCGATCGCGCCCTTGCCGTTGCCGCCGCGCCAGAACACGCCGAGGAACAGTGGGATGGCGAGCTGCACGACGCCCTGATACGAGATCTGCGCGAGGAGCTGCAGACGCGTCATGTTGAACGTGGCGTAGGCGACGATCGCCGCGGCCGCCATGAACGCGAGCATGCTGCCCTTGGCCACCTTGGTGAGCTGGCTGTCGGTGAGCCTGCGCTTGTTGGAGTTCACGAGATCGTTGGCGATCTGCAGGCCGCAGACCTGGACGCTGCCGTCGATGTGACCCATGGATGCGGCGAACACCATGGTGGCGCCGAGTCCGAGCAGCCACGTTCCGCCGTAGCTCTCCATGATGGTGAACCAGCCGGTCTGCGGTGATTCGGCGACGGCCGGCATGACCGTGCTAGCGATGCCGACGAGCATGAGCAGGGAGTAGAAGACACCGGAGATGAGGACGGTGCGGATGGTGCCCGCCTTCACCGCACGCACGCTCGACGCGGTGTAGATGCGTTGGAAACTCGTCGGCCAGCACAGTGATCCGACGACACCGGTGAAGATGAGGGCGAAGAGGTAGAACGGGCCGTAGGAGTCGCCGTCGCCGGGGACGCGGAGGTATTCGTCGGCGACGTCTCCGAGGGTGGCGAAGCTGATCGGGCCGCCGGCGATACCGGAGAGCAGGATCAGGCAGAGCGCGGCGGAGAAGACGTAGGCGACGATGCCCTGGAACATGTCGGTCATGATGAGGCCGCGCATGCCCATCTTGACGGTCCAGTACTGGCGGATGACGATGACGGCCAAGCCGACGAACAGACACGTGGTGACGGACCATGCTCCGGCGCTGGCGATCTGGAAGACTTCACCGAGTGCCTGCATGCCGAGCACGACCCACGGGAAGAGCGAGACGATGCCGATGACGCTGGCGATGATCTTGGTGCCGCGGGAGTTGAAGCGTAGGCCCAGCAGGTCGGGTTGGGAGCGGAGGTTGTATTTCGCGCCCCACCGCCAGGCGCGGGTGGCCATGAAGTACATCATCGCGACGCCGAGGCTCGAGTACGCGAGACCGTAGAGGCCGAACACGCCTGCGCCGCTGGCGAGTCCGAAGAAGGCGATGAACACCGCTCCTGGCCACCACGAGTTGACGTAGCTCATCGCGACGTACCAGGGGCCGTAGCTGCGGCCGCCGACGGAGTACTCGTCGAAGGTGGGGGAGGTCTTCTGTTGGGTGGTGTAGAGGATGAAGATGACGATGGCGTAGAAGACGCCGAGCATTCCCAGCATGATCAACATGTCATTCTCCAGTGAGGGGGTGGGTTTCGGGCAGGAGGTCTTCGTCGAGTTCGCCGCGGATGTCCTCGACGATGTAGAGGCCCCACAGGGTGAATCCGAGGACGAGGCCGTTGATCAGCCAGTACATGATGGCGAACGGAACGCCGAGGATCTCGTAGCGAATTCCGCTGCCCCACATGTAGAGCGGTGGGAACAGGGCGAAGAGCAGCGCCACTGCGTAGGTGCCGCCGAAGAAGGTCATGATGCTCTGCCGGCTCAGGCCGCGAATGTACTCTTTCATGTGCGTCATCCTTGGTTGACTATTTTGAGAACCGAGTCGTGAACTGCGCCGTTGGACGCAATTCCGTTGCCGCAATCGAAATCTCGCGCACCGTCGAGCGAGGTGAACATGCCGCCGGCTTCCTCGATGATGACCGGCATGGGAGCGAGGTCGTATGTCTGCGTGGTGTAGTCGACGATCGCCTCGGCTTGGCCGCACGCGACCATCATGTAGCCGTAGGCGTCGCCCCAGGTTCGTAGTACTGCGCCTGCGGCGTGCAGGTCGACGATGACATCGGGGTGCCAGTCCTCGAGCCACGTAGCCATGACGTAGGCGCCGTCGAGTTCTGTGCGGTCCGAGACGTGCACCCGAGTGCCGTTTTTCCAGCAGCCCTTGCCGCGCTCGGCGTGCATGAGGATGTCGGCGTTGGGGATGTTGATGACCCCGAAGACGATCTCTTCCTTTTCCTGCAACGCGATCAGGTTGGCGTACAGCGGAACTCCGTGTACGAAGGACTTCGTTCCGTCGATGGGGTCGACGATCCAGCGGTACTGGGATGTGCCGATGGTCTCCTCGAACTCCTCGCCGAGGAAGCTGTCGGTGGGGAAGTGCTGTGCGACGGCGTCTCTGATGTGTTGCTCGATCTCGCGATCGGCCTGCGTAACAGGGGAACCGTCCTGTTTTGCCTCGACGGTGAGGGCTGAGGTGTCGAACCAGCGGCGGGCGATTTCTCCCGCCGAGCGGGCGAGCGTCACGCCGAGGGCGGCGCGAGCCGACCGGGAATCGTCCACAGTGGTGCACCCTTCGGTAGGAGTTTTCTCTGACGTGGAGAACGATGCTCGTAGACCATTTCTGGTTTTGCTCGTCGTGTGTGAACTGCGTGTAACGCATGGCGGGGGTCGAATGACATAGGACACCAGCGGTGTTAATCGTGCGTAAAACTGCAGGTAGATGAACGTTGAATCGGTTCTGTGGGGGCTAGGTTTGTCCTAACTTGTTATCGGAGGTGAACCGTTGCTGATCATGGAACACACCCATGCCGCCCTGCTTCGGTTGGTGGCCGAGCTCGAGCAGCGCTCGGTGCCCCGTCTGCCGCCCGAGCGTGAGTTGGCGGAGCGGCTGGGGACCTCGCGTACCACCGTCCGCAAAGCCATGGACCTGCTCGAACGCGACGGGGTGATCCGTCGTATGAAGGGCCGCGCCGGCGGTGCATACCTGACCTCGGTGGTGCCAGGATCACCCTCGCCGGAGAGCGCGCTGTCGGTGTGTCAGAGCCGACGGTTGCTGCGCAGCCTCAACACGGTCAAGGGCGTGCCGCAGATGTTGCACGAGCAAGGTTTTCGTGACGGGACGAAGGTGATTTCAGCGCGCATGGCGACTCCCTCGGCCGATGCGGCCCGGGTGCTGGGCGAGGAACCGGCAGTGTCGTTGCTGCGCTTGCGGTTTGCCGACGGCGACACCCTCTCGCTCGAGCAGATGTATCTCAGCGGCAGCATCTGCGGGCGGGTGCTCGAGACGCCGCTGAACTCGGTCTACGAGACGCTGCGAAACAAGCTCGGGATTTCGGTCTGCATGGCGGATGAGTCGATCGAACTGGCCACGCTGTCTGCTCCCGCTGGGGCGCTGCTCGGACAACCCGAGGGCACGGCGGTGCTCAAGCTCGAGCGCATCGGCTACGACCAGCAGGCAAGGCCGGTCGAATACTCCGTGGATCTCTTCCGCGCCGACCGAACCCGGTTGAATGTGCGGACCAGCTCGTTGGTGAGTGCGTCGGTAGGCGCTTCGCGCATGTGATGCTCCTATGAGTGTCAAGCGGTGGTTTTGTGGGTGAGGAGTTGGAACATTTCGCGGGCGACGGCTCGTTTGAGGCAGCGAATGATGTCGCGTTTGGTTTTGCCTTCGGCGAGT